>NZ_BAABIE010000003.1:0-366246 GCF_039542465.1 Gordonia alkaliphila | reverse complement strand
ACCAATCTTCCACCGCCGCCGCGACTCCATCGAAGCCCACCTGACCATCGTATTCGCCGCCCTCGCGATCGCCCGCGACCTTCAGAACGCGACCGGCTACTCGATCAAGAAGATCATCCAACACCTACGCCGCATTCACACCGTCGTCGTTGACGTCAACGGCCACCAAATCACCGCCCGCACGCCACTCGACGCCGACGCCACAGCGATCCTCGACGCCCTCAAATCCAGGCACTAAAGAGGTCCAACTCAGGCCTGACCGGCGGCACCACGCGCACGGTGACGAACTGCGGACCGAGATACTCGCGGCAGTTCAACACCGTGGCGACCTCGATGCCGCGGGTCACGACGCCCCAGTCAGCCGATACCGAGGATCTTGTCCCGATTCGCGATGATCTCGCCCTTGATGTCGGCGAAGATCTGCGTCACGACCTCTTTGTGGTTCGGCCGATTGATATGCAGCCACTGCCCCGCCGCATACTCGCAGACAACATCGGAGTCGCTCGCCTCCGGGCCCATTGCGTCTCGCACTTTGAGGTACAGCGGGTCCGTGGCGAAGTCCGGTGCGTACTTCTCCAACCAGGCCGCGACCTTCGGGCCATCGCGGTTGACGAGACTTTCGAATTCGGCCAGCTGCGCATCGGTGAGCCCTGCGGACAGCGCCTCGCCGGTCCGCTGCTCGAGCGTCGAGTACACCTGCTCGAGGAAGGGCTTGCGCTGCTCTTTGGGAAGATCGCCCAGCCCGATCTCGGCCAAGAAGTCGTCGTTCAGTTCCATCGTCTCGTTCTCCTTCGTCCGCGGCCTGTGTTGCCGCCCACCATTCCTACCGTTTCCCCACACGGCAGGCGGTAGTACACGAACGAGACGACGGCACCCCGTCTACGGAACGCGCGCGTCGAGCGGCAGGCCCGCGGCGAGCGGGGAGCGCCTCCGCAGCCCGCCGTCGGATGCAGTGACCCGCTTGCGATGGACGCGTCCGCGCGCCGTCCCGACCGGGGTGGACGCGCCCGTGCCGCCGTTCACTTCGATCCAGCCGTCAGCGATCATCTGCAACAGCAGTTGGGTCTTGTTCAGCACCGGCCGGCCGGCGGCGCTGTATCGCTGGGTGGCGCGGCGGTAGTGCGTCCGCACCGTGCTCGCGGCAACGAAGTGCTCGTCGGCGGTCTCGTCGACCGTGGCGCCGAGCACGTAGGTGGTCAGCACTTCACGCTCACGGCGTGAGATCTGGACGCGGCCCGTCGGCGCTCCCAGCGTGGCGATCAGCAGAGCACTCACCAGATCCGCCGCCCCGTCCGCATCCGGCAGGTGCCGGAAGCCGCTCAGGACCGCTGCCGACTCGTCACCGCCGATCACCAACACCCGCGAGGCGGTCGACCACGACAGTTCCGCGTCGAGCGCGCGATCGCCTCCGCAAGCAAGAATCACCGGGGGCAGGTCGGTGACGGGGTCGAGGAGATCGACGACCACCGCCCGATAGCCGGCGCCGAGCACCCATGCGGTGAGCATCTCCCGCTGCCACGGGCTGGACGCCCACACACCTACCCGTTGCTCGACACGTTCGTCAGACACCATTGTCTCCCACCGTTTTGTCCTACTTTCCGATGACAAACGCTAGGGCGGTACGACGCGACGTCGTAGACACAAATCTCAGCGTCGTCCAAAGCGTTGACAACAGTTCCGGCGTCACCCGAACTGGGACGGTGGGGCCTCATCTCGCGGAAGCCAAGTGGCCCTTCTGGTCATACTCGGCACGAACGATGTGATCGCCGTCGGCGTGGAGGATCGTCGCCAACACCTGCCGACCAGGCGGAAGGATGCGGATCGTGACGGTTCCCTGCGCGGCGTCCTGCAGTGCGGGAATCACGTTCTCGAGGATGCGTGCCCGGACCTGCGTTGGCGCACCGGTGAGCCCGTAATCGTCGAGAAGCACTACCTCCACGCCTCTCTCACGCGCCCGCCAAGCGGCGTCGAGCACCTCGGGGGTGTCCAGGGCGCGGGCGCGCAGCGAGTCGCGTAGACCGGCTTCGACGAGCCCACACTCCAGTTGGTCGGCGGGCGTGATCTCCTGCGGCATCGCGAGACGCTCCAGCAGTGGCCGTACCCGGGCATCCAGTCGGAGAAGCTGGCGGTCGCGTTCCTCGCGGACTGCGCGCAACGCGGCCTGGTTGGCCACCTCCGCGGTAGAGGCCTGCCGCAGCAGGAAGATGTCCCGCGCCGCGGGCCGAATCGTACGGGCGAAGAAGGTGGCCATCACCAGGGGCGCGAAGTTCACCAAGGTCACGCCGAGAGCGAAGCCCACGCCCTTCCCGGCGACCTCGGCCCACACCACAAACAAACCGACCGTCGCGGCAAGCGACGCCCACGCCGACCACACCCGCCCGCGGACACACAGATAGGCGGCGAGGCCGGTGGCGGCCGTCGGCGGCCACAGTTGCAACGAGATGAGGTCGTCGACGTCCAGTTGCGGGTAGACGATCGCTCCGGCCACCGGCCCGGCCAGCGCGACGAAGGCCGTCCACGGCACCGACAGCGGATCGCTGGGCGCGCGGATCAATCCGAGGGCGGCCACACCGATCAGGGTCAACGCCACTGCCTGGGGCCAGAGTCGCCCCTGGGGCGCAGTGATCAGTCCGACCAGACTGAACGTCGCGATGAAGAACGCGACCATGACCGCGGCGGCCGGTGTCCGCAGTCCCATCAGCTCCCGGATGTCGCCGACCTCGTCGGCCGTCGTTGCCGTCTCGCTCACTCGCGCTCCCATCCGAGCCGAACCACGGTGCCCGCACCCGGGGCGGATTCGACGGCGCCCGAGCCACCCGGCAGACTCGCCATGCGGCCGACGATGCTGACGGCGATGCCCAGCCGCTGCGCCAGCACGCGCGCCGGGTCGAACCCCGCGCCGTCGTCCCGGACGAGCACCACGAGCGCGTCGGATCCGACCGTTCCCTCGATGGTGCGCCGCGCCGCGGGTCCGGCATGCCGCACGCAGTTGCGGAGTGCCTCGGCGACCGCGGCCCCCAGCGTCCGGACCACCGCGCCGGGAATCGGCGTCGCGTCGTCCGCGTCGGCACGCACCGCGAACTCCGCTCCTACGTCGGCGTCCGCCGCAGCACCGCGGAGGTAGACCAGCGCCTGCCCGGGCGTGAACGAGCCGTCGTTCGCACCATGGGTCACGATGGCATCCAGCTCAGCCAGCGTCTGCGCGGCGAGTTCAGGAACATTGCCGTGGCCATCCGGCCGCGAGGCGGCCAGCAACGTCGCCATCACACTGTCGTGGATCAGCGCATCGATGCGCTCGCGCTCCACCGCCCGCGCCGCCTGCGCAGCTGTCGTCGACGCCTCCAGGTGCGTCGCTTCGGTGGTGTCGTCGAGCACGCGTCCGGTGCGCAGCGCCATCGCCGCACCGCCGAGGAAGATGCTGGAGAACACGATGGAGAACACGATCTCGAGGAGCAGCGTCGTCGGCGACATCCCGTCACGCGCCGCGTAATTGATCAACTGAACCGCGGTGGATCCCACCACCAGGTGCAGCACCGCCCACCCCACCGGCCACGCGACCACTGCCGCCAGACTCGCCAAACCGGGAAAGGCGCCCAGCCAGCCCCCTTCGGAGAGGGAGAGACTCGGACCCGTCCAAGCGAAGGCCCATGACGCCAGGGCAGCCAGATAGGTCAGCGCGGCGGTCGTCGACACCGCCTTCAGGACCCGAATCGGTCGTCGACGAGCCACGACCACGAGGAGCAGGCCCGGGCCGAAGACGATCACCACGATCGTCGGCGTCCACCACCCGGCCATGCGTGACGCGAAGTCGGCGATGGGACCCGCAAGCATCAGCAGATACCCGAGGTAGCCGACGCCGACGAAGAGCCCGAACAATCGGGTGACACGGTCCAGGTTGGCCCAGCGCGGGGCCGCCCGGAGGTCCGACGTCACCGACCACGCTCGGGGATCGGCAGGAACCCGTCCTCGACGGCGCGCTGATACAGGTCCACTTTCGTTCCGGCTGGTCGCCCAGCCGCCGCGTACTTGGACCGGATTCGACGCACATAGTCGTTCACCGTCTCGGTGGACAGCCCGGTCAGGCGCGCGACCCGATCAGCCTTCTCTCCCGAGGCATACAGTGCGAGCACCTCCTGCTGACGCGGACTGAGGTTCACCGCGTCCAGATCGGGATCGCCGTCGACGGCGGCGGCCCACTCGGTGGTGACCACCGCTTCGCCGTCGGCGGCCGCGACGATGGCGTCTAGCGCCAGCTCGACCGGTGCCGACTTCCGCACGATCCCCAACACTCCGGCCTTGGCGGCCAGGCGAACCAGATAGGGGTTCTCGGCACAGGTGTAGACGAGCACCGAATGACCCGCCGCATGCAGTGCTTCGATGTTCGCCGTGGGCGACGAGCCGTCGGACAACCGCAGATCCAACAGGACCAGATCGAGTTCCGGTTGCTGAGTCAGCAACCCCGGCACGGTGTCCGACGACGCCACCAACTCCAACTCGGGCCGATCAGCGAACATCGCGCCGACGCCGAGCACCATCGATTGATGGTCTTCGACGAACCCGATTCGTTTGCCCATAGAAGTAGATTGAACACCACAGCAATTGCCCATATGCGGCACCGGCGAGTAGACCCGCACCATGTCCTCCATTAGGAGGACATCAAGGTCAGCGCGCTGGAGCGAGTAGTCGTACCCCGCGACCACCCGTAGTGACGACTGCGCCCCGATACTTCGCGAGGAAGTCCCGGGGCGCGATGTCGGTTCGCGGGCGCGCCGCGCCGTCGATCAGTCGGTGCCGAACTCCATGGCCGCACGGTCGAGCATCTCCGCGGCGGCGTCCTCGGGACCTTGGCCGGCGGCGATGGCGTCCGCGCCACCCTCCGAGAGCTCACCGATGAGGTCGGCGGTCGCGCCGCCGACGATGCCGATCGCGGCGTACTGCTCGAGTCGGCTGCGCGAGTCGGCGATGTCCAGGTTGCGCATCGTCAGCTGACCGATGCGGTCGGACGGGCCGAAGGCCGAATCGCCCACGCGCTCCATCGACAGCTTGTCCGGGTGGTAGCTGAACGACGGACCGGAGGTTTTGACGATCTGGTAGTCGTCGCCGCGACGCAGCCGCACGGTCACCTCGCCGGTGATCGCCGAGGCCACCCAGCGCACCAGCGCCTCACGCTGCATGAGCGCCTGCGAATCCATCCAGCGGCCCTCATACATCAGGCGGCCTAGACGACGACCCTCGTTGTGGTAGGTCGCGACGGTGTCCTCGTTGTGAATGGCGTTCACGAGGCGCTCGTAGGTGATGTGCAGGAGCGCCATGCCCGGGGCCTCGTAGATGCCGCGGGACTTGGCCTCGATGATGCGGTTCTCGATCTGGTCGGAGACGCCGAGTCCGTGGCGGCCGCCGATCTCGTTGGCCTTCATCACCAGGTCGACGGCCGAGGCGAAACGCTCACCGTTGATGGCTACGGGACGACCCTGCTCGTAGGTGACCGTGACTTCTTCGGTGATCACCTCGACGTCTTCGCGCCACGCGGGCACGCCCATGATCGGCTCGACGATGTCGATGCCCTGATCCAGGTGCTCGAGCACCTTGGCCTCGTGGGTGGCGCCCCAGATGTTGGCGTCGGTCGAGTACGCCTTCTCAGCGGAGTCGCGGTACGGTAGGTCGCGCGCCTGCAGCCACTCGCTCATCTCGGTGCGACCGCCGAGCTCCTCGACGAAGTCGGCGTCGAGCCACGGCTTGTAGATCTGCAGGTTCGGGTTCGCCATCAGGCCGTAGCGGTAGAACCGCTCGATGTCGTTGCCCTTGTAGGTGGAACCGTCGCCCCAGATGTTGACGCCGTCGTCCTTCATGGCGCGCACCAGCAGCATGCCGGTCACGACACGCCCGAGCGGGGTGGTGTTGAAGTAGGTCTTCCCGCCGCTGCGGATGTGGAAGGCGCCGCACTGCAGGGCGGCGATGCCCTCTTCGACCAGCGCCTCGCGGCAGTCGACCAGGCGGGAGAGCTCAGCCCCGTATTCCAGCGCGCGGTCGGGCACCGAATCGATGTCCGGCTCGTCGTACTGACCGAGGTTGGCGGTGTAGGTGCAGGGAATCGCGCCCTTTTCGCGCATCCACGCGACGGCGACGGAGGTGTCAAGGCCGCCGGAGAAGGCGATACCGACACGCTCACCAATGGGCAGCGAGCTCAGGACTTTCGACATAGAACCAGGATAGAGGCCCTCCCCGCCGCAACTGAAACCGAGTCGGCACGTCCCTGGTCAGCGCACGATTCGACACCTGCATATAGCGCATAGACGTTCCGTAGTATCCGACGTACAATCCTCCGTCTTTCGATGGATGAGAAGATAGGTCGTGCCCGACTAACGTCCTAGTCATGACTACTGTCCAGAATTCTGCGCCGGAGCCCCCGGAGCACTTGCAGGGCTCCCGCCGTTGGTGGGCGCTCGGCGTGCTCTCGCTGGGTCTGGCGATGATCGTGATGGACGGCACCATCGTCGCCGTCTCGCTGCCGACCATCATCGACGACCTCCACCTCGACCTCACCGACGGACAGTGGATCAACTCCCTGTACGCGATCGTGCTCGCGGCCCTGCTGCTGACCGCCGCAGCACTCGGCGACCGGTTCGGTCGCCGGAACATCTTCATCATCGGTATCGCCCTGTTCATCGGCGGCAGCACCTGGGCCGCCCTCAGCGGTAGCGCCGAACTGCTGATCAGCGCCCGCGTCCTCCAGGGCATCGGCGGCGCGTGCATTCTGCCGTCGACGCTGGCCACGGTCAGCGACACCTTCCGCGGCAAGGCCCGCGCCGCTGCCTTCGGCGTGTGGGGCGCCGTGATCTCCGGCGCGGCCGCGCTCGGCCCGCTGCTCGGTGGCTGGCTCACCAGCTCCTTCTCGTGGGAGTGGATCTTCTGGGTCAACGTGCCGGTCGGTCTCGTGCTGATCGTCGCCGCCTTCATCGTGGTCCCCGAGACCCGCTCGCCGGTGCAGCGTCGCGGCTCCCATCGGCGACCTGCACATCCTCGGCTTCACGTGGTCGCGGGACATGCCGATCTCGATTGTCCCGGTGGCGCTGCTGATCTCGATCGTGGCGCTCGTGCTGTTCATGTTCTGGGAGCGTCACCGCGCCCAGAATCAACGTGCCGCTCTGCTCGACCTGAACCTGTTCTTCATCCCCACCTTCAGCTGGGGCAATGTGGCCGCGATGATGATCGCCATCGGCGAGTTCGGTTTGATCTTCGTGCTGCCGCTCTACCTGATCAACGCGGTGGGCCTGGGCACGATGACGGCCGGTTACGTCCTGGCGGCGATGGCCGCGGGCGCGTTCTTCTCCGGCGCCATGGCCCGCCACGTGGCCGCGGTGATCGGCGCGGCCGGCACCGTCCTGGTGGGCGTCCTGCTGGAGTTCATCGGCGTGATCACGTTGGGCCTCACCATTCACGCGAACTCGTCGGTGTGGATGATCGCCGGCATCCTGTTGATCTACGGCACCGGTCTGGGCTTGGCCTCGGCCCAGTTGACAAGCACCGTCCTGCGCGACATCCCGCTGGACGCGTCCGGCCAGGGCTCGGCCACGCAGAGCACGGTCCGGCAGATCGGTTCGGCCTTCGGCGCCGCGATCATGGGCTCGGTGCTGTCCATCGGCCTGGGGCACTTCCTGACCTCGCTGTCCGGTCCCGCCGGTGCGATGGCCGAGGCCACGCGCAGCTCCGCGGGCGGTGTGATCACCGCGCTGCGTGAGCACGGCGGCGAAGAAGCCGTGGTCCGGGCCCTGTCGGACGGTTTCGCCGACGCCACCCGGTGGACGCTCTACGCCACGTCGATCTTCCTGTTCCTCGGCTTCGCCGCGTCCGTGGCGGTGTGGTTCGCCTCGCGCAAGGCGCCGGAGGATCCGATCGCCGACGACGAGGATGCCCCCGAGCCGGATCCGGTTCCGGCGACGGTCTCCTGACCCTCTGATGCACTCGACCCCCGGCCCTGATGGGCCGGGGGTCGAGTGCTTGCTGGACCGGAAAGGTCAGAAGCCGCCGTCGAGGAAGTCCGCGTAGGCCGGCAGGTCGAGCTGACCGTGGCCGGACAGGCCGATCACGACGACCTCTTCCTTGTCGCTGTTCGCCACGTGCGCGGCGCAGGCGGCGATCGCGTGGGTCGACTCCGGCGCGGGCACGATCCCCTGCGTCCGGGCGAACTGCACGCCCGCGGAGAAGGCGTCGTGCTGGTCGACGGCGATGCCCTCCACCAGGCCGAGCTCCACCGTGTGGCTCAGCGCAGGCGCCATGCCGTGGTAGCGCAGACCGCCGGCGTGGATCGGGTCCGGCACGAAATCCATGCCCAGCGTGTGCATCTTCAGCAGCGGCGTCAGGCCGGCCACGTCACCGTGGTCGTAGCGGTACTCGCCCTGCGTGATCGACGGGCAGGCGCTCGGCTCCGCGGCGACGATGCGCGGGTTGCTGCGGCCGTGGATCTTCTCCCGCAGGAACGGGAACGCCAGACCCGCGAGGTTGGATCCGCCTCCGGCACAACCGAAGACGACATCGGCGCCGCCGGGCTCCACGGCGTACAGCTGGTCGACGGCCTCCTGGCCGATGACGCTCTGGTGCAGCACCACATGGTTCAGCACACTGCCGAGCGCGTAGCGGGTGTCCGGGTTCTGCGCGGCCACCTCGACGGCCTCGCTGACGGCCATGCCGAGGCTGCCGGTGGTGTGCGGATCCTTCGCGAGCATCGCGCGGCCGGCCTCGGTGAGGTCGGAGGGGCTCGGGTGCAGGGTGCCGCCGTAGGTGCGAATCAGGAAGCCGCGGTAGGGCTTCGAGTCGTACGAGGCGCGGACCTGCCACACCTCCACGTCGACCCCAAACTGCGCGCCGGCAAAGGCGAGCGCGCTGCCCCACTGACCGGCGCCGGTCTCGGTGGTGAGCTTCTTGACCCCGTCCAGGCTGTTGTAATACGCCTGCGCCACAGCCGAATTCGTCTTGTGGCTGCCGACCGGGCTGACGCCCTCGTACTTGACGTAGATGCGCGCCTTGGTGTTCAGCGCCTCCTCGAGACGGCGGGCACGCAGCAGCGGCGACGGCCGCCACATCTTGTAGATCTCGCGGACCGGCTCGGGGATCGGCACGTAGACCTCGTCGGTCACTTCCTGCGCGATCAGACCCGACGCGAAGAGCGGAGCGAGATCCTCCGGCCCCACGGGCTCCTTGGTGCCCGGGTGCAGGTGCGGCGGGATCGGCGTATCCAGCTCGGCGGCCAGGTTGTACCAGTGCGTCGGTACGTCCACCGTCACCAGCTCGGGGTTGGAAGCGTCAACATTGCTAGTCATGGCAGTCACTGTAATGGGCAGTGGGATCGGCCACACTTGGGGATATGACGACTGCAGCGGCATGGATGGCGCACGGCTTCACCGGGCTCGACGACTTCGTCCTCGATCAGCGCGCGGTCCCGGCTCCCGGCCCCGGGGAGATCACCGTGGCGATCTCCGCCGCCGGGGTGAATCCGGCCGATCTCAAGCATGTGCGACGCGCCGCCGATCCCGCCCTGCTGCCGATGCCGATCGGCTACGAGATCGCCGGGACGGTGACCGCGGTGGGCCCCGGAGCACGACTTGGCTGCGGCACCGACGGGCCTGCCGCGCTCGGACGACGGGTCGCGGCGTTCCGGGTGCACGGTGGCTACGCCGAGGCGCTGACCTTCCCGGCCGCGGACGCCTTCGTCCTGGCCGAGACCGTCGACGACGAGTCCGCCGCCGGACTGCTGCTGGCCGGCTGCACGGCGGCCGAACTACTGCACCGCTGCGGAGCGACGGCCGGGCAGGCCGTGGTGCTGCACGGCGCCTCGGGCGCGGTGGGGACCACGCTGCTGCAGTTGGCGCGGCGCGCGGGCGTCGTCGTGATCGGCACCGCCGGACCGCAGCGGCAGGAGGCGGTGCGCCGCTTCGGGGGCATCCCGGTGCCCTACGGTCCCGGTCTGACCGCACGCATCCGCGCCGTCGCCCCCGGCCCGATCACCGCCGCGCTCGACTGCGCCGGGACGCCGGAGGCCATCGCGACCAGGCTGGAACTGGTGGCCGACCGGGCGCGGATCATCACCGTCGCCGCGGCGCCCGCCGCCAGTGAGCACGGCCTGGTCTTCCTGTCCGGCAGTCAGCCGGACAGCGCCGCGTTCCGCGACGGCGTCCGCGGCGAGCTGCTCCACCTGCTCGCCGCGGGCGCACTCGAAGTACCGATCGCCCGCACCTTCGACCTGCGCGCCGCCCGCGACGCACTCGAACTGGTCGCGCTCTCCGGCTCGCACGGAAAAGTGGTGCTGCGGATCAGCGGGCCACCAGAATCGGCAGCACCCCGGGACGAATCGACACGCTGACCGGCGGTGCGCTGAGATAGTCGCCGTCGGTGTGCACCGGGAGGTCGGCGTCGCCGATCAACTCGACGTGCGAGGCGGACACGATCTCGACGTATTCGCGGCCCACGTGCGCTCCGACCTTGGCCTCCTTCATCAGCGGCGCCAACTGGAGCGAGTGCACGTGGCCGTGCACGATCAGCACCTCCAACCGGCCGCTGTCGACCGACGCCGTCGGCACCATGCGGAGCCCGTGGCCGTAGTCGCCGGAGTTGGCCACCACCACGAAGTGGGCGAGTTCGTCGCGCACCTCGCCGTCGATCCTCAGGCGAACCTTCATCGGCTTCCACCGCAGGGCGGTGAGGACCGGCGCGACGCGATAGGCCAGCGGGCCCATCCACCGCAGATCGTTGATCAGCTCGGTGGCCACCGAGTCCAGGCCCACGTAGAGATTGCCGATCGCCACGTGCGACGAACCGTCCGGCACCTCCACATCGAGGACGTCGACCATCCGGTACACGCCGTTCGCGATCACCGCGGCGATCTCGACCGGATCCTCCGGCAGACGGAGGTGGCGCGCCAGGTCGTTGCCGCGCCCGGCGGCGGCGATCCCCAGGCGGGCACCCGGGGTGTGCAGGACGCCTTCGGCGACGTCGCGGATGTGTCCGTCACCGCCGACGGCGACGGTGATCGCACCGCGCGCGGCGGCCGCGGCGGCCACCTCGGTGGCGTGCGCGGAGCTCTGCGACTCGATCTCGGTGATGTCGGTGTATCCCCGCTCGGCCAAGGCCGCCGCCACCGCGGGCCACTGTTTGTGCGCGGCACCGCCCCCGGAGATGGGGTTGATCACCGCGACGATGGGCTGTTCGCCCCGCTCGGTCCTACCCTGCCCGGTGCTCATGGCAACAGGATCCCAGGACTCAGGAGCCCGTCGGGGTCGATCGCGTTCTTGACCGCACGCAACGCCGCGACCTGCACCTCGCCGATCTCCTGCAGGTAGGTCTCCCGGTGGTCGGTGCCGATCGCGTGATGGTGCGTGATCGACGCGCCGGCCGCACGGATGGCGGCGTTCGCGGCGCGCTTGGCCGCGCCCCACTGTGCCAGCGGGTCTTCCAGCGCCTTGGCGATCACGGTGAAGTACAGCGAGGCGCCCGTCGGGTAGACGTGCGAGATGTGGCACATCACCACCGCCGGGGTACCGGCCGCGCCGAGCGTCTCGGTGATCGAAGCGGTCACGTCGGCCTTGAGGCGGTCGATGTTGGACCAGAAGGTGACCGTTTCCAGCGTCTCCACCAGTGCGCCGGCGTCGAGCAGCGGGTCACGCAGGTAGGGGCCGCGGAAGCGGCCGAGACGCCAGTGCTCGCCGGGCTCGGTGCCCAGCGCGGTGCCGCCGAGGTCGGCGATCCGGGCGCTCACGTAGGTGTCGCGGCAGTCCACGTCGGCCTCGTCGCCTTCGAAGCCGACCACCATCAGGCAGCCGCCGACCGGACCGGACGACGAGGCGCTGCCCGCGCCGGATGGATTCGCCAGGTTCAGGCCGGTCTCGGCCTCGTCGGACAGGCGCAGCACCGTCGGACGCACGTTGCCCTGGGCGATCGCGCGCATCGCGGCGGCGCCGGCGGCGAAGTCGGGGAAGTGCCAGCCGTAGAAGCGGCGCACGGCCGGGACCGGATGCACGCGCACCCGCACGGCGGTGACGACGCCGAGCGCTCCCTCGCTGCCGAGGAAGAGCTGCCGGAGATCGGGGCCGGCCGCCGACTTGGGCGCGGTGCCGATCTCGGCGGTGCCGATCGGGGTGGCCACGGTGAGGCCGACGACCATCTCGTCGAAGCGTCCGTAGCCGATCGACGACTGACCGGCCGACCGGGTCACGGCGCAGCCGCCGACGGTGGCGCCCTCGTAGGACTGCGGGAAGTGACCGATCTCGAAGCCGCGCTCGCCGACCAGGCGCTCGGCGTCCGGCAGCCGGGTGCCGGCCGCGAAGGTGGCGATCTGCGAGACCCCGTCGAAGTCGAGCAGCCCGGTCAGTTCCCGCAGGTCGAGACTGATCACCGGCTTTCCGCGACCCGGCGCCATGCCGCCGGTCACCGAGGTGCCGCCGGCGAACGGGTTCAGGGTGAGGCCGCGGTCCGCGCATACCGCCAGCACCGCGGTCACCTGATCGGCGGTGGTCGGCGCGACCACCGCGTCCGGGGCGTCGCTGCCGTCGCCCTCGCGGAACTTCAGCAAGTCGGGGGTGGAGAAGCCGCGCAGGCGGGCCCGGCGGTCGGCGTCGTCGGTCGCGACCACGGCGCCGGTGGCCGTCAGGGCGGCGACGGTGTCGTCGTCGATCCGCGTGGCGGGCAGCACCGGCTCGACCGCGGCGGGAGCCGACTCGGAGATGCCGAGCATCGTGAGGGCGCCGAGTACGGACTCGGAAAGGTGCATCGGCTCGGCCGGATTGCCCCAGCGGCCGGGCTGAAAGTCGACGACGTCGACATCGATCTCACTGCGCGTCATGGTGTTCTCCCGTGTCGGATTTGCTGATACAGTGTGACATATGGTGTCGCAGCAAATCAACGACGACGGTTCGCCCGCTCGACGTACGGCCGCCAACGCGATCAGTGAGGACGTCATTCTCGATGCGGCGGCCAAGCTCATGGCCACGATCGGCATCCGCCGCACCACCATGGCCGACGTCGCTCGCGCCGCCGAGGTCTCCCGCGCCACGCTCTACCGACGTTTCCCCAACGTCACCGCACTCGCCGCACAGGTCACCACCCGCGAGTTCCAGCGCGTGGCGGCCGCGGCCCGCCTGGATATCAGCGGGCCCGACCTGCCCTCCCGCGACGCCCTCATCGACGCCCTGGTGCACCTGGTGCGCGAAGCACGACGACACCCCCTGCTGCAGCGCATCATCGAACTCGATCCGGAGTTTCTGACGCCGTACCTGATTCAGCGCGGCGGCCGCACCTCGCACGGACAGCTCACCGACCTCACCGCCCTGATCACCGTCGCCCAGGGCTACGGACAGATCCGCGCGGGCACACCGTCGCGGATGGCCGCGACCGTGCTTCAGATGGCCTGGTCGTTCGCCCTCACCGGCCCGGTCTTCGTGACCGACGACCACGGTGACCCCGATACCGAAATGCTCGACGCCGAACTCACCGACCTGCTCGAAAGGTACTTGCGCCCATGACCTCCTCACCCCAGTCGCCCGCCGAGGCGCTCGCCGTGCACCCCGCCATCGACACGGCCACCCTGCTGTCGCCGGCGCGCCGCGCCGAGGACCTGCGCCGGTTGACCGAGTCGCCCTCGGTCGACCTCGTGGTGATCGGCGGCGGCGTCACCGGCGCCGGCGTGGCACTCGACGCCGCCGCCCGCGGCCTGACCACCGTGCTCATCGAACGTCGCGACCTCGCCTTCGGCACCAGCCGCTGGTCGTCCAAGCTGGTCCACGGCGGCCTGCGCTACCTCGCCTCCGGCGCGGTGGGCATCGCCTACGAGAGCGCGGTGGAACGCGACTCGCTGATCTGCCGGATCGCCCCGCACCTGGTGCACCCCCTGCCGCAGGTGGTCCCGCTGCTGCCGAGCATGAAGTTCTTCGACACCGCCCTCACGTGGACCGGCTTCCTCGCCGGCGACGCCCTCCGCATCGCCGCGCGCACGCCGTCGCGCACCCTGAACCGGTCGCGCCGCATCAAGGCCGAGAAGGTCACCGCGCTGGCACCCACCGTCGCCCGCGACGGACTGCGCGGCGGGTTGCTGAACTGGGACGGGCAGCTGAACGACGACGCCCGCCTCGTGGTCGGCCTCGCGCGGACCGCGGCCGGACTGGGCGCGACGATCCTCACCCACGCCACCGCCTCGGACGTGACCGGCACGTCGGTCACCGTGACCGACGATCTCACCGGCGAGGTGCTCACCCTCCGCGCCTCCGCGGTGGTGAACGCGACCGGCGTCTGGGCCGGGCAAATCGACTCCGAGATCTCACTGCGCCCCAGCCGCGGCACCCATCTGGTGTTCTCGCAGAAGAGCTTCGGCGGCCTGCGCGCCGGCCTCACCGTCCCGGTTCCCGGCCACTTCGGCCGCTACGTCTTCGCACTGCCGCAGGCCGACAACCTGGTGTACGTCGGGTTGACCGACGAAGAGACTCCGGGCGAGATCCCCGACGTCCCCCAGGCCGACGAGTCGGAGATCGACTTCCTGCTCGACACCATCAACCTGGCGCTCGGAACGCCGCTGACCCGCGACGACGTCCTCGGCACCTTCTCCGGGCTGCGGCCGCTGCTCGACTCGGGCGCCGGTGAGACCTCCGACGTCTCCCGCAAGCATGCCGTGCTGACCCGCGCGGACGGTCTGGTCACCGTGGTCGGCGGCAAGCTCACCACCTACCGGCGGATGGCCGAGGACGCGGTCGACGCCGCCCTCGCCGCCTCCGGGCTCACCGCCCAGGCCTGCCGCACCCGCACCCTGCCGCTGGTGGGTGCACCGACCGGCCCGAACATCCCGGGCACGCTGGCGCAGGTGTCCGCCCCCGACCGCCTCGTCGCCAAGTACGGCCTGGAGGCACCCGCGGTGCTGGCGCTGGCTGAGGCCGACCCCGCGCTGGCCGCGCCGGTGGCCCCGGACACCGAGATCACCGGCGCGGAACTGCTCTTCGGCGCGCTCGCCGAGGGCGCCCTGGACACGGCCGATCTGCTCGAACGCCGCACCCGACTGTCGCTGACGCCGACGGTCGCTACGGCGGCGACCCCGGCGGCCGAGCAGGTGTTCGCCTCACTCGAGGTGAACTGAGCCGCTCGGGTCAGGCGCGCTTGCGCGCCTTGAGCACCACGTCGTTCATGTGACGCGGTCCGGCCGTCCCACCGGCCGGTCGGCCGCGTTCGACGGTCTCCAGAATCGAGATGTCCAGGTCATCGGCGAACTGCTCGGCGACGTCCTTCGGCTGGAAGTACGCGTCCGGGTCATGGCCGTGCGCACGGATGCCCTCGGCATCGTGGGCGACCACCAGCAGGGTGCCGCCCGGAGCCAGCGCCCCGACGAGCTTCGCGATCACCCCGCGCTGGGCGATGTCGACCGGGAAATAGTGCAGCGCAACAAGATCGAAAGGCGTGCCGGGAACCTCGTCGACGGTCAGGTCGGCCTGGCGCCAGGTGATGGTTTCACGTGAATCGATGGCGACGGCGCGGTCGATCGCCACCTGCGAGATGTCGACGGCCACCACTTCCCAGCCCCGGTCGGCCAGCCAGCGCGCGTCCGCGCCCTCCCCGCTGCCGACGTCCAGCGCACGTCCCGGCGTCAGCTCCGCGGCCTCGCGCAGCAGCGCGGGGTTGGCCTGCGCGGTCCACAGCCGATCGGTGCTGCTGTACCGCTCATCCCACTCGGCGGCGCTGTGCGGGTGATCGGCGTGGTCGTGTGCATCATGTCCGTGGGTGCTCATACCCTCCAGGGTATCCCCCCGGCGGCATCGAACGGCGCAGACTGGGATCCATGACACTCCCCTTGCGCATCGGCGTCCAACTGCAGCCCCAGCACGCACCCGACTACGGGCAGATCCGGGACGCGGTGCTGCGCGCCGAAGATCTCGGCGTGGACATCGCCTTCAACTGGGATCACTTCTATCCGCTCTACGGCGACCCCGACGGCGCCCACTTCGAATGCTGGACGATGCTCGGCGCCTGGGCCGAGCAGACCGAACGCATCGAGATCGGCCCGCTGGTCACCTGCAACTCCTACCGCAATCCCGAACTGCTGGCCGACATGGCCCGCACCGTCGACCACATCAGCGGCGGCCGCCTGATTCTCGGCATCGGCAGCGGTTGGTTCGAGCGCGACTACACCGAGTACGGCTACGACTTCGGCACCAAGGGCTCCCGGCTCGACGACCTCGCCGCCTCGCTCCCGCGCATCACCGATCGCCTCGGGAAGCTCAATCCCGCTCCCCTGCGCGACATTCCGGTGATGATCGGCGGCAGCGGACCGCGCAAGACGCTGCCCCTGGTGGCGCAGTACGGCGACATCTGGCACGCCTTCGTCGGCGTCGACAGCTACCGCGAGAAGGCCGCCCTGCTCGCCGGCTACTGCGCCGACATCGGTCGCGATCCGGCCGAGATCGAGCGTTCCGCGGAGATCCGGCACAAGGGTGACGACGCCGCCACCCTCCAGTTCGCCGACGCGATCACCGCCGAGGGCGTCTCCCTCCTCACCGTGGCCACCGAGGGCCCCGACTACGACCTGTCGGCCGCCAAGCTGCTCTGCGACTGGCGCGACCGGTACCGCTAGCGCAGAGAGTGCAGGGCGGCGCGGTAGCCGCTCATGCCGTGCACTCCGCCGCCCGGCGCGGTAGCCGCCGAGCACAGGTACACCCCGGGAACCGGGGTCGCCTGCGGCGTCGGTGAGAGCACCGGGCGCTGCACCAACTGACGCAATGACGTTGCGCCGCAACCGATATCGCCGCCGACGTTGTTCTCGTTGTAGCTCTCCTGCGCGTCGGCGGTGGTGACGATCTGCTCGACGATCACGTCGCGGAAGCCCGGCGCGCAGCGTTCTATCTCGGCGACGATCGCCGCGGAGACGTCCCGGGTGCAGCCGGCCGGCACGTGGCAGTACGCCCACGCCAGGTGCGTGCCCGCCGGCGCGCGCGACGGATCGATGCGGGTCGGTTCGCCGCCGAGTACCCAGGGCCGCACCGGGATTCGTCCGGCCGCCGCAGCCGCCTCGGCGACCGCGATCTGCCGCACGTCCTCGGCGAGATGGAAGGTCGCGGTCGCGGCGAACCGCTCGTCTCGCCACGGAATGGGTTCGCTGAGCCGGAAGTCCACCTTGCAGGTGCCCGGGCCGTAGGCGAACCCCGCCAGTCGACGCCGGTACCGCGCGGGCAGACGGTCGCCCAGCACCGCGCCGAAGGTGCGGGGCGAGGTGGCGAAGAAC
The DNA here is from genome assembly GCF_039542465.1 of Gordonia alkaliphila. NCBI lineage: Bacteria > Bacillati > Actinomycetota > Actinomycetes > Mycobacteriales > Gordoniaceae > Gordonia > Gordonia alkaliphila. The sequence goes on along the minus strand of NZ_BAABIE010000003.1, from coordinate 349,001 downwards.
AGCCGGGCACCGGTCGGCAACTGGGCGAAATCGCTGATCCGACAATCGGTTTCGAGGGTGCCGCCGTGTTCGGTGAGCACATCGACGAGGGCGTCGGTGATGGCTTGCGAGCCGCCCCGCGCCACCGGCCAACCGGATCCGGCCAGCGCGGCCAACAGCAGTCCGGGTGCGGAGGACGCCGCCGCCGACAGCGGACGGGCCGAGTGGGCAGCCACCCCGGCGAACAGCGTCCGCACCTCCGGCGTCCGGAACGCTCCGCGCACCAGCGCCGCCGCCGGCAATCCCGCTGCTGCCGCAAACCGGGCCGCCGCGACCGGCCGATCCGGGAGTGCGGGCAGGTTCAGCACGTCGTCGACCACTCCAGGGGCGCTGCCCGCCCAGCCGGCCACCCGTTCCCACGCCGCTGCATCCCGCGCCAACTCGTCGCCGCGTCGGCGCGCATCGCGGGCGAGACCCATCGCCCGGTCGGGGCCGTACCCGTGCACCACCGAATACGGCGGCAGCAACCACTGCAGACCGCGGGCGGTCAGATCGAGGTCGGCGAAGGCGGGCGAGACGAAGCCGGTGGGGTGCACCGCGGCGCAGACGTCGCGCCGGATCTGCGCACCGAACGCGGTGTCAGTACGCGCCCCGCCACCCGCGCGCGAAGCCGCCTCCAGCACCAGGACCCGTCGACCGGCCCGCGCCAGAACCGCCGCCGCGGTGAGACCGTTGGGTCCGGCACCCACCACCACATCGTCGTACTCCATATGGTCACTCTCCCACCACCGGTTCCGGACACCATGCCCGCCGAGGCACTAGATTGGATCCATGACCTTCGTCCGCCGACGCCTGGCCGTTCTCCCGACGCTGAGTCTTCTGATCGCGACCGTGCTGGGCCTCACCGTTCTCACCGGCGGCCCGGGAGTCGGCGCCGCGCTCGCCGATCAGCCGATTCAGATGCCGAACCAGGTGGTCGACGCCGCCGACGTCCTGTCCGGCGAGCAGGAAGCCGAGATCGGCGCCGCGATCGACGAGTTGGCAGCCGACCGCAACGTGCAGCTGTGGGTGGTCTACGTCCGGAACTTCGACGGCAAGTCGCCGCAGGACTGGGCGCGGGAGACCGAGCAGCAGAGCGAGTTGAGCTACCGGGACATCCTGCTGGCGATCAACGTCGACGACCGCTCCTTCTTCTTCGACAGCGCCGAGCCGATCGACGACTACCCCGCCGAGGACCTTCGAAAGATCGCCGACGACACCATCGCCCCGGACGTGGCGGAGGCGAAGTGGACCGACGCGGCGCTCGACACCGCGTCGGCACTCGACACCGCCGGCTCCCGGATGTGGATCTACCTCTCCGTCGCCGGCCTCGCCGCCCTCGCCCTGATCGCCGCGGCCTACCTGGTCTTGCGGAATCGTCGGCGCACACTCGCCACCGGCGACGAGGTCTCCTCCGAGGACAGCGCCCTCACCGTCGAGGAACTGACCACGCAGCCGATCACCACGCTCAACCCCTGGGCGTCCGAACTGCTGACCCACACCGACAACGCGGTATCGATCAGCGACGACGAGCTCGCGCTGGCCACCGCCGAGTTCGGCGACACCGCCACCGCCGCTTTCCACGGCGCGCTGACCACCGCGGAAAGCGCACTGGCCACGTCGTTCCGGCTTCGGCACACCTTCGACGAGGAGCCCGAGCTGAGCAACGGCGAGCGCCGCTCCCTCCTCGTGCAGATCATCAGCATGTGCTCGGACGCCAACCAGGCGCTCGACGAGCAGGTGCGGCCGTTCGACACGCTGCGCGACCTGGTCGACGGAGCCGACGCGCGCCTCGACGCGCTCGCCGACCGCTGCGACGCGCTCGCCGAACGACTCGATCAGGCGGAAGCAAGCGAGGCCTACCTGGCCGAATCCTTCAGCACCGCGGTCGCCGAGTCGGTGATCGGCAACTCGGCCCTGGCCCGCGAGCTGATCCAGTTCGCCCAGGACAGCATTGCGCAGGGCCGCGAGGCCGTCGCCGACGAAGCGGACCTGCGGCTCCCGACGGCCGCCGCGATCCGCTCGGCCGAAGGCGGCGTCGACACCGCTGCCAAACTGCTGGACGCCATCTCCGACGTCAGCCAGAATGTGGTGCTGATCGCCGAGAAGTCCACGGCGCTCGCCTACGCGACGGCGCACGTAGGCGCGGCGGAAAGCCTCATCGACACCCGCCGCGGCGCGGTCGGCACCCCGGCGCGCACCAGCCTGTCCGAGGCCGAACGGCTCCTCGATCGGGCCCAGTCCACCGCCGACGAGCACGCGGCCGACAAGCTCGCCGACCAGGCCACGGCGCTCGCCGATCAAGCCCTCACGCTCGCCCGCCAGGATGTGCTCCTGTGGAAGCAGCAGAACCCGCACGACGGCGCAGCGGTCCTCACCGGGGTCCTCGTGGATGCGGTGATCAACGAGGCGACCGGCGACGGCGGCTTCGGCAACGGCGGCTTCAGCAGCGGCGGGCGCAGCCCGGCGTCGTTCGGCGGTTCGGACACCTCCGGTCGCCTCGGTACCGGCGGACGGAGCTGAGTCGATGATCACCGAGCACGATCGCACCGAACTGCTCCCCTGCGCCCTGATCACCGGTGCCAGTCGCGGCGTCGGCGCCCGCGTCGCCCGCGCCCTCGCCCCCACGCACCGGCTCATCCTCGGCGGTCGCGGCTCCGCCGAGCTGGACGCGATGGCCGTCGAGTTCGACGACGCGGTGACCCTCGCGGTGGACCTCACCGACTACGACGCGGTCGCCGCCGCCGTGGAGACGGTCACCGAGCTGGACGTGCTGGTGCACTGCGCCGGGATCGCCAGCAGTCTGGAGGCCGTCGCCGATACCCCGGTCGACGAATGGCGGGCGCTCCTGGAGGTCAACGTGGTGGCCGCCGCCGAACTCACGCGGCTCCTGCTGCCCGCGCTGCGCGCGAGCGGGCACGGGCACGTGGTCTTCCTGAACTCGGGTGCCGGGCAGAACGTGCGCGCCCAGTGGACGCCTTATGCCGCAAGCAAATTCGCGCTCCGGGCCCTGGCCGACGGAGTGCGCGCCGAAGAGCCGTCACTGCGGGTCACGTCGATCTTCCCCGGGCGCATCGACACCGACATGCAGCGCGACATCGTCGCCCGCGAGGGTCGCGACTACGACGGGTCGAAGTTTCTGCGGCCGGAAACGGTGGCAGCCGCGGTAGCGCAGGTGATCGCGGCGCCGGCGGATGCCGATCCGACCGAGATCACGGTGCGCCCCCGCGGCTGACCCGACGTACAGGGGGTGGAGTGCGTCAGAGCTGCTTCAGGTCCGACGGATCCCACACCGCTCGCATGGAGACGACCTTGCCCTCGTCGTTGAAGACCATGATGTCCACCGGGCTGATCTCGAAGGCCATGCCGGAGGTACCGGTGACCAGCGTGAACTCGAAGACCGCGGTGTCCCCGGCGATCTTGACCCACTTGAGCGTGGCCTCCCGCCGGTCCATGGCGGTGATGATCGCGTAGAACTCGACCAGATCCTCGCGGTTGCTCCGGATCGGCGCACCGATCGGGTCCTCCACGGTCGCACCGTCGGCGTAGAGATCGACGATCTCCTCCGCGGTACCGGTGGTCAGGCGGTCGATGTAGGCGTCGACGACGTCGGTGATACGCACAGCGCTCACGGGCAGCTCCTGAGTAAGTAGAACGTGTTCTAGTGCGTCGTACGATAGCAGCCCGAAGGCTCGCGCGCGCTGTGCCACGATGAGGACATGACGACCGGTCGTGACACACCCCTGGTGCACCTGGGCGACACCTCGTTTCGTCGCAAAGACGTCATCGCCGGCTACCACGACATGCTCGAAGCGCTCGCCGAGTTCCGGGACGCGGATGCGCGCCCCTGGGACGCCGTCACCCAGCTCGAGTTCTACGGCGCCCTCCGGTCCGCCGCCCCGGACATCTTCGGCAGCGGCGGCCGGGTCAGCGCGGACGACGCCGCGAAGCGGGCCCGCACGTACACCAGTGCATTGGTCAAGCTCGGTTTCGTCGACGATCAGCGCCGCCTGACCCCGCTGGGCATCCTGTTCATCGGTGCCGACAACGCCGCCCTCGACGGCTTCGACACGCGTTGCTCGATCACCGCGGAGAACTCGGCCGTGCTGCGCGGCGCTCTCACCTACACCGAGGAGGCCGGCGGGCTACGGTACTTCCCCGTCCGGCTTCTGCTGCGGGTTCTCCACCGGCTCGGCCCGCTGAGCACCGACGAGTTCGCCCTGGCCTTCATCGCCGGCGCCCGCGTCTTCGGCCCGGACGTGACCGCCGTGGCCGACGGTGTCCGGGCGATGCGCACCGGCGGCGGCTCCCTCACCGAAGCGCTCGGCGCCGCCGAGCGCACGCTCGAGCAAGATCACTACATCGTCAGCGGCAGGTTCACCCCGGAGGCCTTCCCCAACGGCAAGGGTCCCGCCTTCATCGAGCGCTACCGCGTGTATCTCGACGCGCTGAGCGCCTTCCGCGAGCAGCCCGATGCCGGGACCCTGGCCCAGCTGCGGCAGGCCGTGGACCACGGCGGGCCCACGGTGAAGAAGCGTTTCGACCCGGTCGGCATGCTGCCGGGGCTGCGCAAGAAGGGGTCCGGAGCGCTCGCCATCCACCAGGAGGCGCTCTACCCGCAGTGGCACGGCGAGGCGGCCGCCTTCCGCCACGCGATGGTCGACCTGTTCAACGGCTCCCGCACCACCGCCCTGGTGCTGGAGTACCTCGACAACAATCTCCGCATCCTGACCGCGACCGGCCTGCTGTCGGTGGCCGGCAACCAGGTGAGTCTCAGCTCCGCCTACGCGCGCTACTTCTTCGCCACCGTCGACGAGGACATGGCCGTGCCGGCACCCGCCCCGCCGAGCGCTGCCGACCGGGTGCGCGGACTGGCGCACGCCTTCGGCGCCGACGCCCTGGCCCGCACCGACGCGCGCATCATCGCCGAGGAGGCGATCGACCCGACAGCGATCCAGGGCTTCCTCGAAGCCCAGGAACGTCGGCGCTTCGACGAGGTGATCGCGGCGTCCTTCGGTCCGGACACGGTGCGCGGCTACCTGCAGCTGATCGCCGACGACTACCGCTCGGCGGAGGTGAACACGGTGCGCGAGAAGGCTTTTCGCGGCAAGCCGACGGTGCCGTGCATGTACGAGTATCTGATCGGCTTATCGCTGTACTACGCCTCGGGACGCGCCTTCGACCCCCGGGCCGCCTTCGGACTGTCCCTGGACGGCGACTTCCTGCCGATCAGCTACGCCCCCGGCCTGCGCGGCGACATCGAGTTCGACCTCGACGGTCGCCGCATCCTGGTGGAGGTGACGCTGATGGATCCGAACACGCAGCGTCGCGGCGAACTGGAGCCGGTGCTCCGGCACGCCACCAACCTGGCGTGCGAGCAACCCGATTCACCGACGCTGACGCTGTTCATCGCCAACGAGATCGACCCGAACGTCGCCCGGATCTTCGGCTTCGCCCGCGTCATGGAGATGCGGCCCACCGACGGCGGTGCCGGGACCGCCTGCCCGCTGATCGTCTCGCTGCGCACCGCCGACTGGGTGCAGATCGCCGACGCTCCCCTGTCGCAGGTCCTCGATCTCGTTGCGGCAGAACAGGATCGGACCGACGTCGAGCATCTCAACTCGGCGTGGAACACCGAGCTGGTGGCCGCCCTGCGCGCGCTCGCCTGACCCGCCGGAAGTCCCGCTACGGCGTCCAGTTGGTGATCAGCACTTCGGTCGACGCGTTGCGATCCTTCCGCTGGTACGAGGAGTTCGCATAGCTGTAGTCCAGGGTGTGCACCACGAAGCCGTGCTCGGTGGCCCAGTTCGAGAGCTGGTCGTGTTCAGATCCCTTGTGCGTCAACACATTCGAGAGTCCGAAGACACCGCCGCGGGCGGCGAACCCGGCGAGCCCGTCGAGCAGATCCGTCTCGTCGTCCACGGTCCACGCATTCTGCTCGTTGTACGGCGCGGTGCCCAGGAGATAGGGCGGATCGCAATATACGAGGTCGGTGGTGGCGAGCTTGCCGAAGACGTCGCGGAAGTCCAGGGTCCACAGTTCCGCCTGCAGCTGGTGCATGCGGGTCACGGTGTCGAAGAGGTTCTTGCGCACCCGGCTGTTGAAGTCGCGCTTGCCCACCGGCATGTTGAACTCGCCGCTGCGGTTGTAGCGGATCTGGTTGTTGAAGCCGAAGACCACCAGCGTGAAGAAGTAGTACGGGCGGTCCCGATCGGCCGAGTCCATCCGGTTGAAGTCGGTGCGGAGCCGCAGGTACGCGTCCTTGTTGACGCGGCCGAGGCCGTTGGACGAGTTGGCGCCGTAGGCGTCGTAGCCGTGCCGCTGGCTGTCGGACAGACCGTAGCGGTCGATGATCGCCTCCACCTCGGCGATGATCTCGGGGTACGGCACCTCCCCGAAGAGTCGGCCGAGGCCGACCACGTCCACCTGCACGTCGTTGAACGCGACCCGGTCGTAGCCCGCGTTCATGCCGACGGTCATCGATCCGCTGAAGACGTCGACGAACCGGTCGTGACCGGCTCCCGGCGGCGGCAGCAGCGGCATGATGTCGGCCACCAGCCGCTTCTTGTTGCCGGTGTAATTCAGCGGACTCCGCACGGTCACCGGCGCCACCTCAGCGGTCTCGACCTGGACCGATGCCGGCGTCGCACTGCCCGCCCGTTCACTACGCCCCTTCCGTTCCTTCAGCTTGCGCGGCTCTGAGCCTGTCGAAGGGTCGAAGGGCGGTGTCTCCACGTGGCAGACGAACAGCCGCTCCACGATGTCGCCGATACCCGACTTGCCGGTGGTGAACTCGCGGTGCGGGACGTCGACCACATCCACGCGGCCGCGGCGTTCCAGCACGGTGAGGATGTCGGTGTCGGACAGGCGCGCGGCCGAGCGGGAGTTCCCGCGGGCACCGGTGTCGTTGTACGACATGATGATCGTGGAGGTGTCCACGGCGTCGATCAGGTCGGTGAACGCCGGCACCGCCGCGGTGGTGCAGTAGTCGCTCTTGAGGTGTCGTCGATCCATCTTGCGCGCCTTGAACTGCACCGGCCCCTGCTGCCAGTCGGTCACGTTGTCGAGCACGTGGTACAGGTCGCCGTACTGCCGCGAGTTGTATGGCGGATCCATGTAGACGAGATCCCAATGACGTTCCCGCACAAGCTGATTCGCGTCCTGCCGGGTCACGGTGTGCGGAACGTCGAAACTCTCCAGCTCCGGCAGGCCGAAGACCAGCCGTGCCTCCGAGGCCGCGCCCTCGCGGTAGGCGTCGTAGTGCCCGACCGTCGCGGCCGCCTTGTCCATGCCGTACAACAGGCTCGCGATGAGCACGGCGCGCTCCCGCTCGTTGAGCGTGCCGGCGGCGTGCCACTGTTCGATCCGTTCGCGGTAGTGCCCGATCAGTCGCGAGTTGGGCTCGCTGTAGTAGGTGTCGCGGAACGTCGTGGAGAAGTAGTTCGGCGCGAGCACATCAATGGCCACGGTGTTGATCTCGTGGACCAGCTCCGCCAGCCGCTCCCCGCGCACCGGTTCGGCGCCGAAGAAGGCGCGATACACCGTGGTGTTCGACGACAGCAGATCGTTGACGGTGACCGCCAACCCGGCGCGGGCCAGCGACTGCCCCACCACACCGGTGCCGGCGAAGATGTCGGCGGCCGTCTTCGGTGCCGTCGGCAGCGCGGACACCACCTGTGCGATCACCGGCAACACTGCCCGCTTGGACCCCAGATAGCGCCGGTTACGGAGTTCGAATGTCTTCACAACCTGCGTCTTTCCATTTCTGCATCTTCCCGCAGAAAAGGTAGCACCGGCCGCCGACAGAATCTGCCGGCGGGCCATCGGCGCGGCCGGAAGAATCCACCGTGGCGCCGCCACACCCCTCAAGCGCAGCGCAGACGGCCGCAGCCGCCCGCGCCGCGCAAGCGGCGACGCCCCGTCAGATCACTTCAGGTCGGCACTCGTCTTGCCGAGCACCCGGCGCGCGATGATCAGCTGCTGAATCTGCTGGGTGCCCTCGAAGATGTCGAGGATCTTGGAGTCGCGGGCCCACTTCTCCAGCAGCTCGCTCTCCGCGTAGCCGCCGGTGCCGCCGATCTCGACCGCCTTGTTGGTCACGTCGGTCACCGTGCGGCCCGCCTTGGCCTTGCTCATCGAAGCCTCCAGCGAGTTCGGCTCCCTGTTGTCGGCCATCCAAGCGGCGCGCAGGGTCAGCAACCACGACGCCTCCCAGTCCGACTCCAGGCGGATGAACTCGGCGACGGCCACGTGCTGCGCGGCGGCCGGCTTGTCGTAGTCCACCTCGTGGCCGGCCTCGCTGAGCATCCGGCGCATCTCTTCGAGAGCGGCGCGGCCCACGCCGACCGCCATCGCGGCCACCATCGGGCGCGTGTTGTCGAAGGTCTGCATCACGCCGCCGAAGCCCTTTTCGACGTTGATCTCCGCGGTGCCGAGCAGATTGCCCGACGGCACGCGGACGTCGTCGAAGCGGATCACCGCGGTGTCCGACGACTTGATGCCGAGCTTGTGCTCGAGGCGGACCACGGCGATACCGTCGGCGTCGAGGGGCACCACGAAGCTCTTGATAGCCGCGCGGCCCAGGTTCTTGTCCAGCGTCGCCCACACCACCACGTGGTCGGCCCGCGAACCCGCGGTGACGAAGATCTTCTCACCGTTGATCACGTAGTCGTCGCCGTCGAGCACCGCGGTGGTGGTGACCGCGGCCGAGTCGCTGCCGAAGCCCGGCTCGGTGATCGCCATGGCCGCCCACACGTCGGCGAAGCGCTCGAGCTGCTCCTCGTTGGCGACCGCGGCGATCGCAGCGTTGCCGAGACCCTGACCGGGGATCGACAGCATCAGACCGACGTCGCCCCAGCTCAGCTCGCGGGCGTTGAGTACCGACCGCAGATTGGTGCCGTTGACGGTGTCCTCGCCCGACGCTTCCGCGTCACCCGACCGTTCCTGTCCGCGCGACTGCTTGGCCAGTTTGCCCAGCTCATCGAGCTCGACGGGGTACTCGTGCTCGGCCAGGTCGTACTTGCGGCTGATCGGCCGGAAGATGTGCTCGGCCGCCAGGTGCGCGCGCTCGACCGTGGAGTTCAGCTTCTCCGGGAGCTCAAGATTGATCGCCATGGGAATTTATCTTACTACTCGGTAAGATAGTTTGCCAAGGGTCCCGCCACGACGCCTGCCAGACTGGGATCCGTGCACCCCCGCCGCCGGCTCAGTCCTCCGTCCCCCGCGTCTTGGCTCCGGCGGCTCGCAGCGACCGATCCCGGGCGTGCGCGAGCGATCAACGCCGCGTCCATCGCCCTCGCCGTGGCGGTCAGCGCGACCGTCGCCTGGTCCCTGGTGCACTTCGGCCACAGCGATCATGCGTTGCTGGCGATGGGCCCGTTCCTCGCCCTGTTCTCCGGCCTCGTCGTCAAGGACTCGACCCGCCGCGACCGCCTGATCACCACCGCACTGTTGGTGTTCCCGCTGGTGACCACCCTGAGCCTGGGCGCCCTGCTCGACCGCTGGCGCGCGGTGGAAATCGTGGTCTTCATCGGCATCGCCGGCACCGCCACCTGGCTGCGGAAGTACGGACCGCGCGCCAATGCACTGGGGATGATGGCCTTCTTCGGCATGTTCTTCGCTGTCTTCCTCCGGCCGCCAGTCAAGGAGCTGCCCCAGTTCTGGCTCGTGGCCGCGTGCGCCGTGGGCTCGGTCCTCCTGATCAATCTGACGCTCCTGCGCAGGGTTCCCCGTCGACAGATCACCACCCTGCTCAGCGAGTTCCGCAGCGCCTGCGTCTACTCGCTCGACGCCGCCCTCGACACGATCCCCGGTACGAAGGACGCCGAGCAGCGTCGTCTGGGACTGTCCCGGATCGACGACGTGAGTCGCGCCATCGACGCCTGGCAGTCCGAGTTCCGCACCGAAGCGGTGATTCACAGCCCGGCGACCGCCTTCGCCGCCGCCGTGCTCGATGCCCGCATCAGCGTGGAGCACGCCTGCCTCGAGATCCTGCACAGCCGCGGCCCCGAGGGGGCCACTGCCCTGCCGAGCCCGCTCACCGCGGCCGTCCACGAACTGCGGACCGCACTGTTGCCGGGCGCCGCGCCGGCCGCCGTCGCCGCTGCCGCCGAACGGGCCCGCTCGCACCAGCGCCTGATCGAGTCCGACAGCCCGGACGAACTCGCCGTCGTCATCACCAATCGCGCCGTCATCGCGCAGGCGACACTGCGCGCGATCGACCTGACCCGCCCGTATCCGGCAGCGGACGCCCCGGCGACTGCCCCCGCGACTCCCCCGGCGACTCCCCCGGCGACTCCCCCGGCGGCGCAGGCCGGTCCGCCCCCGCCGCACTCGCGCTGGCGGCCATGGCTGGGTTGGGAGCCCACCACCCGGATGGCGGTGCAGGTGATGGTCGCGGCGGCCTTGTCGACCGTCGTCGGCGAGCTGATCTCGGCTGATCGCTGGTATTGGGCGGTCATCACCTCGTTCATGATCTTCACCGGCGCCACCACGCGCAGCAGCATCTTGACCAAGGCGTGGCGACGACTGCTCGGCACGGTCGGCGGCGTCACCGTGGGCTTCGGCATCGCCTTTCTGCTCGCCGGCAATCCGGTGACCTTGATCGCGCTGTGCGTGGCCAGCGTCTTCTGCATGCTCTACTTCGGTCCGCTGAACTATCTCTGGCAGACGCTGTTCGTCACCATCCTGATCGCGTCGCTGTTCGGCCTGCTCGGCATCCTGTCCCCGCACGTCCTGGAACTGCGCGTGACGGAGACGGCGGCGGGTGTGGTCATCGGTACGGCCAGCGCCTACCTGGTCTTCTCGACCAGTTCCCGACCAGCGCTGCTGCATCAGATGGCCGCGTACTTCGACGCCCTGGACCATCTCCTGGAGCAGGTCCGCGCCGCCCTGAGCGGCCCCGGGCTCGAGCAGTCCGTGCTCGTCGGCGTCAGTCGGCTCGATGCGGCCCAGATCGCGCTGCAGGACTTCACCAAGAGCATGTCGTTGGGCTTTCTCACCGGTAAACGCGGTCTCGCCGCCTCGCTCGGTCGCTTGATGACGGTGATCACGCAGCGGGCCAATCAGCTCGGCCGGATGGCGGTCGTGTCGACCTCCGAGCCGCCCGCGCCGCACCGCGACGTCCTGGCGCCGATTCTGACCGGCGCCGTCGACCATGTGCTGGCATCGTCGGATCGGGCCCGCACCGCCATGGTGGAGAACCAGTACGCCGACACGCGTTCCTCGGACACCACGATCGTCGACATGTTCACGGAGTTGCCACCGGATCTGCGGGTCGCCCAAGCGGACATCGCGCAGATGTTGTCCCAGCTGAACTGGGCATTGCTGCGCGTCGTCGAGGTACGCGAACACTACTGAGCGCCGACCGGCTACCTTCGTATCCGATGTCCATTCCCGTGTATCCCCCGTCGCCCGTCGCGCCGCCGCCCGCCCTCGTGGTGGACGGCCAGTACCAGTTCGGCACCTACGACGGCCCCATCCCGATCATCAACCCGCTCGATGTCGGCGGCGCCGACCAGCGGTTCCACCCGCTGCGCCGGGCCAACCGGAACATGCGGCTCAAGGAGTGGGAAGCCTTCCAACTGGGCGACGACGACTGGTTCGTCCTCGGCGCGGTGTACAACGCGAAGGCCCTGGGCCTGATTCAGGTGATCGCGGTGAACAAGCATGCGGGGACCCTCACGCGCTGGCAGGTCAAGATGCCGCCGCCGACCCTGTCGGTGGCCCGCGGGCTGCTGGGCTCGTCGTCGCGCGGCCGCGTGGCCGACTTCCGCGTCGAAGTGGGCAATCACCTCGATCGCGGGCGCCTCGACGTGGACGCCCACCACCCCGGCAAGCGCGACCTGCCCTCGATGGGCCTGCACGTGACCGGCCGCTGCGGCCCCGACGAGGCGGCCCACCTGGTGGTGGTCCACCCGTTCAGCGCGGACCGTGCCCTGTACTCGCACAAGGTCATGATGCCGATGGCCGGCAACCTGGTGATCGGCGGCGACCACGTGGGCTTCGCCGAGGACCGCGGCTTCGCGATTCTCGACGACCACCACGGCGACTATCCCCGACCGATGCGCTACGACTGGGTCACCGCGGCCCGCCGCAACGCCGCCGGCGTGGTGGAGGGCTTCAACCTCACGCACAACCAGATCCTCGACCCGGCGCAGTTCAACGAGAACGCGATCTGGATCGGCGATCAGCTGCACCGCCTGCCGCCGGTGACCGTCGAACGGCCGCAGGGACCGTGGGGCAAGTGGCTGATCCGCGATGCCTCCGGCGCCGTCGACATCACTTTCACGCCGACCGTACGGTCGACGATGCACGTCGGCCCCGGCAAGGTGCTCGCCGAGTACTACGCGCCGTACGGCTGGTACGAGGGCGCCATCGAAGCCGAGCACGCCTCGCTCAACGTCGACGGCATGTTCGGCGTCGGCGAGCAGAAGCGCATCACCCTCTGACCCCGCCCCGCAGACCCCACCCCGCCCCGGCGTGTCGCGACCCTGACAGCGGGTCGCCGCCGGAGCCCGGAGCGCGAGGCGGCAACAGGGTCGCGACACGCTCGGCGGGCGGGCGGGGGTCGGCGGTTACGGGACGACGTTGACCATCTTGCCCGGCACGTAGATCACCTTGCGCGGTTCGCCGTCGAGCAGTGCGGCGATCTTCTCGTCCGCGAGGGCGGCCGCGACCACGGTGGCTTCGTCGGCGTCGGCCGCCACCTGGATCCGGCTGCGCACCTTGCCCTTCACCTGAACCGGAACCTCCACGGTGTCCTCGACGAGGTACGCCTCGTTCACCTCGGGGAAGGGGCCGTACGCCAGAGAAGCGTTGTGCCCCAAGCGATTCCAGAGTTCTTCCGCCAGGTGCGGGGCCAGGGGAGCGAGCATCAGGATCAGCCCCTCCACCGCCTCGGACGGTGCACCGCCGGGGTAGCTCTTGGTGAGGTGATTGGTGAACTCGATGAGCTTGGCGCCCGCGGTGTTCATCCGCAGCGCCGCCAGATCGGCGCGCACGCCGCCGATCGTCTTGTGCATCACCCGCAGGGTCTCGTCGGTCGCCGGGACGTCCTGCACGCGCACCGCGCCGGACTCCTCGTCGACCACGAGTCGCCAGACGCGCTGCAAGAAGCGCTGCGCACCCACCACGTCCTTGGTGGCCCACGGGCGCGACTGATCCAGCGGACCCATCGACATCTCGTAAACCCGCAGCGTATCGGCACCGTAGTCGCGGCAGATGTCGTCCGGCGCCACGGAGTTCTTGAGCGACTTGCCCATCTTTCCGTACTCCTGCGACACCTCCTCGTCGCCGTAGAAGAACCTGCCGTCGCGCTCGACGACCTCTTCCGCGGGGACGTAGACGCCGCGCGCGTCGGTGTAGGCGTAGGCCTGGATCATGCCTTGGTTGTAGAGGCGACGGTACGGCTCGCGGCTCGTCACGTAGCCGAGGTCGAAGAGGACCTTGTGCCAGAAGCGCGAGTACAGCAGGTGCAGCACCGCATGCTCGACGCCGCCGATGTACAGGTCCAGGCCGCCCGGGTCGTTCGCACCGTGCAGCTCCGGCCGCGGACCCATCCAGTACGCCTCATTCTCCTTGGCGCACAACGTTTCCTGGTTGGTCGGGTCGATGTACCGCAGCTGGTACCACGAGCTGCCGGCCCACTGCGGCATCACGTTGGTGTCCCGCGAATAGGTCTTCAGACCGTCACCCAGATCGAGGTCGACGGTGACCCACTCGGTGGCCTTGGCCAGCGGGGGAGACGGACGACTGTCGGCGTCGTCCGGATCGAACGAGACCGGCGCGTAGTCGGCCACCTCGGGCAGTTCCACCGGAAGCATGGACTCCGGCAGCGCCACCGGCGCGCCGTCCTCGCCGTAGACCACTGGGAAGGGCTCGCCCCAGTAGCGCTGACGGGCGAACAGCCAGTCGCGCAGCTTGAACTGGACGGTGCCCTCTCCGGCGCCGTCGGCCTCCAGCCGCTCGACGATCGCGGCCTTGGCATCGTCGACGGCCATGCCGTCCAGGAAACCCGAATTGACCAGCGGTCCGTCGCCGGTGAACGCGGCCTCGGCGATACCGGCCTCGCTGCCGATCACCTCGCGGATCGGCAGGCCGAAGGCGCCGGCGAACTCGTAGTCGCGCTCGTCGTGCCCGGGCACCGCCATGATGGCGCCGGTGCCGTAGCCGATCAGGACATAGTCGGCGATGAAGACCGGCAGCTGCTCCCCGTTGACCGGGTTCGTCGCGTAGGCACCGGTGAAGACGCCGGTCTTCTCCTTGTTCTCCTGCCGCTCCAGGTCGCTCTTCGCGGCGATCGACGCCCGGTAGGCGGCGACGGCGGCCTTCGGGTCGGCGGCGCCGCCCGTCCAGCGCGCGTCGGTGTCGGCCGGCCACTGCTCGGCCACCAGCTGATCGACCAGCTCGTGCTCGGGCGCCAGCACCATGTAGCTCGCACCGAACAGGGTGTCCGGACGCGTGGTGAAGACCTCGATCGCGGCGCCGCCGGGCACCGGGAACTGCACGCGCGCACCGTGCGAGCGGCCGATCCAGTTGCGCTGCATGGTCTTGACCTTGTCCGGCCAGTCCAGCAGGTCCAGGTCGTCGAGCAGCCGGTCGGAGTACGCGGTGATCCGCATCATCCACTGGCGCAGGTTCTTACGGAACACCGGGAAGTTGCCGCGCTCGCTGCGTCCGTCGGCGGTGACCTCCTCGTTGGCCAGCACGGTGCCCAGTCCCGGGCACCAGTTGACCAGCGAATCGCTAAGGTACACCAGGCGGTACGAGTCGAGCACCTCGCGGCGGGCCGCCTGATCCAGCTCGGACCAGATCCGTCCGTCGTTCAGAGTCCGTGCGCCGGAATCGAATTCGGCGATCAGCTCGGACATCCGACGGGCCTTGCCCTGCTCGGCGTCGAACCACGAGTTGTAGATCTGCAGGAAGATCCACTGCGTCCAGCGGTAGAAGTCGACGTCGGTGGTGGCGACGCGCCGTCGTTCGTCGTGGCCCAGACCCAGGCGGCGGATCTGCTGCAGGTACCGCTCGATGTTGGCCTCGGTGGTGGTCCGCGGATGCGTGCCGGTCTGCACCGCGTACTGCTCGGCCGGGAGACCGAACGAGTCGAAGCCCATCGTGTGCAGCACGTTGCGTCCGGTCATCCGCGCGAAGCGCGCATACACGTCGGAGGCGATGAAGCCGAGCGGGTGGCCCACGTGCAGGCCGGCCCCGGACGGGTAGGGGAACATGTCCTGGACGAACAGCTTGTCCGGCGCCTGCGCGTCCGAACCGGAGAAGGCGGAGAAGTCACCGGCGAGCGGCCCCACCAGGTTCGGGGCCGCGAAGGTCTGCTCGGTGGTCCAGTACTCCTGCCAGCGCGATTCGATGTCACCGGCGATCTGTGCGGTGTAACGATGTCCCGGGGTGCTGTCGGCGATGCTCACCCGACCAGGGTAAATCCTCGCCGATGTCGCTCGCACAGCGCCTCGGTCGTACAGTTGGGGGCGTGTATGCCGCCTCCTTGATCGTCGCCGTCCTCGCGTTCGCGCTCGCCGCGCTGTGGATCGTCGTCGGCGCGGCCGGGCTGGCGCAGAAGCTGCCCGGCAATCGGTGGGTCGGAGTCCGCACCCCGGAGACGATCCGTTCCGAGCGCGCGTGGGTGTTGGCGCACCGCGTCGCGGCTCCCGGTTTCCTCGGCGGCGGTGTGGCGGCAGCCCTCGGCGGCGCGCTCGCGCTGGTCAACTCGTGGGGCTTCCTCTACGCCCTCGGCGGCATCCTCCTGGGCCTGCTGGCCATCTCGGTGGTGAGCGGCGTGGCCGTGCGGGCCGCCGAAACCGTCGCCGAACCCGTCGAGTCGAGCGGCTGCAGCAGCGATTGCTGCTCCTCGACGCCCGACGACGCGGCTGCGCCCGACGCCGCGGGGGAGGCCGCCGCGGCGGCCGACTGCGGTGAGTCGAGCTGCGGATCCTGCGCACTGAGCGGCATGTGCCTGCCGCAATCCGAGGCCGCCTCCTCCGAATCGGGCAGCACCAGCGGGCGCTGATGTTCGGCAGAATCATGGCGAAGTCGCCGCTGGACGGCTTCGTTCTCTCCATCATGCTCGCGGTGGTCGTCGCCGCTTTTCTCCCGGCGACCGGTGTCTTCGCCGAGGTGCTCGACTACGTCGTCATCGCCGCCATCGCGCTGCTGTTCTTCCTGTACGGCACGCGGCTGCATCCCCGGGAAGCGCTGGAAGGCCTCACGCACTGGCGCCTGCACCTGACCATTCTGAGCTTCACGTTCATCCTGTTCCCGATCGTCGGCTTCGTGCTCGCGCCGCTGCTCAAGCACCTCATCGGTGCCGATCTGTCGATGGGCATGCTGTACCTGACGCTGGTGCCGTCGACCGTGCAGTCGTCGATCGCGTTCACGTCGATCGCCCGCGGCAACGTCCCGGGCGCCATCGTGAGCGCCTCGGTCTCCAACCTGCTCGGCGTCTTCCTGACGCCGTTGCTGGTGGTGGGGCTGATGAGCACCGATTCGGGCGTGCAGTTCTCCGGGGCGTCGATCACCAAGCTGATGCTGGAGATCCTGCTGCCGTTCATCGTGGGTCAGCTGCTCCGCCCCTGGGTGGCTCCGTGGCTGGCGCGCTACGCCGAACCGACGAAGTACGTGGACCGCGGTTCCATCGTGCTGGTGGTCTACGTGGCATTCAGCGAGGGCGTCCGCGAGGGCCTGTGGTCGCTGGTGAGCGCCTGGCAGGTGGTTCTGATGACGATCATCGCGACGGTGCTGGTGATCGTGATGCTGATGCTGTCCGGATGGCTGCCCAAACGCCTGGGCTTCTCGCGCGAGGACACCATCGCCATCCAGTTCTGCGGCACCAAGAAGTCGCTGGCCACGGGTCTGCCGATGGCCACCGTGCTCTTCGCGGGATCATCGGTGGGCCTGATCGTGCTCCCGCTGATGATCTTCCACCAGGTGCAGCTGATCCTGTGCTCCTGGCTGGCCACGCGCTACGGGCGGCAGTCGGAACCGGAGCCGGCGCCTGCCGCCTGAGCGGCCCCGTGGGATCAGCCCCGTCGGACCGCTGTGCGAGGCTGAGACGATGGGAACCTCACAGTTGCACGGACTCGTCGTCGCGGTGACCGGCGGCGCCGCCGGTATCGGTCGCGAGATCGCCGCCGCCGCACAGGCCGCAGGCGCCCGCGTGGCCATCGGCGACCGGGACCTCGATCAGGCGACCACGACCGCCGCCGACCTGGGCATCCGCGGCTATCCGCTGGACGTGACCGACGAGGCGTCGTACCGCGGGTTCCTCGACGCCGTCGCCGCCGATCTCGGACCGATCGACGTCCTGGTGAACAACGCCGGCGTGATGTGGGTGGGGCCGTTCGACGACGAACCGGAAGCCGCCACGGCCGCCATGTTCGACGTGAACGTCATCGGCGTGATCCGCGGCGTGCGCTTGGTCGCCCCCGAGATGGCCGCCCGCGGCCGCGGCCACATCGTCACCATCGCGTCGGCGGCCGCCAAACTCTCGCCGCCGGGGGAGTCGACCTACGCCGCGACCAAGCACGCCGTGCTCGGCTACCTGACCGGCGTGCGCGAGGAACTGCGGGGGAGCGGCGTGCAGATCTCGGCGATCCTGCCGGGCGTCGTGGACACCGAGCTGGCCGTCGGGACGGCGACCGGCGCGGCCAAACTACTGACGCCCCAGCAGGTGGCGCGGACCGTCGTCGACGTGATCGCGGCACCGCGGTTCGTCACCACCGTGCCGGGGTACATCGGCCCCTTGGTCGCGGTCACCGGCCTTCTTCCGCAGGCGCTGCGCGATGCGGTGCTGCGTCGAGCGGTGCCCGATCAGGTCGCCGCCACCGGTTCCGGTCGGTCCGCCTATCAGCGGCGGACCTTCGGCTGATCGGCGCGCACGGCGGAAGCCGCGCCGCAGCACTACGGCAGCCGACCCGATTCCGCATGACGGACCTGGACGCGATGGACCAGCCATCGCACCAGCACCAGGACCGCGGCCGCGCCGATCAGCCCGATGACCAGGACGCCCATCAACTGCACTCCGACGGTGGCACCGAGCACGTACGCGAGGAGCAGCACACACGTGGCCCACGTGCTGCCGCCGAGGAAGGTCGCCAGTGCATAGCGGTGTGCGGGCACTTCGGACATGCCGGCGGCGATCGGCACCAGCGTTCGGACGTAACCGATCCAGCGTCCCACCGGGACCGTGACGTAGCTGTTGTGCCGCACGCGCTCCTCCGCGCGTATCCATTGCTCGGCACCGAACTTGCGGCCCGCCCACGAGTTCTGGATCCGCGGCCCCGAATAGCGGCCGAGGGCATAGCCGGTCATGTCGCCGCACAGGGCCGCGACACAGGCGCAGGCGATGAGCACATAGATGTTGGGCTGACCGATCGCGGCAGCCACGCCCGCCGCGATCAGCACCGCTTCGCTGGGCAGGATCAGGCCGAGGATCAGCACCGACGTCTCGAGGAAGACCACGCAGCAGACGACGAGATACACCGCCCACGCCGGTGCCATGTCGACGACCGACGTCAACCAGTCGGAGATCTCGTCCATGTCAGTTGGTCAGCGGATCCATCGGGTAGGTGGCCAACAGGGGCAGCGGCCAATCCTGCCTGCGCAGAACGGCCTGCCAGACGTCGACGGTGGCCGGCGCCAGCAGGTCCGACGGCAGGCCGGGCGCGACCAACCAGCTGCCCTCGGCGAGTTCGTCGGCCAACTG
The DNA here is from genome assembly GCF_039542465.1 of Gordonia alkaliphila. Lineage (NCBI taxonomy): Bacteria > Bacillati > Actinomycetota > Actinomycetes > Mycobacteriales > Gordoniaceae > Gordonia > Gordonia alkaliphila. Next base: position 330,268 of record NZ_BAABIE010000003.1, on the reverse strand, counting down.
GCCCGCATCCCAGCCGGCGTAACCGGCGAAGATGCGCAGGCCCGTGAGGACCGGTTCCAGGTCTTCCGGATCGGCATCGAGATCGACCATGCAGACTGGGCCGCGCACCTGGTGCAGCTTCGGCTGGGTCGCCAGATCGATGCCGGTCTTAGCCACCGCCAGACACACCGCCGACTCGGCTTGCACCGGTCCGCCGATGAAGACCGCGCGCGGCGACGCCGCCAATTCGGACCAGGCGGGGAGCACGTTGAAGACGGCGGCTTGGCTCATGCGGTTGAGCACGACACCCAGCGTGCCGTGCTCATCGTGCTCGATGACATAGATGACCGTGCGGGCGAAGGTCGGACCGGTCAACGTCGTCGACGCGATCAACACCGAACCCGGTCCCACCTGCGCCGGATCGCGAAAATCATCGCCAGTCACCAACCAATCATGGCACAGCGATCTTCGAGTCGTCTCCGCCCTCCCGACGCCTGCGAGATCGGTAGGCTCAATAAGTGGGATTCACTCGAGCGCTAGGGCATTCACCCGGTCTGTGGCGCTTGCTGCTGGTGCGGCTCACAAGCCAGCTCAGCGACGGCGCCTTCCAGGCCGCCCTCGCGTTCTCGATCCTGTTCAACCCGGACCGCCACACCGATCCGATGGCCGTCGCGCTCGGGTTCGCGGTCCTGCTGCTGCCGTATTCGGTGGTCGGCCCGTTCGCCGGCGCCCTGCTGGACCACTGGGATCGACGCCGAGTCCTGGTCTGGGTCAACGTGCTCCGGGCGATCGCCATCGCGCTGGTCGCTCTCGCGATGGGCACCAGCGCACCCGACGGCTTCGTGCTGGTCGCAGCGCTACTGGTGACCGGCTGCAGCCGATTCGTGGCCTCCGGCCTCTCGGCCGCGCTCCCGCATGTGGCCCCCCGCGACGTGTTGATCGAGATGAACGCCTTCTTCACCACCCTGGGCGCCGGGCTACTGGCCGGCGGCACCCTGATCTCGGTGGGCCTGCGCGCCGTCTTCGGAGCCAACAACGCCGGCTCGGCCGCCACGCTGCTCGCCGGCGCCGCGATCGCCCTCATCTCCGCGAGCATCGCCGTCGGTTTTCCCCGCCGCTTCCTCGGTCCCGACGTACCCGACGACGCCGGGCACAACGCGGTCTACGCGATGGCCCACGGCCTCGGGCACGGCCTGCGCGCCGCCGCGACCACGCGGACGGTCGCCGTGGTGCTCTCCGCGATCGGGGTGCACCGGTTCGTCTTCGGCATCAACACCCTGATGCTCCTGCTCATCGTGCGCTCGGCCGACCTCGGGCCGATTCGCGGGCACGACGTCGGGGCGTTGGCGGTGATCGGTGCGGGGGTGGCGCTGGGCGCCCTGGTCGCCGCGTTCACCACCCCCGCCGCGGTCCACCGGCTGGGTCGACGATGGACCATCGTCGCCTCGCTCGCCGTGGCGGTCGTGGCCGAAGCCATGCTGGCGCACATCACCTGGATCACCGTCATCGTCAGCGCCCTCCTGCTCGGGCTGGTCGGCCAGACCATCAAACTGTGCGGCGACCTCGCGATGCAGGCCGATATCTCGGATACCTATCGCGGCCAGGTCTTCGCCGTGCAGGACGGCCTGTTCAACTCAGCATTCGTCTTCGCGATGATCCTGGCGGCGACCGTCCTGCCCGCCGACGGCATCGACCCGATGCTGGTGATCCTCGCCGCCGGCCTCTATCTGTTCGCCGCGATCGGCGTGACGCTGATGCATCCCCGGCATGTCCCCACCCGACTCGAGACACCGGTCGACGTCCAACCCGTTCGATGAGCCGGTCACGCGCCCCCACCCCGGTCGGGAAAGTCTCTCCAGGAATCGTGAAATAAACCTCTCGGCGGGACTTCGCTGCGGCGGTGCCAGCTCGAATGGCTGCAGTTCCAGTACGCGATGTCGATGTTCGATCGCTTGCTGGCGCAGAGTCCGAACCCGGTGGCGACGCAGCACTCCCTGTTGGATCTGGAAGTGCAGACCGCGCTGGAACTGCAGCTGAGCATGCGGACCACCAACTACGCCGCCCATCGCCTGCTCGGTGACGCTCTCTGCGCGCGCGACCGGCTGCCGAAGGTGTACGACACCATGCGGTCCGGGCTGATCGATCACGATCGTTTCCACAAGATCGCCACGGCGACGGCGCAGCTGTCGGTCACCGCGACCGCCGAAGACGTGCGTCTGGTCTGGCAGATGTTGGACGCGGTGATCGCCGGTCGCTGCGATGACGACCCGCGGACCAAGGCGCAGGCGCGTTCGGACGCGGCGATCGCGTTGCTGCAGCGCAAGCCGTTCACCTGCCTGTGTGAGAGCGACGGCTGCACCGCGCAGATCGCGGAGCCGCAGCTCGATGCTCGGGCGGCGCGGATCGTGGTGCATGTGCTGTGCGACGCCGCGACCCTCGCGGGCGGTGATCAGTGCGGGTATCTCGACGGCTATGGGCCGATCTCGGGTGATCACGTGCGGCAGATCGCCGAGCGTGACGATGCGGTGATTCACGAACACCGCCTCGACGATCTCCTCGAACCCGATCCTGCCGCCGCGCAGATCGGCGACGACCTCGACGAGGCGGCGGTCCATCGAAAAGGACCCCGCCCCGACAGCCCGGACGAGTGCCGGGCCGATGACGCACACCCTGATCCGGAAAATCGTGAGAATGGCACTGCCGCAAGCGAATCCGAGCCCGGATCGGCGTTGAAGCCGCGGTTCCTGATCGCGAGAACGGCGTTGCCGAGCGATCCGTATCGGCCGAATCTGCTCGTCGATCTCCTCGCCCGGTTCCTGTGGGGAACGTGCTCGATCCCGGGGTGTGAACGGGCGGCTTTCGCCTGCGATCTGGACCATGTGGCCGAGTTCGACAACATCTGCCCGGACCGCGGCGGCCCTACTTGCATTTGCATTCTACTTCCCAAGTGTCGCTTCCATCACCTGTTGAAAACCAGCCTGGAAGGCTTCGTCGACGAGCTCTGGATCGACGCCGACGGCCGGTATCACTCGGCCGTCACCACTCCGGGCGGGCAGACCGTCGAAGCCCTGGCGCCGAATCAGTGGCTGATGCCGCGGCTCGCGCAGCTGCGGTGCCGGCACCAGCTGGCCGAGCCGTCGGCCACCGGGATCGCGACCGGCAGCGTCGACGAGTGGCCGCAGCGGGCGAGCGGGCTGACGCGGACCGAGGCCAAGCACGCACGACGCCGGGCCGAGCGGAACGCGAACGCGGCACGACGGCGGGCGGCCGAAGCGCACCTGACCAAGACACAGCTCGACGCGCGCGCAGCCGGCCGGGCTGCGACCCGACTCACGATGGATCCGGAGAGCGAACCGCCGTTCTGACCGCAGTGCTCAGAACAACGGCACCACCCGGTCGGCGCGACCGTCGCCGTCGGTGTCTTCCAGGGCCTGATCGGGCAGGCCGTCGCCGTCGTCGTCGATCTCCAGGCGGCCGAGGGTGGCGGGGAGCTCCCACAGTCCGGCCCCCGAGTCGGTGAAGCCGGTTTCGGCGATGCCGTCGTCGTCGAGGTCGAGCATCGCCCGGTCGGCGACGCCGTCGGCATCCGTGTCCCACATCGCATCGTCGCGCAGACCGTCACCGTCGAAATCCAGCGCGACGGCGTCGAGGGTGCCGTCGTGATCCAGATCCAGATCCGCCGGGCTGTGCCACGTCGACAGCGTGCCGTCGCCGGTGCCGAAGAAGTACTCGAGGCCGTCCATACCGGTTAGACGCTCGGCGCCCCGGCACGGTTCCGCGACACGCCCGACGGCGGGTCCCCGGGTAACGGATCCGGCGTCAGTAGCCCATCGTGCGGATGGCGGCGGCGAGGTCGTCGAGCTGCGAGCGCTGCACGTCCAGGTGCGGCGAGATGCGCAGCAACGACTGGTCGCCGGCCAACGGTGCGCGCCACGACTCCGCGGCGGTCACCAGGATGCCCGTCTCGCGCAGCGCGACCTGCGCGGTGGCGACGTCACTGGCCTGCCAGCCCGGGGGCGGCGCCAGGGTCACCAGGGCCGACGGCTCGTCGATCGGCTCCAGTACCTCCCACGAACCGATGCCGTCGAGTCGCTCCCGCGTGATCTGACCGATCTTCGCCAACTCCCGGTACACCCGCTGCTGACCGAACGCCTGCAGGTCGGCCACCGCCTGTCCCAGACCGAGACCGCCGGCCACGTAGGCCTCCGACGACTCCACTTCCACCGGACGGATCGCGTCGCCGCGCACCGCGAGGAAACCCACGCCGCGCGGCCCGGTGAGCCACTTGCGAGAGGTGCCGTAGACGATGTCGGCCCCGGTCACGGTGGGGACGTGCCCGACGGCCTGCGCCATGTCGACGACCACCGCGACGCCCGCATTGTGGGCCACCTCGACGATGTCCATCACCGGCTGCACCACGCCGCTGGCCGAGCCGACCTGACACACGTGGATGAAGTCCGGCTGCTCGAACTGCAGCATGTTCTCCAGCGCGTCGGTATCGACATGCCCGTATCGGTCCGCCGACGGCATGGTCCGCACGGCGATGCCGCGGCGCTCGAACTCGTCGAGGTTCGGACCGAACTCGTTGACCGCCACCCAGACGGTGGCCGCGAGCGGCAGGTTCCAATTGTTCAGCAGCGCGCGCAGGCAGGTCCGTGCACTGTCCCGGAACGAGAGCTCCTCGGGCAGATGTCCGATCAGGGTGGCGAGATCGCGGCGTCCCCGCGCCAGCTGCTCCGCCTGCTCATCGGCGGCGACGTACGAACCGCGCTCGGCTTCGCGCCACAGGTGCGCGGTGATCGTGTCGATGGTCGCGCGCGACGCACGGCCCGCCGAGGCGGAGTCCAGGTGCGCGATCGTCGGCTCGATTCGCGCGGCATGCCACTGTTCGCCCAGATCGCTGCAGTACATACTCTCGAATCTACCGTTGTGCCCACCATTGGCGTAATGCCGCGGCTGCGTCGTCCCGGGACAGCGGTCCCGCATCCAGGCGCAACTCCTTGAGGAAGCGCCACGCCTCGCCGACCTCGGGGCCCGGCGGGAGATCGAGGATCTCCATGATGGCGTTGCCGTCCAGGTCCGGGCGCACCCGATCCAAATCCTCGGCCGACTTCAGGTCGGCGATGCGGTGCTCGAGGTCGTCGTAGGTCTCCTGCAGGCGACGCGCACGACGCCGATTGCGCGTGGTGCAGTCGGCCCGCACCAGCTTGTGCAAGCGATCGAGCAGGGGACCGGCGTCGGTCACGTACCGGCGCACCGCCGAATCGGTCCACTTGCCTTCGCCGTAGCCGTGGAAGCGCAGATGCAGGAAAACGAGCTGGGCGACGTCGTCGACGGTCGCCTTCGGATACTTCAGCGCCCGCATCCGCTTGCGCACGAGCTTGGCGCCGACCACCTCGTGGTGGTGGAAGCTGACGCCGCCGCCGTCTTCGTGCCTGCGCGTGGCCGGCTTGCCGATGTCGTGCAGCAGCGCCGCCCAGCGCAGGATCGGATCGGGGCCGTTCTCCTCCAGCTCGATCGCCTGCCGCAGCACCGTCAGCGAGTGCTGGTAGACGTCCTTGTGCTGGTGGTGTTCGTCGATGGTGAGCTGCATGCCGGGGATCTCCGGAATGATCCGCTCGGCCAGCCCGGTCTGCACCAGCAGGTCGATCGCCTCGATCGGGTGCTCGCCGCACAGCAGTTTGTCGAGCTCCACCGCGATGCGTTCGACGGTGATGCGGTCGATCTCCCCGGCCATCGCCGTGGTGGCCGCCAACGTCCGCGGCGACAGAGTGAAGCCGAGCTGGGAGACGAACCGCAGACCCCGAAGCATGCGCAGCGGATCGTCGTGGAACGAATCCTCCGGCGCGGCGGGGGTGTCGATAATGCCGGCGAGCAGATCGTCCATGCCGTTGAGCGGGTCGACGAACTCCTGGCTGCCGTCGGCGGCGAGCTTCACCGCCATCGCGTTGATGCGGAAGTCACGCCGAATCAGGTCGCCGTCCAGCGTGTCGCCGAAGGTGACTTGCGGGTTGCGGCTGATCCGGTCGTAGACGTCGGCCCGGTAGGTGGTGATCTCGATGGTCTGGTCGCCCTTGGCGGCGCTGACCGTGCCGAACTCGATCCCCGTCTTCCAGATCACGTCGGCCCACGCGTCGAGGATGTCGGCGATCACCTCGGGTCGGGCGTCGGTGGTGAAATCCAGGTCGTCGCCCAAGCGCCCGAGGACGGCGTCGCGCACACTGCCGCCCACCAGGTACAGCTCGTGCCCGCGCGCGGTGAAGAGCTCCGCGAGGGGCGTGAGGACGTCGCCGAGGTCGCGCAGGGTGATCGCGGCGGCGGCGAGGAGCCGAGCGCGTCGCTCCGCTCGAGCCGCGATCACGGCGGCATCTGCGGCAGCACTTTCGGTCATGACATGCCAGCCTACCGAGCCTGCCGGGTCGCTTGAGCTAACGGTGGGTAACGAGCGGATAGAGTCGTAGTGTGTCTGCTGAGTCGTCGGTGAGCCGACCGGACGTCGTGAACGACGGTCCGGCATCTGCCGACGGCCAAACCCCCCGGTCCCGATCCAAGCGCAGGGGCCGTCGACGCGGTCGTCGACGCGGTAAAGGCGGCGGTCAGAACGCCGCGGCCGTCCCGTCCACCACCGGCCAGGGCGACGCGGCCCGCGACAACGGCGGCGACCAGAAGAACTCGCAGAACCAGAAGAAGAAGCCGTCGGCACCCACCGGCCCGAAACCGTCGGATCTGGCGGGCCCGCGCGTGCGCAGCGAAGCCGGCACCCCGGCCGCCATGCCGCCCACCCGCCGGCGTCCGAACAGTGCGTCCCGGTCGTCGACCAAACCGGCGAGCCCCGCCGGCGGCAAGACCGCCGAGACCCATCAGCGGACCAACACCGGCGGCACCAACGGCCAGCAGCCCGCCCAGCGACTGCGCACCGTGCGGGAGACGTCGGCCGGCGGTCTGGTGCTGTCGAACCTGCACGACCCGTTCGATCAGTTGAAGGCCGTGCTCATCGGCCGGATCGATCGTCGCGGACGCATGATGTGGTCGCTGCCCAAGGGGCACATCGAGACCGGTGAGACCGCGGAGACCACCGCGATCCGGGAGATCGCCGAGGAGACCGGCGTCAGCGGAACCGTGGTGGCGACCCTCGGCAAGATCGACTACTGGTTCGTGAGCGACGGGCGCCGCATCCACAAGACGGTGCACCACTACCTGCTGCGCTACACCGGCGGCGAGCTCTGCGACGGCGACTACGAAGTGAGCGCCGTGGCGTGGGTGCCGTTGAGCGAGCTGCCGCGTCGGCTCACGTATTCTGACGAGCGACGGCTCGCCCGCACCGCCGAGAAGGTCATCGAGGAACTCCGCGATGACCCGGCTCGGCTGGCGCAGTCGGAAGCCGAGGCCAATCGCACCGAGCCGAACGACTATGAGAAAGCCGCCGCAGCCCGCAATCAGCGCCGCAACGAGCCGCCGGCCAAGCCCCGACGGCGACGCCGTCGACCGCGACGCGGGGGAGCCGGGAATCGTACCGACGGTGCGGGCTGACCTCGCGCGGCATCTGGCCGCCCTGCTGGCGAGCGTGCTGCTGGTGCTCGGTCTGTCCGCGGCACCGTTCCTGGCGGCACCCGCCCACGCCGAAGAGCCCCGCTACGCGACGTTGACCGTCACCGAACTCACCCCGTCGTCGGTCACCAGCGCCGGCGAAGACGAGGTGAAAGTGCGCGGTCGCCTCACCAACACCTTCGACCGGCCGATCAACAACCTCCAGTTCCGGCTGCAGCGCGGTCCGCTGGTGCGGACCGCCGTCGCCCTGCGGACCTCGCTGATGGCGCCGCCGTCGAGTTTCGCGGTGCAGACCGCACCGCAGACCATGGACCAGACCCTCGCGCCGGGGGAGAGCGCCGAGTTCGAGCTCACCGCCCCGGTCAGCGGACCGGAGGGCCTGCAGATCGACACCACCGGCGTCTATCCGCTGCAGATCACCGCCAGCGGGGTGCCCGAATCCGGCGGCGCCGTCCAGCTGGCGCAGTCCCGCACGCAGTTGCCGGTGGTCTCCCTGCCCGCCGACGCCCGACGCGCCGCCGAGTTCACCGGCGCGGCCGGCGACGGCAGCGACTCACGACTCGGCCGCGACGGCTCGCTGGCACCGGACACCTCGGCACCGGCCGCCCTCACCATGATCTGGCCGTTGGCGGCGGCACCGCAGCTCGCGCCCGGAGTGCTCGGCGGCGGCACCGAACCCGTGCGGCTGATCAGTGATCAACTCGCGGCTTCCCTCGCCCCACAGGGCCGCCTCGGCGCCCAACTCGAGGCCCTGGAGAAGGTCCGCGAGGGTGTCGATTCGCGCGTGGCGGAGACGCTCTGCGTCGCCGTCGACCCCGATCTCCTGGTCACCGTCCACGGCATGACGCTGGGGTACGAAGTCAGCGACGATCCAGCCGATCCGACGTCGGGGAGTAGTCCGGGCACCGGCCAGGAGGCGGCGACGGACTGGCTAGCCAAGCTGCGCGCGATCGCCGACGACCTGTGCATCACCGCTCTGCCGTTCGCGCAGGCCGGCCTGGACTCCCTGGCGACGATCGACGACGCCGGCCTGTCGACGGTGGCGGTCACCGGCGCCTCGGACATCGTCGACGCACTGCTCGACGTCGAATCGCTGCGCGGGATCGCCATCCCAGCCGTCGGCACGCTGTCCGAGGCCGGCCGCACCGTCCTGTCCACGCACGATCTGCAGGCCGCCGTCGCCTCGTCGTCGCTCGAGCCGGAACGTCCCGACGAGGCCGGTCGCTACCGTTCCGGACCGGTGGCACTGCAGTCGTACGAGGTGCCGATCAGCGCGGCGCTCGGCGCTGCGGGCACCGCACCGGTGGTGCCGTCGATCCTGCCGAGCTGGCAGCAGCCCACACTCAACGACGAATCCGCCGTCACCCGCCGCCAAGCCGCCGTCGCGGCCCTGGCCTTCCCGATGCTGACCGTTCCCGACTCCGAGAACGGCGACGGCCCCGGTCCCCTGACCGGGCGCAGCGCCTTCGTGATGCCGCCGACCTACTGGTCACCGACGGTCGACGACGCGATGAGCCTGCTCAACGCGGCCGATCTGCTGCTGGCCTCGGGCACCGCCGAACCGCTGAGCCTGCGCACCCTGTCCGAGCAGCTGCCCGCGGCGTCGAACGCCGCGAAGCTGGTGACACCGGGCGACGTCGAACCCCTGGTGGCGCAAGGCTTCCCGATCAGTGCGGCCGACGCGGCGATGGTGCGGAGCAATCAGGGCGTCACCGGCGCCCTGGAGGGTTCCCTGGTGCGCTCGCCCAATGTCACCGCGACCCCGCAGTCGTACCTGGCGCCGCTGCGCGAGGACGCGCTCCGCGCCATCGCCACCCCGCAGTCGCAGACCCTGGAGCAGACTCGCGCGGCGCGGTCCATGCGAATCACCGCGGTCACCACCACACTGGATCGCATGAAACAGTCGGTGGCGCTGCTCGACCCCGGAGGCCGGTACACGCTGGCCTCCGAGCGCAGTCCGCTGCTGCTGATCGTGCGGAACGACCTCGCGCTGCCCATTCGCGTCCAGATGGACATCGAGGCGCCGGACGCTCTCAACGTCGGCGACGTCGGCGTGCAGGAGATCCCGCCGCTGGGCACCCGGCAGATCCAGATCCCGACGCGCGCCTCCACCTCGGAGCGCGCCACCGTCGAGATCTCGATGCTGACCTCCACCGGCGTCCCGCTCAGCGAACCGATCTCCCTCTCCATCTACTCCAACGCCTACGGCAAGCCGCTGTTCTGGATCACCATCGCCGCCGGCGTCGCCCTCGTCCTGTTGACGGCACGACGCCTCTGGCACCGCTTCCGGGGCGAACCGGATCCGGCCGACGAAGACCGACCGGAGCCGGACGCCGATTCGCTCCGCGTCGCTTCCGCTCCTTACGCCGAGCGCGTCGAACGGGCCCGCGAGCAGCCCGAGGCGCCACTGCCTCCGCCCACGAGCGACCGGGAGGACGACTCATGAGTGCAGATCGACACCGCCCGCCCGGATCCCCGCGGCCGTCCGGCCCGCTCGCCGAGGCGCCCGAACCCCACGCGCTCGCCAGCAGTGAGATCCTCGCCGAGGAGACCGCGGCCCAAGGCGCCCAGCGAGACGGGGGAGTCGACGACTCCGACGCCTCGGTGATGCGGACCGGCGGCTCCATCGCCGTCGCCACGCTCGTCAGCCGCATCACCGGCTTCGTGCGGACCGTTCTGGTTCTGGCGATGCTCGGCGGCGCCCTGTCGTCCGCCTTCCAGGCCGCCTACGTACTGCCGAACATGATCGCCGAGGTGGTCCTCGGCGCGGTGTTGACCGCGATCGTCATCCCGGTCCTGGTGCGCGCGGAGATGGAGGACTCCGACGGCGGCGCCGGCTTCATCAATCGGATCTTCACGCTCACCGTGGTGATTCTCGGCGCGGCCACCGTGATCGCGGTCATCGCCGCGCCACTGTTGACCTTCCTCAACGTGGGCGACGGCAAGGTCGACAGACAGCTGACCACAGCGCTGGCCTACCTCCTGCTGCCCGCGATCCTGTTCTACGGCCTGTCGGCGCTGTTCATGGCCATCTTGAACATGAAGAACGTGTTCAAACCGGGTGCCTGGGCCCCGGTCCTGAACAACGTCGTGCAGATCGCGACGCTGGTGCTGTTCTACGTCATGCCGGGCGAGTTGACCCTCAACCCGGTCAAGATGAGCGACCCGAAGCTGCTGGTCCTCGGCGTCGGCACCACCATCGGCGTGGTGATCCAGGCCGGCATCCTGCTGCCGTACCTCAAGCGCGCCGGAATCAAGCTCCGCCTCCAGTGGGGGATCGACGACCGGCTCCGTCGCTTCGGCGGGATGGCCGTGGCGATCGTGGCGTACGTGCTCATCCTGCAGGTCGGCATGGTGATCACCTACCGGATCGCCGCCTCGGCCACCGACTCGGGCATCTCCGTCTACGCCACGCACTGGCAACTGCTGCAGCTCCCGTACGGCGTTCTCGGCGTCACCATTCTGACCGCGATCATGCCGCGGCTGTCGCGCAACGCTGCCGCCGACGACACCGACGCGGTGATCGACGACATGTCGCTGGCGACCCGGCTGACCATGCTCGCACTGGTGCCGACCGTGGTCTACATGACCTTCTTCGGGCCGGCCCTCGGCGTGGCCGTCTTCAACTTCGGCCGATTCGACCAGGGGCAGGCCGCCCAGCTGGGTTCGGTCCTGGCGTGGGGCGCCTTCACCCTCATCCCGTACGCGATGACCCTCGTCCAGCTGCGTGTCTTCTACGCCCGCGAGGACGCCTGGACCCCCACCCTGATGGTCCTCGGCATCACCGTCGTCAAGGTCGCCGCGTCGTTCCTCGGTCCGGTGCTGTTCTCCGACCCCGAACTGGTGGTGCGCTGGCTCGCCCTCTCCAACGGTCTGGGGTACCTGGTGGGCGCCCTGGTGGGTCACTACCTGCTGTATCGACGCCTGGGCGACGCGAAGATGCGACACCTGGCGCGCACCACGACGCTCACCATCGTGGTCTCGCTGGCCGTGACGGCGGCCGTCTGGGGCATCGCGCGACTCACCCGGTTCTCCGCGATGGCCACCCAGGCCGGCAAGATCGGCTCGGTCGCGTACCTCGCCATCACCGGCATCGTGGTCCTCGGCGTGATCTACCTGCTGCTGGTGGCCCTACGCATCCCGGACATGGTCACCATCAGCAACGCGGTGATGCGCCTCGTCGGCCGGTTCATTCCGGCGCTGGCACCGACGCCGTCGAGCTCGGACGCGGACGACCAGCGCGACGCCACCACCATGACGGTGCAGTTCCCGCGGATCAATCCGGACGAGGCGCTCCCGTACTCCGGCCAAGTCGAGGTTCGACGACGGTTCGACCGCGGTTCCGCCAGCTGGCAGGAGTACGCGGTGACCAGCGGTGGCGCTGCCGGGGAGACCACCGTGATTCCGCGCATCGGCGCCGATCCCCGCCCCCTGCCGTCGCAGATGGTGACGCGCACCGACCTGCCCAAGCCACCAGCCACGCCCGGACGAGGACGACCCCCGATGACCGACACTTCGCCCGCGCAGCCGCGCGGACCCCGACTGGTCGCGGGCGCGGCGATCGCCGGCGGACGCTACCGACTGCTCGAGCCGCACGGCGGCACACGCGGTCTCCAGTTCTGGCAGGCGCACGACGGCCAGCTCAACCGCGAGGTGGGCCTGACCTTCGTCGACCCCGATCAGCTCGCTCCGCCGTACCGGCCGGAAGACCGCGACACGGCGCCCGACGGTCCGCAGGCCATTCTGAACCGCACGCGTCGCCTGGGGCAGCTGCACACCGCCGGTGTGGCCCGCGTTCTCGATGTGATCCGCGGCGCGTCCGGCGGCATCGTCGTCACCGAGTGGATCCCCGGAACGTCGCTGGCCGACGCCGCGCAGGCCAACCCGTCCGCCACCGGTGCCGCCCGCGCCGTACGCACCCTCGCCGCCGGTGCCGAAGCCGCGCATCGCGCCGGGGCCGCACTGTCGATCGATCACCCGGACCGCATCCGGGTCAGTATCGACGGCGACGCCGTCCTGGCCTTCCCGGCCGTCCTGTCCGGCGACGACCGGGCCTCCGACGTGCGCGGTCTGGGCGCGGTGCTCTACGCCCTGCTGCTCGATCGCTGGCCGCTCGACGCCGAGACCGGCCGCACGGTGATGACCACCGCACAGCGCACCGACCCGATCGGCGGCCTGGCGATCGCCGACCCGGACACGCGGGGCAGCGACCCCGACCGGCCGGTGCCGCCGGTGCGCGTGCACCCGGAGATCCCGTTCGAGATCTCGGCGGTGGCCACGCGCGCACTGGAGGGCGGCGGCGGCATCCGCACCGCCGGCACCGTGCAGCACATCCTGGACCAGGCGACCGTCGTCGACCTCGCGACCGATGTGATTCCTCGCGTCGCCGACGACCGGACTCCGGTGTCGGTGGCCCCGCTCAGCCGCACCCGCAAGGAACGGCTGCTCGGCGAGGGTGAGGCGGGCAAACGGAACGGGGCACTGCTGATCGGCGCCGGACTGTTCGTCCTGTTCGTCATCGTCGCGCTCGTGCTGTGGCTGACCAACGCCTTCAGCGGCGACGATCCGAACGATCTGGACGCCTTCCTGCCCGACAACACGTCCTCCGCACCCGCGTCGCCGGGGAAGAGCGTCCCGGTGACGCCGCTCGGGGTCACCGTCTTCGATCCGGAGGGCGAACCCGACACCACGGCCGCCGCGAACGTCGGCAACGTGCTGACCGGGGCCGCGCCGGCGTGGAAGACGTCGCAGTACCGCGGTCTGGCCGCATACGGCGGTCTCAAGGACGGGATCGGGCTCATGTTCCGCCTGCCCGAGGGTGCCTCGGTCTCGCAGATCCAGGTGCGCACCCCGACGCCGGGGTTCGCCGTCGACATCCGGACCGCGAACAGGGCCAAGCCCGCGTTGAACAGCACGTCGGTGGTCGGCAGCGGGAAGGTCGACAAGACCACCACCACGCTGACGCTCGACGCGCCGGCGAAGTCGGGCTACCTGCTGATCTGGATCACGGCACTGCCCGGGAACGACGACGGGCTGTATCAGGCGATCATCAAGCAGATCTCGTTCACCCGGTCGTGACCGGCTCCGGCCGGCGCGCCGGAGTCCATCCGGGCGGACCGAGGACGTAACCGAGTTTGTCGCGGAAGCGCGGCGCACCGGCGACATCGCGGGCGAGGCAGAAGATCCAGCATGGTCCTCCATTCGGACGAATCTTCGCCTGCTTCTGACATTCACACTGCTCAGAATTTGCCCGGCGCGGTTTTCGAGGAGAACGCTCGATAGTATGAGCGTGATGACGAACGACAGTGAACGGGTCTACCGCGGAGTGAGCGCCGACCAGCGCCGCAAGCAGCGCCGTGCCGCGCTGATCGAAGCCGGCCTCCAGCTCTTCGGTACCGAGGGATATCCCAATGTGCCGGTGAAGGCCATCTGTGACGAAGCCGGACTCACCCAGCGCTATTTCTACGAGTCGTTCAGTGAACGCGAAGCACTGCTCGATGCCGTGTACCGCTTCTGCGTCGAAGAGGCGCGCACCGGAATCACCACCGCGGCGCTCGGTTATCTGGCCGAGATCCCGGAAGTGATGGCGGGGGAGCCCATTCCGGACGAGCACATGCCCGGCCTCGCCAACGTCACCTTCGGCGCGTTCCTGCACCAGCTGACGTTCGATCCGCGGCGCGCACGCATCATCTTCATCGAGGTGGTCGGTGTGAGCCCGGCACTGGAACGGCTCCGCATCGGCGCCATCCACGACTGGGCCGACTTGATCCTGAGTTTCACCGCACCGACCGAGCGCGAATCACCGCGTCGGCGCCTGGCCGCGATCGGTCTCGTCGGCGCCATCACCCAGCTGCTGGTCGACTGGCAGATGGCGACGGTGGATCCGATCGGCCCGCAGTCCGGTCCGGAACTCTTCTCCACCGAGGCCATTCACGAGGTCATCACCTCGATGCTCGTCGCCACGTACGAGCACATCCTGCGACTCTGAGCCCCCTCATGCTCGGCGCGGCACGGCGGCACCGAGCACGGTGACCACCTCGGGAAGATCGTCGACGACGAACTCCCACTGCGAACCGTCGCCCAGGGTGAGGCACAGGCGCTCGATCTTCCGGGCGAAGCGTCCGCCCTGACCTTCGATCGTGCCGATGGCCGCCACATGCTTGGTCGCCACGGAGAAGCGCATCCCGTCCACCCGCGCCGCGAGACCCTTCGGCTCGAAGGTGATGTGCGTCTTCGTCAGTATCAGTCGGCCGGCGGCCAGGCCGCGCCCCACCGGGCGACGAGCCTTCCAGACCTGCAGCGGCGCGTCGTCGTTCATCGGTAGCTCCCCTTCGGGTGTCGAATGCGGCGGTCGGACGAGGACCGGCGGGTGATGACCCGAATCTACCGTTGCGACCGCGGACTCACCTGAATCGCGGCCGCGGGAACACCACCACCTAGGCTGTTGTTGAAGCTTGACGACGCATCCCGCCCCAAACCCTGCAGCACGGAGGACCCATGACCGAGACCGACAACACGATCCACGACCTCATCATCGTCGGATCCGGGCCGGCCGGTTACACCGCCGCGATCTATGCCGCGCGCGCAGAGCTCAAACCCCTTGTCTTCGAAGGCATTTCGTACGGCGGCGCGCTGATGACCACCACCGAGGTGGAGAACTTCCCCGGCTTCCGCAACGGCATCCAGGGTCCGGACCTGATGGAGGAGATGCGCGAGCAGGCCACCCGCTTCGGTGCCGACCTGCGAACCGAGGACGTCGATGCGCTCCGCCTGGAAGGCGAGATCAAGGAAGTCGAGGTCGCCGGTGAGGTCTACCGCGCCCGCGCCGTGATCCTGGCGATGGGCGCCGCCGCCCGCTACCTCGACGTGGTCGGCGAGCAGGACTTCCTCGGTCGCGGCGTCTCGTCGTGCGCCACCTGCGACGGCTTCTTCTTCCGCGACCAGGACATCGTCGTCGTCGGCGGCGGCGACTCGGCGATGGAGGAAGCCACCTTCCTCACCAAGTTCGCACGGAAGGTCACCCTGATCCACCGTCGCGACGAGTTCCGCGCGTCCAAGATCATGCTCGAGCGGGCCCGCGCCAACGAGAAGATCGAGTTCCTCACCAACGCCACGGTCAGCGAGGTACGCGGCACCAACGGTGTGGAGGAACTGGAGATCACCGACACCCGCACCGGCGAGGCCACCGTCCTGCCGATGACGGGCATGTTCGTCGCGATCGGACACGATCCGCGCAGCGAGCTCGTTCGTGGGCAGGTGGAACTCGACGACGACGGCTACGTCCAGGTCGAGGGTCGGTCCACCTACACCGCGCTGCCCGGCGTCTTCGCCTGCGGCGATCTGGTCGATTCCACCTACCGCCAGGCCATCACGGCCGCCGGGAGCGGCTGCAGCGCAGCCATCGACGCCGAACGCTGGCTCGCCGCCCGCGAGTCCTGACCATCTGCCTATCGAAGGAGAAACCCATGGGCGCCCACACCATCGATGTCACCGACGACACCTTCCAGAGCACGGTCCTCGAGTCCGACAAGCCCGTTCTCGTGGACTTCTGGGCCACCTGGTGCGGTCCCTGCAAAATGCTCTCCCCGGTGGTCGAGGAGATTGCCCGCGACCACGGCGATGCCCTCACCGTCGCGAAGGTCGACGTCGACGCCAACCCGCGGACCGCGCGTGATCTTCAGATCATGGCGGTGCCGAGCCTCATCCTGTTCCAGGGCGGCAAGGCGGTCACCACCATGCGCGGCGTGAAGTCGAAGGCGGCCATCCTGCGCGAGCTGGCACCCGTCCTCGGCTCGGCCTAACGGGATACAGCATTCGGCCGGATCACCTGAAGCAGCATTCGGCCAGAACATTTGTCGGGTTCCACGCCGACCTGAGAGAATGAGCGGTGTCGTCACGTCCACGAACCGCCGTCGCGGGCGTCAGATCGATGAGGGAAGCGGGTTTTGTATGGCAACGTTGCGTCCGGGGGACCGTGGCTCGGGTGTGGCCGAGATCCGCGCCATTCTCGTCGGTCAGGGACTGCTGGCAGCCTCCGACCAGGCGGACGATCTCTTCGATGCAGCCTGCGAGCGGGCCGTGCGGGCGTTTCAACAGCAGCGCGGGTTGATGGCGGACGGCATCGTCGGACGCTCGACCTATGCTGCCCTCCGCGAAGCCTCCTACCGGCTCGGCAGCCGGGTGCTCACCTACCGGCTGTCGGCACCGATGTCCGGCGACGACGTCGCCACCCTCCAGGGGCGCCTGCAGAACCTGGGCTACTACCACGGTCTGGTCGACGGCATCTTCGCCGAGACCACCCACGATGCGGTGCGGCTGTACCAGGCCGAGTACGGCCTCACGTCGGACGGCATCTGCGGACCGGCGACGCTGCTCTCGCTCAATCGGCTCGGCTCCCGAGTGACCGGCGGATCGCCACACGCCATCCGGCAGGAAGAGCTGGTCCGCAGTTCCGGTCCGCAGCTCACCGGCAAGCGGATTCTGATCGATCCGTACGGCACCGACGTCGACGAGGCCGAGAAGGCGATTCTCTGGGATCTGGCCGCGCGGTTGGAAGGCCGCATGGCCGCCGCCGGCATGACCACATCGCTGTCTCACGACCGCACGTCGTCGCCCAGTGACGACGAGAAGGCCCGCATCGCGAACATGATCGACGCGGACCTGATGATCTCGCTGCGAATGGGCCACTATCCGAACGCGCAGGCGCACGGCGCCGCGAGCTTCTACTTCGGCAACCATCACGGCTCCTACTCGACGATCGGTCGGCACCTCGCCGGCTACGTCCAGCGGGAAGTGGTGGCTCGGACACCGCTGCTGGATTGCCGCGTGCACGAGCGCACCTGGAATCTGTTGCGGCTCACCAGGATGCCCGCCGTGATGCTCGACGTCGGCTACTGGACCAATCCGTCCGATGCCCGGCTGCTGAGCTCGCCCGAGTTCCGAGACACCATCGCCGAAGCGATTTTGGTGGCGGTCAAGCGGCTGTATCTGCAGGGTCAGAACGACCGCCCCACTGGGACGTACACTTTCGCCGATCTCCTTGAGGCAGAACGGCTTTCGTACTAGCTCTCGGACAACCGACCGACGAAAAAGGGCTGAGGTTCCACGTGAAACCTCAGCCCTTTCTGCTGCTCGGCGATGGACGACGACACTCGATCAGTGCACGGCCTGCAGCGAGATCGTCTCCGAGATCACCAGCTTGGACAGCGCCCGTTCCACCTGGCTCTTCCAACCGAGTCCTTCATCGAGGTCCAATCGCAACCGCGGCAGATACTGATCGTCGGCCACCACCTCGAAGCCGGAGGAGACCAGAAAGTCGGTGGCCATCAGGCACTCGTCGCACACGTTTCCCGGGACACCGCCGCCGAGCAGGAGTGCGACCAGATCCTTCGCGAGGTCCGCGTCCGACGCCGAGTACCCGAAGGCCTCGATCGCCCGCACACCGCGTCCGATCGCATCCGCCACCACGGCGTCCAGGAGCAGGGGGGCGACCTCGTCGAATCCGGGTTCCGTGGTGATCTTGGTCAGCAGGACCGCATCAGCACCCACCGGCGCCGTCGGGAACCGCTTGGCGCGCGGAACCCGACTCGGCGGCGCGTAGAAGGCGGTGCCGACCACGCGGCCCGTCGTCGACTCGATCGCCGTCTGGCAGCAGGTGCCCCATTCCAGGAGGAGACCCGACACCCACGCCTCCTTGTCGAACTCACTCTCGAAGCCGCCGAGCGAACCGGTCAAGGCATCGTCGAGCGTGTCGGCGACCGCTTCCGGATCCACCTCCCAGAACACGCAGCGGCGAGTGTGGAGTGGTAGACGGTCGAAACCGTCCAACTCCAACGGCGCCACGGAGACCCCCATCGCGCCCGCCTCCTCTCGATGTCAGTTCCCCGTCGGCGATCTCGCCGCCACCGGGGTGATGCCCTAGTGTCACAGTGACGTTGACAACCGGTACTCCGGTGTCACCGTCACACGGTCGATCAAGCTTGCTGTTCGGCGATCACACCGACGATGCGCTCCAGATCGTCGACCGACCCGAACTCGATGACCACCTTGCCCTTCCGCTTGGACAGGCTGACGGTGACCTTGGTGTCGAGTCGATCCGCCAGCCGGTCGGCCACATCCTTCAGGCCCGGCATCTGCATCGGAGGCCGACGCTTGCTCGGGGTGGGGGAGTCGGGCGCACCGTCGTGGTTGGCGAGCGTGACCGCTTCCTCGGTGGCGCGCACCGAAAGACCCTCCGCCACGATGCGTGCGGCCAATGCTTCCTGCGCCTCGGCGCCGGCGTCCAGTGCGAGCAGCGCGCGCGCATGTCCCGCCGACAACACCCCGGCAGCCACCCGACGTTGGACGGGAATGGGGAGCTTCAGCAGACGGATCATGTTGGTGATCACCGGGCGCGAGCGACCCAGCCGGTTGGCCAGCTCCTCGTGCGTCACCTCGAACTCGTCGAGCAGCTGCTGATAGGCCGCCGCCTCTTCCAACGGATTCAGCTGTGCTCGGTGAATGTTCTCCAGCAGTGCATCGCGCAGCAGATCACTGTCGCTGGTCTCGCGGACGATCGCCGGAATCCGCTCGATGCCGACGCTGGTGCTCGCGCGCCAGCGGCGCTCGCCCATGATCAACTGATAGCGAACGCCGTCGGCCGTCGGCTCGGCGAGCTCCCGCACGACGATCGGCTGCATCAGCCCGAACTCGCGGATGGAGTGCTCCAACTCGGCGAGGGCTTCCTCATCGAACACGGTGCGGGGCTGTTCCGGATTGGGCTCGATCTCCGCCGGCGGGATCTCACGGTAGACGGCACCGACCTCGTCGACCGTCGGTTCCGGATCGGGGCGGACGGCGCCGCCGAGAAGAACATCCGCCGCGGCGCTTCCCATCCGGGTGGTGTTGATGCCCTGTCGCTTGGTCTTCGTCGCCGTGGTTCCGGTCGCCGTCGTCGACGCCGTTGCCGAACCCGCACCCGCGGCGTCCGCGGGCTGCTCGGTCTCCACCGGGCCGGTCGGGATCAGGGCCGCCAGACCGCGTCCCAGTCCACCGCGCTTGGGGGTGTCCCGCTGCGTCACTTCGCATTCTCCTTCAGTACCTGCATGGCCAGTTCCCGCGAGGCGTCCAGGTAGCTCATGGCGCCACGTGAACCCGGGTCGTAGTCGATGATCGTCATCCCGTAGCCCGGTGCCTCGGACACCTTCACACTGCGCGGAATGATCGTCTGCAACACCTTGCTACCGAAGTGCGACCGCACCTCCTCGGCCACCTGATCGGCAAGCTTGGTCCGGCCGTCGTACATCGTGAGCAGGATCGTGGACACGTGCAGCTCCCGATTCAAGTGCGCCTGAATCAGTTCGATGTTGCGCAGCAACTGACCCACGCCCTCGAGGGCGTAGTACTCGCACTGGATGGGGATGAGCACCTCGCGCGCGGCCACCATCGCGTTGACCGTCAGCAGTCCGAGCGACGGCGGGCAGTCGATGAGGACGTAGTCGATACCGAGCTCGTCGAGCACCTCGTCGTCCAGCGCGTTGCGCAGACGGCTCTCGCGGGCCACCACCGACACCAGCTCGATCTCCGCGCCGGCCAGATCGAGGGTCGACGGCACGCAGTACAGTCGCTCGTTCGAGGGCGACTGCTGAATGGCTTCGCGCAGCGGTACGTCGTCGAGGAGCATCTCGTAGACCGAGGCGATACCCGGCTTACGGTGATCGATTCCCAGGGCGGTGCTCGCGTTGCCCTGCGGATCGAGATCGATCACGAGCACACCTAGACCGTGGAGCGCCAGACCCGCGGCCAGGTTCACGGCCGAGGTGGTCTTGCCGACGCCGCCCTTCTGATTGGCGACGGTCATGATCCGGCGGGTGGCCGGGCGGGGGAGGGTACCGGCTCCACCCGGGGTGAGGATCTGGCTGGCCCGTTCGGCAGCCGCCGCGATCGGTGTGTCCCCCAGTTCCACGGTGCTGTGCGCCACCGGAGTTTCACGTGGAACCGCGCTCTGCGATTCACTCTTGCTGTGGTTCGCCACCCCGACACCCCTCTGGTTGTTGTCCCTATTCTGCGTCTTACGCCGGAAGGAAACCAACTCTCAGCCCTTCCTCTTCGCCCGGCGCTCCGCACGTCGCTGTGCCTTGCGGTCGCCGGCGGTCTCCACGCGCGAGGCGATCACCACGGTGGTCGGCTCACTGAGTCGAGAACCGACTTCGCGGGTGGTCAGCTCTTTGAGGCCCACGCGCGCCGCCGCCTCGCGATGCTCGACGATCTCGTCCGCGGCGGAACGCCCCTTGAGAGCCACCAACTGTCCGCCGACCCGAACCAGGGGAGCGGACCACCGCGCCAGCCGATCCAGGGGGGCGACCGCCCGCGACGTCACCACGTCGGCGGATACCACCTGATCGATCACCGCCTGTTCCTCCGCGCGGCCGCGCACTACCGTCACGTTGTCGAGGCCGAGCTTCTCGATCACCTCGGCGAGAAAAGTGGTCCGACGCAGCAGGGGATCGATCAGGACGACGTCCAGATCCGGTCGGGCGATGGCGAGGGGGATCCCCGGAAAGCCCGCTCCGCTACCGATATCGGCAACGCGCAGATTCGGTCCGATCGCCTCCGCAACCGCCGCACTGTTCAGCACGTGCCGCGTCCACAGCCGCGCCGGCTCACTCGGGCCGATCAATCCGCGAAGCACGCCTTCCTCACTGAGGATCTCGACGTACTTATCTGCTAGTCCCACCCGATCACCGAAGATCTCCTCGGCGATCTCTGGGCGCGGCTCACAACCATCGGTTGTCTGGTTCACGCCACAACTCCTTTTGTCTGAGTCCACTGTTTCACGTTGAACCGGCACCCACCTAGTCGAGTGTCCACATCCCCGCATATCACCGTTCTACACGCCTCCCGCACGACGTTCCACGTGAAACCCAGGCACCGAACACCGCACCCACGAGCTCTATCCGCCGCCTGAACCCCGTCCACCGGCTGATCCTGTTGAAGCCACCTCACGTCGGCTGAGCTTGTCGAAGCCCCACCAGTACCGCCCGCTGAGCCCGTTGTCCAGGCCCCACCTCTGAGCGACAATGTCAGAGCCTCACGGCGGCCGGTCCCGCCGAGGACCTCTCGATGGCTGACCCTCTCGATGTCCCACCCCATCCCGACCCGGCGGCCCGGAGGACACGCCACCCACCAGCCCACCCGGTGCCCTCACGTATGAGCCCGGTGGATCCTGCCCACCGCTTCTCCCGGCCGTCCGCACCGGCGGCTTACCGCGATACAACCGCCGCAGTCGTGGCGCTCCACAGGACAAAACACTTCTAGCGGGGGAGGGGAGTCAACGAATCCTCCGCCCACGGGCTCGCTTCACGTGAAACGTTATCCGCCATCTCCAGGATCGGGACGAGGCTTGCGAATGCTCCGTGCCCACCGCTCATGTGCGAACCCACCGAAGACCCCACTGATTGACGCCGGCAGAGTTCCCAGCGCCACACAAACGCAGTCCATGGCAGCAAAGCAGGAGCAGCAGTCCGAGTCGGCGCGCAGGACTTCGGCAAGCTCAGCCAGCGGAGAACCACTGCCGTATCGAGGCATCGAGGCCTCCGGCGAACAACTCGAGGACCCAACCCCCGGTCCAGTTTCACGTGAAACTCGCGAGCGCACTCGAGGCGCGGCGCCCGCCGCCACCCGGCAGGGGGAGGGGGTGGATAGTCCGCCATCCAGTCCCAGCTGCGCCCGAGGGAGCAGGCATCCGGAGAGATCCCCTGGGGCAAATCCTCCATGACACGGACTTCGTCAACGAGAGTGCCGGGGGCGCCCCCTTGGGCGAGAACCAGTATCTCGGCAGAGGTGAGTCTCCGTCGGCCGACCGGGGAGGCTTCGACAAGCTCCGCCAGCGGGGAACGCTGTATCGGCGGAGCGGGGCATCACCGGACGGGTGAGAGTGTTTCACGCGAAACACCGGAATATCAGCGATGTAATTCCGGCAGACGAGGGCACCCTGTTCAGAGCGTCACGTGACGCGTCGATATGCGCGGCCCACGCACGAGCCCTGAAACGACAAAATCGCCGCAACCCTCATCGAGAGAGTTGCGGCGATCGTGTGAGTCGCTCGCGGGCCGAGCCCGGGATACGGCAACGCCGTGCGGTCAGCCCTTCAGGACCACGACGCGACGCTTGGGCTCGGCGCCCTCGCTCTCGCTGTAGACGCCGTCGACGGCGGCGACCGCGTCGTGCACGATCTTCCGCTCGAACGGAGTCATCGGATCCAGCGACTCGCGCTCGCCGGAATCCCGGACGCGTTCGGCGACTTCGGTGCCGAGTGCGGCCAGACGCTCACGACGGGTGGCTCGCCACCGGGCGATGTCGAGCATCAGTCGGCTGCGGTCGCCGGTAGCCTGCTGGACGGCGAGACGCGTGAGTTCCTGGAGCGCATCCAGGATCTCACCCTTGCGCCCCACCAACTGATCGAGATCTTCGCCGCCGTCGATGCTGACGATCGCACGGTCGCCATCGACGTCGAGGTCGATGTCGCCGTCGAAGTCCAGCACATCGAGGAGCTGCTCGAGGTAATCGCCGGCGATCTCGCCTTCCTCGACCAACCGATCCTCATCGTCGTCATCGTCAGAATCCACCGCGTCGTTCTGGGCGGGGGAGTCCACTGCGGCATCGTCCACGGCGGGAGACTCCACCACAGCGTCGTCGACGATGGTCTCGTCGTCGACCTGTGCCGGTGTTGCTTGCTCAGTCATTTCAGTACCTCACTTGATTCACGAGAAGTTCAATGGTGGGCGGGCTAGCGACCGCCGCGGCGGTTCTTCTTGCCCTTGTTGCCCTTGCGCTGGCCCGGCTTGTGTCCCGGGGCACCCTGCTGCTGCGGCTTCGCCGGTGCCGTGTTCTCCCGCGCCACTGCGGTTTCGGGCACTCGACGTTCGGCCTCGGTCCGCGACTGCGGCCCGGCCTCACCGGGCTTCAGCACCGAGTCGCTCAGCGCCGACGCCGTGTCCGAGATCGCGCCCGAACCACCGACCTTCTTGCCGTGCGCGGCGACGGCTGCCTCGTGCCAGGCCTGCGCGGCCGCCACGTGCTCGGGGTCGACCCCGGCCGACTCACCCAGCAGCGAGACGCCTTCGCGGCCTTCCAGTTCGCGGGTGTTCTTCTCCGCGGCGGGCACCGAGGCCTGCTTCCACGTGCCATCCGACGGGGCGGCGGCGATCAGCTTCACCTGAGCCAATTCCCGCTTGTAACCGGCCACATCCACCTGCGACTCGGGGCCGGCCTCTTCGGCCTGCTCGATGATCTGGTCGTAGATCGCCGCTGCCTGGCGGGCGTAGATCCGGGCATCGTCGAACTTGCCGGCACGGAACATCGCGATCGACACCATGCGTGCCCAATCGGCCTTCCGATCCCGGCTCAGCTCGGGCACCGGTGCGTTCTCGTTGGCCTTCTCCCAGGCCTCTTCGTAGGCCGTCAGAATGCCGTTGTCCTCCCGCATCACGGTGTTCAGACGGGCGTCGTGTCCGTCGTTCAGCCAAGCGAGGAGCTGCTGGCGACGCAGGGTCAGGTAGGCATCGAGAGCGCCCATCTCGGCGTCCTCAGCGGTGGCTTCCTTGCGAGCGGCGTCGGTCCACTGGAAGGCCAGGGACGCACGAAGCTCCGCGTCATCGGACAGGCGCACCAGTTCGTCGGCGGCCTGCACCAGACCGTTGCGGTCCTTGTAGGCCCATTCGGTGTTGCGCTGGCCGTAGCGGGTCACCTTGCGGAACTCGCCGATGGCGTCGCCGACGCGGCCTTCCGCGAGGGCCAGGTAGCCGCGATCCATGGCCTTGCCCGGGGCGAAGTTGCCCGGCAGGGGACGCTCGCCCGGTCGGGGAGCGGAGGCGCGACGCTTCTCCTCGCGGATCGCCTTCGCGTGGTCTTCTTCCTTCGCGATGCGTCCGAACACGATGTGCTGCTGCACGTAGGTCCACCCATTGTTCGCCACCCAGTAGAGCAGGATGGCGACGGGGAAGAACGGACCGGTGACGAGAATGCCGAGCGGGAAGATCCACAGCGACAGCCGGTTCATGATGCGGGTCTGCGGGTTCTCCAGGGCTTCCGGAGTCTGGCGGGCGACCGAAGCGCGCGAGTTCATGTGCGTGGCGAACGAGGCGACGATCATCAGCGGCACCACCACCGCGGCGATCTGCCAGCGGGTGAAGTCCAGGGGTGCACCGGGCTGCAGGAACGCGGCGAACTCAGTGGTGGGCTGGGTGATGAACGACGACAGCGGCACGCCGAACAGCCGCGAGTCGAGGAAGTTCTCCACCTGCTCCGGGCTGAAGGCGTAGTTACCCAGCGAGCGGGTGGCCTCCGCGCTCAGGCCTTCCTGGCCCATGCCGGTGCCCATCCGGTTGAACGAGCGCAGCACGTGGAACAGACCGATGAACACCGGGATCTGCAGGAGCATCGGCAGGCAGCCGAGGAGCGGGTTGAAGCCGTGCTCCTTCTGGAGCTTCTGCATCTCCTCGGTCATCTTCACGCGATCGTTTTTGTACTTCTTGCGGATCGCCTGCATCTGAGGATTGATTTCCTGCATCTTCTTCGTCGTGCGAATCTGCTTGACGAAGGGCTTGTACAGGATGGCGCGCAGGGTGAAGACCAGGAAGACCACCGAGAGCGCCCACGCGAGGCCCGACCACCCGGGGCTGTCTGGGGTGAGCTTGTCGAACACCCAGTGCCAGACCCACATGATCCAGGACACCGGGTAGTAGATGAAGTTGAGCACGGCTCACTGACCCCTATCTGACATAGCTTGCCCACCGTCTGAGGTGGAGCCATTGGTATGGGAAGTCTGGGCATCCCGGTCACGACGGCGTGGGCGTCGTTCGGGTACCGGGTCGTAACCGGGCTTGTGCCACGGTCCACATTTGAGAAGTCGCCAGATCGACAGCAGCGAGCCGTACACGAAACCGCGCTTCTGCAGGGCTTCAACGGCGTAGGTGCTGCAGGTCGGCTCGAATCGGCAGGTCGGCATCCGCATCGGGGAGACCCACGTGCGGTACAGCTCGATGACGAAGATGAGCGCTTGTCGCGGAAAGGCGTAGAGCTTCGCGCCGAAGGACGTCATCAGTGCACCGATTCGGCGGCCGCGACCGCGGTCGCCACCTTGCGATGCTCGAAACCGCGCCGGAGCTGGCGTTCGAAGTCTGTCGAGGAGCACGCTGCTGCGCTCGGGCGCGCGCGAACCACCACGTAGGCCTCGGAGGAGCCCAGTGCGCTCCGCGACTGCGCGAACGCATGCCGGAGGCGTCGAGCCACCGCATGCCGCGTCACCGCGTTGCCGACCTTCTTGGAGACGATGAGCCCGAGCCGCGGTCCGCCGAAGACGGCCACGTCGCTGCGAGCATCGGTGGAGTCGGGCCAGCGGGCCGGCAGCGGGAGTACGTTGATCGTCAGATCACGCGCCGAAACCCGCACGCCCTTATCGAGTGTGCGGGTGAAATCGGAACTGCGCTGCAGTCGCGTTGAGTCAGCAGACACCGGAGGGGTCGACCCGACTCTCGACCAGCTCAGGCGGTGAGCTTGGCGCGGCCCTTGCGACGACGGCCGGTGACGATGGCGCGGCCGGCGCGCGTCCGCATACGCAGACGGAAGCCGTGCACACGGGCACGACGACGGTTGTTGGGCTGGAAAGTGCGCTTCCCCTTAGCCATGGGAACTCCTCGGTCTCGTTACAACTGTGGTCTACGGCCCGCATGGTTCCAGCGGCGCAGACCGCGCCGAACCCGGCCCGGCCAGGTTCGATTCAGCCCATGCTCGGGCGACCAGTCGAGACTACTCAGGGTGCGTGTCCAAATCAAACGAGCACCGTCGCGTCGGCTATTCTGCTCGCTTCACCCGGCAGACGACACAATCGCTCCCGTCGCCTGTGGAAATCGTGTCACCCGAGTTCCACACTTGTGGATAACATTGTGGACAGTTCGTCGGCAGGTGCAGGTTTCGGACCCAGCGGTTGTCGACGCGCTGTGGAAGTGCGTTGTGGATGTCCCTCTCGATCGAGGCGACGATCCACGTCGAAGCTCAAACATCTAGGAGGACATCGGTGGCCGACGAACATGGCTCGTTCAGCGCGATCTGGAGTCGCGTGGTCGACGAACTGCACAACGACCTCGCACCGGACACCCAGCCGCTGAGCCGCATGCAGAAAGCGTGGCTCTCGAACGTCCGACCGTTGACCTTCACCTCCGGATTCGCACTGCTCACCGCACCGAATGCACTGATCCAGGAACAGATCGAGCGAAACCTGCGCGACACCATCAGCGATTCGCTGAGCCGTCACCTCGGGCAGCCGGTGGAAGTGGCGGTCCGCATCGCCGAACACCAGGACGAGCCGCCCGCCGCCCCCCTGGTCGTCGAGCCCGCCGTCGATACCGGTGCCGCGACCGCCCGACCTGCAGCGCCGGCGGCTCCCGAGCCGGAGGCCCCCGTGCGCGCCGTGCCGCCGCAGGATTCCGGCGGCACCCGCGACTGGGCCGCCTACTTCGAGGATCGCGACACCACCGCGCCCTCCGACAGCACGGTCACGCTGCACCCGAAGTACACCTTCGACACGTTCGTCATCGGCGCGTCGAACCGGTTCGCCCACGCTTCGGCCGTCGCCGTGGCCGAAGCCCCTGCTCGCGCCTACAACCCGCTGTTCATCTGGGGCGAGTCGGGACTGGGGAAGACCCACCTGCTGCACGCCGCGGGCCACTACGCGCAACGACTGTTCCCGGGCATGCGCGTCAAGTACGTCTCCACCGAGGAGTTCACCAACGACTTCATCAACTCGCTGCGTGACGACCGTCAGCAGGCGTTCAAGACGCGCTATCGCGAAGTGGACATGCTGCTGGTCGACGACATCCAGTTCCTCGAGGGCAAGGAAGGTATCCAGGAGGAGTTCTTCCATACCTTCAACACGCTGCACAATTCGAACAAGCAGATCGTCATCTCCTCGGACCGTCCGCCGAGCAAGCTCGCAACGCTGGAGGATCGGCTGCGGACCCGCTTCGAGTGGGGCCTGATCACCGATGTCCAGCCGCCCGACCTGGAGACCCGCATCGCGATCCTGCGGAAGAAGGCGCTCAGCGACCAGCTCGACGTGCCGGATGAGGTGCTCGAGCTCATCGCTTCCCGCGTGGAACGGAACATCCGCGAGCTCGAGGGCGCCCTGATCCGCGTCACCGCGTTCTCCTCGCTGCAGAACACCGCCCTGGATCTGTCGCTGGCCGAGATGGTGCTCAAGCAGTTCATCCCGGAGTCGGGCGTGACCGACATCAGTGCGGCCGGAATCATCGCGATCGCGGCGGACTACTACGGCATCAGCGTCGACGATCTGATCGGCACCAGTAAGAGTCGGCCGCTCGTGGGCTACCGGCACATCTCCATGTACCTGTGCCGCGAACTCACCGACCTCTCCCTGCCGCAGATCGGTGAGGCGTTCAACCGCGATCACTCGACCGTGATCCACGCCGATCGGAAGATCCGCAACACGATCGGCTCCGACCAGGACGTTTACAACGACGTTCAGCAGCTCACTGCTCGTATCAAGCAGAAGACTCGCAGCTGAGTCTCAAGTACTCCTGCAGGGTTGTGATTCGTCGTGACTGCGGCCGCCGCGCCCATCGGCGCGTGCGGCCGCAGTCGGCGAAATCCCAGGTCGCAGTTCTCCCACGGCCTGTGGAAAGCCTGCGGACAACTGCCCCCGAACCTGTGGACCGCATCTGGACGGCTGGGGATACACAGGGTCTTCCACAGGCATCGGGAGTTGTCCACCGCCGTCGTCCACTGACGGTCCACATCAGAAAATGTGTGTTCACCTGCATCGACAGCTGATTTCCACAGGTTCCACAGGACTTATTACTACAAGTATTTTGTCTCTAAAGATCTTCTTTTTAAAACAAGCTTGGGGATACACACCCACAACGCCACTCGGCTCGCGACACGCCAGGGTCGGCCAAGTCGCTTCCCGATCTGAGTCACAAGATCCGTCCGCCGGGCTCTACAGTGGGATTCGGCGACCACCCGTCGCCTGACCCGAGTTCCCTCGCGGTCGGTTCGTCGAGAAGGGCAATCAGAGCAGATGAAGTTCCGTGTCGTGCGCGACGAGTTCGCCGATGCCGTCACCTGGGTTGCCCGCAGCCTGCCGTCCCGTCCCCCGGTCCCGGTGCTGGGCTGCGTGGTCCTGACCGCCGGCGAGGACGGTCTGCGCGTCTCCGGATTCGACTACGAGGTCTCCGCCTCCGAGGTGATCTCCGCGGAGGTCGCCGAGACCGGTACCGCGCTGGTCTCCGGTCGCCTGCTCGCCGAGATCACCAAGGCACTGCCGAACAAGCCGGTCGACGTGACGATCGACGGCGCCCGCGTCGCGATCGCCTGCGGCAGCTCCAAGTTCTCGCTGCCGACCATGCCGGTCGAGGACTACCCCGAACTTCCCGACGTGCCCGAAGAGACCGGCACCGTGTCCGGTGATCTCTTCGCCGAGGCCGTCTCGCAGGTGGCCGTCGCGGCCGGCCGGGACGACACCCTGCCGATGCTGACCGGCGTCCGCATGGAGATCGACGGCGACCGCGTGGTGCTGGCCGCCACCGACCGTTTCCGTCTCGCGGTCCGCGAGCTCGAATGGCACCCGCGGGACGCCGGCGCCACCGGCGCCGCCCTGGTCCCGGCCAAGACGCTCTCCGACGCGGCCAAGTCCGCCGGCGCGGACCACGCCGGCTCGGTGGCCCTCGCCTTCGGGTCGAGCACCGCGATCGGCGCCGAGGGCATCCTCGGCATCACGAGCAACGCGAAGAAGACCACCACCCGGCTGCTCGACGCTGAGTTCCCCAAGTTCCGCCAGCTCTTCCCGGCCAGCCACACCTCGGTGGCCTCGATCGAGAGCGCGGCGCTGATCGAAGCGATCAAGCGCGTCTCGCTGGTCGCCGAGCGCGGCGCCCAGATCCGCATGGACTTCTCCAACGACTCGGTGCTGCTGACCGCCGGCGGCGACGAGGCCGGCAAGGCCGAGGAGTCGGTCGACGTGCAGTTCTACGGTGATCCCATCCTGATCGCCTTCAACCCGACCTACCTGCTCGACGGCCTGGCCGCGATCGGTGCCAAGACGGTGCAGTTCGGCTTCACCAACCCCGAGCCCGACGGCTCCGGTGAGCGTCGTGCGGCGATCCGTCCGGCGGTGCTGCGCCCGGGTTCGGAGGACGAGCCGGTGGCCGACGAGAGCGGCGCCTACCTGGCACCGGCGAGCGACTTCAGCTATCTGCTGATGCCGGTGCGCCTGCCGGGCTGATCTCCTCTTGTTCGTCCGCGATCTCGCGCTGACCGACTACCGGTCGTGGGACACGGTGCATCTCGAGCTGCGTCCAGAACCCACGATCCTGGTGGGGCGCAACGGTTTCGGCAAGACCAACCTGCTCGAATCGCTCTTCTACGTCGCGACGCTCCGCTCGCACCGGGTGTCCTCGGATGCTCCGCTGGTGCGGACCGGGGCGGCGGCGGCGCGCATTCGGACCACCGTCGAGAACGACGGCCGGGAGCTCACCGTCGAACTGACGATCCGGGAGAAGGGCGCCAACAAGGCCACCCTGAACACCGCACCGGTGCGTCGCACGCGTGATGTCCTCGGTGTCTTGCGCACGGTGCTGTTCGCGCCGGAAGACTTGGCGTTGGTGCGCGGCGAGCCGGGGGAGCGACGACGTTTCGTCGACGAGATCACCGTGCAGCTGCGACCCATCGCGGCCGCGGCGCGCACCGATTACGAACGGGTGCTGCGGCAACGCTCGGCGCTGCTCAAGACCGCGGGCTCGGCGATGCGCCGGTCCTCGGCCGAGGCGGATTCGGTGATGAGCACGCTCGACGTGTGGGACGAGCAGTTGGCGCAGTTCGGTGCGGAGGTCACCGCCGATCGGTTGGCGGTGGTGCGCGCACTGAATCCGCTGGTGGAGCAGGCGTACGCGTCGATCGCACCGCATTCGCGGCGGGCCGGCATCGCGTACCGTTCGGCGGCCGGTCCGGAATTGGACGAGATCGCGGGCGGGGCGGAGACGGTCGCCGACATCCGGGAGATCCTCGGCGATCGACTCCGCGAGGTGCGTAGCCGAGAGATCGATCGGGGCGTCTGCCTGATCGGTCCGCACCGCGACGACCTCTACCTGCACCTGGGCGAGGAGCCGGCCAAGGGGTTCGCCAGCCACGGGGAGTCGTGGTCCATGGCGCTCGCACTGCGCTTGGCGTGCGTCGAGATTCTGCGGGCCGACGGAGTGGAGCCGGTGATCATGCTCGACGACGTCTTCGCCGAACTCGACGTCGCCCGACGGGAGAAGCTGGCCGAGTTCACCGCCGACGCCGAGCAGCTGCTGATCACCGCCGCGGTCGGCGCCGACATCCCGCAGGTGCTGTCCGGACGTCGCATCTCTGTCGGTGTCGTGGAGGACGATGCGGGGCGTCGCTCGGCGATCATCGGTGACGAGCGGGCAAGCGAGGAGGCGGGATGAACGACGATCAGGCCGAACGCTCATCGGGCTACGAGGTGGCGCGGCGCGCGCTGGAGCAGGCGCGTGCGGAGGCTCAGGCCGCGGGCAAACAGGTGGGCCGCGGACGCAGCGGGCCGATTCGCTCCGGTAGCACCGGTGGGCGGGATCGTAAGCGTCGTCGCTGGTCGGGCGCAGGTCCGGACAGTCGTGATCCGCAGACGCTGGGCAGTCTGACCGGCGCGGTGGCGCAAGCGCGGGGCTGGTCGTCGAAGATCAACGAGGGCACGGTCTTCGGTTCCTGGGCCGCGGTGGTCGGCGCGGACATCGCCGCGCACGCCGAACCCACCTCGCTCACCGACGGCGTGCTGCACGTGCGCGCCGAGTCGACCGCATGGGCCACCCAGCTCCGCTACATGCAGTCGCAGATCCTGGCCAGCATCGCCGCGGCCGTCGGCCACGGTGTGGTCAAGAGCCTGCGGATCACCGGACCCGCGGCGCCGTCGTGGCGCAAGGGACCGCTGCATGTGTCCGGTCGAGGACCCCGCGACACCTACGGGTAACCCGCTGGTCGCGGGAAATCCGTTTCGCGTCGCTGCGCGCGTCGAGACGCGATAGAACTCGGCTGAACACAATCGGACCCATGTTGACCGAGATTCGCCGATCTACGGCGACGTGAGGACGTGGCGAAGCAACGTTCTGCACGCCTACGAAGTACACTGGCTCCAAGTGTTCTCAACGAGAAGGAGCGGACGCGTCCCGTGGCCGACACCAGCAAATCCGAGTCGAAGAAGACTGGCAAGAGCAACCCCGGCGATTACGGCGCCGACTCCATCAGCATCCTGGAGGGCCTCGAAGCCGTCCGCAAACGACCCGGTATGTACATCGGTTCCACCGGTGAGCGGGGTCTGCACCACCTGATCTGGGAAGTCGTCGACAACTCGGTGGACGAGGCGATGGCAGGTCACGCGACGCGCGTGGACGTGACGCTCACCGCCGACGGTGGTGTCGAGGTGGTCGACGACGGTCGAGGCATGCCCGTCGGCATGCACGCGACCGGCGTGCCGGCAGTGGAGGTCATCATGACCCAGCTGCACGCGGGCGGAAAGTTCGACTCCGACTCCTACGCGGTGTCCGGCGGCCTGCACGGCGTCGGTATCTCGGTGGTCAACGCCCTCTCGACCAAGGTGGAGCTGGAGATCGCGCGCAACGGCGGCCTCTGGCAGCAGACCTACGACTACGCCAAGCCCGGACCCCTCACCGAGGTCGGTGCCAGCACCAAGACCGGCACCACCGTGCGGTTCTGGCCGGACCCGGAGATCTTCGAGACCACCGACTTCCACGCCGAGACGGTCGCCCGGCGTCTGCAGGAGATGGCCTTCCTCAACAAGGGCCTGACGATGACCCTCACCGATGAGCGGGTCACCGACAACGACGCCGAGGCCGAAGAGGACGACGCGAGCATCAAGTCGTCCGAGGAGAAGGCCTCGGCCATCGCCAAGGTGAAGTCCCGGACCTACCACTACCCGGACGGGCTGGTCGACTACATCCGCCACCTCAACCGCACCAAGACCGCCATCCACAGCACCATCGTGGGCTTCGGCGCCAAGGGTGAAGGCCACGAGGTGGAGATCGCCATGCAGTGGAATGCCGGCTACTCCGAGTCGGTGCACACCTTTGCCAACACGATCAACACGATCGAGGGCGGTACCCACGAAGAAGGCTTCCGCGCCGCGCTGACCAGCACGGTCAACAAGTATGCGCTGGACAAGAAGCTGATCAAGGAGAAGGACGGCAAGCTCACCGGCGACGACATCCGCGAGGGTCTCGCCGCGGTGATCTCGGTGAAGGTCGGCGATCCCCAGTTCGAGGGTCAGACCAAGACCAAGCTCGGCAACACCGAGGTCAAGGGCTTCGTCCAGAAGGCCTGCAATGAGCATCTCGGCCACTGGTTCGAGGCCAACCCGGCCGAAGCCAAGATCATCATCCGCAAGGCCGCCGACTCGGCGCAGGCCCGGATGGCGGCCCGTCGTGCCCGCGAACTGGTCCGCCGCAAGACCGCCACCGACATCGGCGGTCTGCCCGGCAAGCTCGCCGACTGCCGCAGCAACGACCCCACCAAGTGCGAGGTCTACATCGTGGAGGGCGACTCGGCAGGCGGCAGCGCCAAATCCGGCCGCGACTCCATGTACCAGGCGATCCTCCCGCTGCGCGGCAAGATCATCAACGTCGAGAAGGCTCGCATCGACCGCGTGCTGAAAAACGCCGAGGTGCAGTCGATCATCACCGCCTTCGGCACCGGCATCCACGACGAGTTCGACATCGCCAAACTGCGCTACCACAAGATCGTGCTGATGGCCGACGCCGACGTCGACGGCCAGCACATCGCGACGCTGCTGCTCACCCTGCTGTTCCGTTTCATGCGGCCGCTCATCGAGCACGGTCACGTATTCCTGGCGCAGCCGCCGCTGTACAAGCTGAAGTGGCAGAAGGGCTCCGCCCCGGACTTCGCCTACAGCGACCGCGAGCGGGACGCGCTGCTGGAGGCCGGCAAGGCCGCGGGCAAGAAGATCAACATGGACGACGGCATCCAGCGCTACAAGGGTCTGGGCGAGATGAACGCCAGCGAGCTGTGGGAGACCACCATGGATCCCGAGGTCCGCGTGCTCAAGCAGGTCACCCTCGACGACGCGGCCGCCGCCGACGAACTGTTCTCCATCCTGATGGGCGAGGACGTCGCCGCACGTCGCGGCTTCATCGCTCGCAACGCCAAGGACGTCCGTTTCCTGGACGTCTGAGACACCTCGCGACTCCCTCACCATCCTCGCGCCGGTCGAACCCGTCGGAACCTGAGTTGCCGGTCGAGCACCGCCTCGCCTCCGCCGGTTCGGCCCGCCGAAACCAGAAAGTGAACCCATGAGCGACGACACCAACGTCCCGGACGACGCAGCGGCGGTCACCCACGACCGCATCGAGCCCGTCGATCTCGGGCAGGAGATGCAGAACAGCTACATCGACTACGCGATGAGCGTGATCGTGGGCCGCGCGCTGCCCGAGGTGCGGGACGGCCTCAAGCCCGTGCATCGTCGTCTCCTGTACGCGTCCTTCGACGCCGGTTTCCGCCCCGATCGCGGTTACGTGAAGTCGGCCCGCCCGGTCTCGGAGACCATGGGCAACTACCACCCGCACGGCGACAGCTCGATTTACGACGCCCTGGTGCGTCTGGCTCAGCCCTGGTCGCTGCGCTATCCGCTGATCGACGGGCAGGGCAACTTCGGCTCGCGCGGCAACGACGGCGCCGCCGCCATGCGATACACCGAGGCCCGGCTGACACCGCTGGCCATGGAGATGCTGCGCGACATCACCGAGGAGACCGTCGACTTCACGCCCAACTACGACGGCAAGACCGAGGAGCCGACGGTGCTGCCGTCGCGCATCCCCAACCTGCTGATCAACGGTTCCGGCGGTATCGCCGTCGGCATGGCCACCAACATTCCGCCGCACAACCTCAACGAGGTGGCCGACGCGGTGTTCTGGGCGTTGGAGAATCCGGATGCGGATGAGGAAACCACCCTCGAGGCCTGCATGGCCGCGGTCAAGGGGCCGGACTTCCCGACCGCGGGTCTGATCGTCGGCGGTCAGGGCATCAAGGACGCCTACACCACCGGTCGTGGCAGCATCCGCATGCGCAGCGTCGTCGACATCGAAGAGACCAAGACCGGTGGCACGCAGCTGATCGTCACCGAGCTGCCGTATCAGGTGAACATCGACAACCTGATCCACAACATCGGCGAGCAGATCAACGACGGCCGCCTCAAGGGCATCAGCAAGATCGACGACCTGTCGTCCGATCGCGCCGGCCTGAAGATCGCGATCACCCTGCGCCGCGACGCCGTCGCTCGCGTGGTGCTCAACAACCTCTACAAGCACACCCAGCTGCAGACGAACTTCGGCGCCAACATGCTGTCGATCGTTGACGGCGTGCCGCGCACGCTGCGCCTGGATCAGATGATCCGCTTCTACGTCGCCCACCAGATCGACGTCATCGTGCGTCGCACCCGATACCGGCTGCGCAAGGCGGAGGAGCGCGCGCACATCCTGCGCGGTCTGGTGAAGGCGTTGGACGCCCTCGACGAGGTCATCGCGCTGATCCGTGCGTCGGCCAACACCGACGCCGCGCGCTCGGGCCTGATGGACCTGCTCGACATCGACGAGATCCAGGCCGACGCGATCCTCGCGATGCAGCTGCGTCGCCTGTCGGCCCTGGAACGCCAGAAGATCATCGACGAGCTCGCCGAGATCGAGCGCGAGATCGCCGACCTGAAGGACATCCTGGCGAGCCCGGAGCGTCAGCGTTCCATCGTGCGCGATGAGCTCAAGGAAGTGGTCGACAAGTACGGCGATGAGCGCCGCACCAAGATCATTGCCGCCGAAGGCGACGTGGCCGACGAGGATCTGATCGCGCGCGAGGACGTCGTCGTCACGATCACCGAGACCGGCTACGCCAAGCGCACCAAGACCGACCTGTACCGCAGCCAGAAGCGCGGCGGCAAGGGTGTGCAGGGCGCGGGTCTGAAGCAGGACGACATCGTCGCCCACTTCTTCGTCACCAGCACCCACGACTGGCTGCTGTTCTTCACCACCAAGGGTCGCGTCTACCGGGCCAAGGCATACGAGCTGCCCGAGGCCAACCGCACCGCCCGCGGTCAGCACGTGGCGAACCTGCTGGCCTTCCAGCCGGAGGAGCGCATCGCGCAGGTGATCCGCATCAGCGGCTACACAGATGCCCCGTACCTGGTGCTGGCCACCCGCAACGGTCTGGTCAAGAAGTCGGCGCTGGAGGCCTTCGACTCCAACCGTGCCGGCGGCATCGCGGCGATCAACCTCCGCGGCGACGACGAACTGGTCGGCGCGCAGCTGTGCGCGGCCGACGACGATCTGCTGCTGGTCTCCAAGAAGGGCCAGTCGATCCGGTTCCACGCCGACGACGAGACGCTGCGTC
This sequence comes from Gordonia alkaliphila, assembly GCF_039542465.1. Classification (NCBI taxonomy): domain Bacteria; kingdom Bacillati; phylum Actinomycetota; class Actinomycetes; order Mycobacteriales; family Gordoniaceae; genus Gordonia; species Gordonia alkaliphila. The sequence goes on along the minus strand of NZ_BAABIE010000003.1, from coordinate 294,283 downwards.
CGATGGGTCGTCAGACCTCCGGCGTGCAGGGCATGCGGTTCAACGACGACGACGAACTGCTGTCGCTGAACGTGGTGCAGGACGACACGTTCCTGCTGGTCGCCACCTCCGGCGGCTACGCGAAGCGCACCGAGATCGCCGAGTACACGGCGCAGGGTCGCGGCGGCAAGGGCGTGCTGACCATTCAGTACGACCCGAAGCGCGGCGAACTGGTCGGCGCCATCATCGTCGACCTCGACAGCGAGGTGTATGCGATTACCTCCGGTGGCGGCGTGATCCGCACGATGGCCAAGCAGGTGCGCAAGGCCGGACGTCAGACCAAGGGCGTGCGCCTGATGAATCTGGGCGACGGCGACAGTCTGCTGGCGATCGCGCGCAATGCCGACGAGCCGGACGACGAGCCCGCGGCGGAACCGCAGTAATCGCTCGATGAGTCGTAGGGTTGTCACCAACCCAGCAGTGAGGACAGGTTTGTGACCAAAGGCAATCAGCCCGAGGACTCCGCTTCCGAGCGCGGTGCCGTGCCGCCGCCGTGGAAGCGCGGGGAGACGACCGCCGCGACCGGTTTGACGGCCGGCGACGTCGCCAAGGCCGCCGCAGCGGGACCCGGACAGTCGTCGGCACCGCTCGGCCCGCCGCCGCGCACCAACGCTCCCGGCGGGGGTTCGCCGTCGAGCACGCCGACGCGCGCCGTGCCCGCGCAGCAGCCGGAGGAGGCCCCGGAGCCCCCGACGACGGCTGTTCCGGCCGCCGCCCCGCAGCCGCCCGCCCCGGCGGGGCCGTCGCGGCCCCAGCCGGAGCCTCCGAGGCCGCCGCAGGGCGGTCCGCAAGGTCCGAAGCCACCGGGCCCGAAGACACCGACGGCGACGGGTGCCACCGGTCCGGCAGCGGCCGCTCCGGTGCCGCCCGCGGCAGGTCCGAAGAAGTCGGCCCCCGCGGGTCCGGCGGTCAACGAGCCTGCACGACGCGAACCGGCCGGCGAGGCGGGCAAGAGCGACGCCGTCGACCGCGCCTCGGTGCGCCGGATCTCGGCCGCTGCCACCATCGGCACCCCGATGCGCGCGGCGGTGCAGGTGCGGCGCGTGGATCCGTGGTCGATCTTCAAGGTGACCGGCGTGCTCGCCGTGGCCGGCTTCCTGATCTGGATGATCGCGATCGCCGTGCTCTACGGCGTGCTGTCGGGCATGGGGATCTGGGATCAGATCAACAGCTCGTTCGGCACCCTGGTGAGCGCTGACGGCACCAGCGACAGCGCCAACCTGATCTCCTCCGGGCAGGTCTTCGGCTTCTCGGCGCTGTTCGGTGTGTTCGCCGCGATCGTGATGACCGCGCTGGCGACCATCCTGGCCTACGTCTACAACGTCTGCGCCGACGTCGTCGGTGGATTCGAGATCACTTTGGCTGATTTGGACTGACCCCGGTAGCACGCGGATTTACGTCGCTGACCAGCCGTTTTGGTTGATCAAGATCCGTCGGGTAATGTTCCATTTCGGTTCAAGGGCCTATAGCTCAGGCGGTTAGAGCGCTTCGCTGATAACGAAGAGGTCGGAGGTTCAAGTCCTCCTAGGCCCACCACCTTGACCCACCGGCCCCGGCCGGTACGGGGCCTTAGCTCAGTTGGTAGAGCGCTGCCTTTGCAAGGCAGATGTCAGGAGTTCGAATCTCCTAGGCTCCACAAAGAGAGATTCCCGTCAGACCCGGTAAGCGCCCGTTCGCTTGCCGGGTTTTTCCTCTGCCGCAGACAACCCGAGGACCGCGATTCTCGACGGTTGGTAAAACAACGGCGTCCTGACGCCCACCGATGGCATATACGCATTGGTGGACGCCAGGACGCCGTTGTTCTACCGACGACCGGGTCGAGCCGGGCCGGAGGGAGTCAGGACAGGCCGACGAGGCCGGGCTGATCGCTCTCCGGCTCATCCGTAGCAGAAGCGACGGAGGCCACGGAGGCAACCGGGGCGACGGCTGGAGGAGTGGAGTCGGTTGGTCCGTTGAAGTCCTGGAGCCCGTCCGGGGTGTTCGCGTAGTGGTGGGTCACGCCTTCCGATTCGGCGAGCTCGGCGATGGCGCGGAACACGTCCTTTGACGCCTCGGCCCACGGCATCAAGATCGGGAAGACGTGGAACATGCCCGGCTGCTCCATCGCTCGCAGGCGGACGCCGCCGTCGCGAAGTTTGTCGCAGAACTCGCGGATCCCGTCGCGGAACATCTCCTTGTCGCCCCACGCGACGAAGGTGGGCGGGAACCACTCGGGTTTCGGCTGGGTGTACACCACCGAGACACGGCCGTCGTTCGGCTGGATGCCGCGCAGGTAGGCGGTCACCGGGATGTTCCACGGGAGCACGTCCGATTGCGAGTTCTCCATCACCGATTCCTGGTTGAGGTCCAGGTCCACCTCGGGGGAGAAGAGTGCGAGACCGGCGGGCTTCTGGAGGCCCTGCTCCTGCAGGTACACGATTAGTGACGTCGACAGTCCGCCGCCGCCCGAGTCACCGGCCACGATGATGTCGTCGGCACCGATGCCCATCTCGAGGAGGCCGCGGTAGGCGTCGGCGGCGTCGTGCAGGGCCGCCGGGAACGGGAACTCCGGCGACATCCGGTAGTCGGGGATGAAGATCTGGCAGCCGGACAGTCGAACGAGGGCGGCAGCGAACGCCGTGTACATCGACGGCGTGGTACCGAAGTAGCCACCGCCGTGCAGGTACAGGATGGTCTTGTCGTGCGCCTTGGGCGGGTCGTCGTGCGCGGCGACGGCCGGCTTCTCCCGGCACCAGAAGCCTTCCTGGCCGCCGACGACGCCGGCCTCGATCTCGACGCCACCGGCCGCGCCGACGATCGGGGGAAGGATCGTCTTGCAGATGTTGTCGAGGATCTTCTCCATCGACCGGAACTCCTCGATCGGCAGACTCACCGAGTAGCCGAGGAACGATCGGATGGTCTGGCGGGTCACCGCCTGACCGATGTTGTCGAGAACGCCGCCCGGGCCGCTCAGCGGCTTCTGGAACGGCACGCGCGCCAGCCCGTTGAGCATGGTGTCGGCCATGCCGATCACCGTCAGTGCCGCAATCGGCTTCGACGCGGTCTTCACACCTTCACGATCAGCCATAACCATGTGGTCGACCTTATGCGACAAACAGCCCGGGCGGCGAGGTCACGCGGCAGGAGATGGCGAGTACCGCCGGGTCAGTGGACGCGGCGGGCCACGAAGTCGGCGGCTCGAATGGTGTCGCCGTTCACCGAGTACAGGACGTGCTGCGGGGTCGGTCCGCCGACGGGGCTGCCGTCGCAGACGTTGTCGCCGGCGACGCAGTACCGCACGGTCTTGCCGCGGTAGGCCGCGCCGACCTTCATACCGGGTGCGCCGACCTGGCGGATCCAATGGGACGACGGCGTACCGAACAGCACCACCGCGGAGATGTGCTTGGCGTACTCGGCGCCGAGCGGCTCGGGTGCGTAGGAGCGGTAACGGAGGTACTTGGCGGGGATATTGATGCGGTCGGCCACGGCGTAGGTGGCGACCACCGCACCCTGCGAATATCCGCCGAGCACGATGTCGGTGTTCGGGCAGCGGCGAGCGATCGACTTGATCTGGCGCTGCGCATCCTTGATGCCGTCGACGACGTTGTGGGCGAACCCCACCCGGTCGGAGAAGTTACTGCTCGCGGGATAGTTCACCGCCGAGGTGCGAACGGACTTCCCGTGCACTCTGTCGTCGAGTGCCTGGTTGAACGACAGCCCGGTGATGCCGATCGGCGGTGCCATCTCGGCGGTTCCGCGTGCGAAGACCACCTGAACACCGGCGCATCCGGGCGCCGCGGTCGCGGGAGCCCCGCTTCCGACGATCACCGCGGTCATGGTCGCGAGAGCAGTAACGGCGATCACCAGTGCGCGTCTGAGCATGTGATCGATCGTACGGGACTTTAGTCCCGGTTCGCGGACATGTTCACGCTGACGTCAGAGCAGAATCCACAGGTACGACAGCAAGGCCAGCAACCAGAACGCCACCCACAGCCAGCCCAGGACGATGGCCCACTTGGCGAACGGCCCGCCTTCGTGACTGCCGGCTGCAGTCTCGGTGCGACCGCGGTAGCCCAGCCAGATACCGAACGGCACGGTGATCAAGAAAAAGCCCAGGCCGGAAAGCACGAAGCCGACGATCGCCGACACGCTCAGCTTCCCGCTGCTGCCGGTGGCAGCCGTCGCCGAGGAGGTGGAGGCCGGGGGCGTCACGGGCGCCTTCCCTTCTGCAGCATCGGGGGATTCGTTCGCGGGCTCGGTGGTGCGGTCGGCGGAGTAGCTCTTCGTCTTCTCGACGGGTGCGGCCGGATTCAGCACCGAGGTGCTCTGCGGTCCGGGTGCACCCTGCGGTGGCAGTGCCGAGTACGCGCGTGGGGGCCCGGAATCGGGTGTGGGCGGTGTGCTCGGTCGGGGCTCCGGCGTGACCGGACCGCTCTGCACCGGATAGCGGGGGGACTGACCCGGCTGCGGGCCGCCGTCCTGGGCGGGTCCGGCCGGGTTCGACGGCCGACCGGCACCCGGAGGCGTCTGACCACCCGGCGCCTGAGCGATGGGTGCCTGACCAGCGGGAGAATGCGCGCCTGCGGCCGGGCCGCGCTGGGCCGACAGCGGGGAACCGGGTGCTTGAGGTCCCGGCGCCCGCGGTCCCGGCGCTGGGGTGTTAGGCGCTGGGGTGTTCGGCATGGGGGCGCTCGATGACGGTCCCGACGGCCGCGGTGCCGGGGCCTGCGGCGCAGCAGACTGCTGCGACGGCGCCTGTGCTGCCGGGGACGGGCCTGCGGGCTGCGGCGTACCGGGGGATTGCGGTGCCGAGGGCCGTGACTGGGATGCGGGGGTGGGGGATCCGGGGGTGGGAGCAGCTGCAGCTTGCGATGCGGGGGTCGGCGGTCGCGGCGCGCTCGAGGAACTCTGCGCAGGTGATGCGGGCGGGGTCGGACTCGACGTGGTCGGTCCGCCGGCGGCCGGGGAACCGGCAGGGGCTGGAGGACGCGGTGGTGTCTGTCCGGGAGAACCGGGAGGAGGCGTAAAGCCGGCGGGACCGGCCGCACTCGGCGTCGGACCTGCCGCGGAATCGCGAGACTCTTCGGGTGCCACGAAACTAAACTACCCGCTCGGCGCCGTCGGCCCCACTTTCTCCCGCGATGCTCAGCGCACGTCCTCGATCCGCGGCGGCGCAGCGGCCACCGGCGGATGCACGGTGCGCGCCCGGCGCGCGGCCAGCACGATCACGGTCAGGACGGCGGCAACGGCGGACGCGGCAATGCCTGCGGCTTTGATCGACATGCTTCCAGCGTGCCAGGTCACCGGGCCCGGAGCCACTTGACGTGGTTGGATGGAAAGGGTGAGCGAAGAGAAGAAGACCGCGACCCTGCACACCAATCGCGGCGACATCATCATTGAACTGTTCCCGAACCATGCGCCCAAGACGGTCGCCAACTTCGTCGGCCTGGCCGACGGCTCGCGCGACTACTCCACGGCCAACGCCAAGGGCGGTGACAGCGGCCCGTTCTACGACGGCAGCATCTTCCACCGCGTGATCGACGGCTTCATGCTGCAGGGCGGCGACCCGACCGGCACCGGTCGTGGCGGTCCCGGCTACAAGTTCGACGACGAGTTCCACCCCGACCTGCAGTTCGATCGTCCCTACCTGCTGGCGATGGCCAATGCCGGACCGGGCACCAACGGCTCGCAGTTCTTCATCACCGTGGCCCCGACGCCGCACCTGAACCGTCGCCACAGCATCTTCGGTGAGGTCACCGACGCCGCGTCGCGCGCCGTCGTCGATGCCATCGGCGCCACCGCTACCGATCGCGCCGATCGTCCCGTGGACGAAGTGGTCATCGAGAGCATCGAACTCAGCTGAGAAGTGCAGCAGTATTGCTATAGGCATCCCGACCGCCCCACCGCGCTCTCGTGTACGCGGTGCGGGCGGTCGGCTTGTCCGGAGTGTCTACGGCCCGCCCCGGTGGGCCAGCATTGCGTCGACTGCATCGCCGAGGAGGCGGGTTCAGCCCGCGTCGGCACGGCCAGCCCGGTGGAGACCGAAGACCGCCGCACGGCGACGCCGTACGTCACCTACGCGCTGATCGGCATCAACCTGGTGCTGTTCCTCGCCTGCTTGGTGCAGGCCGGCGGCACTGATCTGACCCAGTCGATGATCATGGCCGACGGCATGCTGCCGACCGGCTTCTACCTCGACTACCAGTACTGGCGTCTGCTGACGTCGGGTTTCCTGCATTGGTCGGTGACCCACGTCCTGGTCAACATGGTGTCGCTGTACATCATCGGCCGCGACCTGGAACGCCTCTTCGGCCCGGCCCGGTATCTGACGATCTACCTCACCAGTCTGGTCGGCGGTAGCGCCGCGGTGCTCGCCCTGCAGCACGAGCCGAGCCTCGCCGCAGGCGCCTCCGGCGCGGTCTACGGCCTGATGGGCGCCCTGCTGGTGGTTGTCGTCCGCATGAAGCTGCCGACCACCTCGCTGCTGGTGGTGATCGGCTTGAACGTCGTCATCTCGTGGAGCATCCCCGGCATCTCGCTGTGGGCGCACCTGGGCGGTCTGCTGTTCGGTGCGCTCGGCGCGCTCGCGGTGGTGTGGCTGCCCGCGGTGACGCTGAAATCCACGCAACGCACGGCAGCGAAGGTGAATCAGGTCGGCTGGCTCGGCCTCGCCGGCCTATTCGTGATCGCGCTCGGCGCCGGAATCGGTCTGGTGACCGCGCTCAGCGTGTAACCGGCCCGCCATCCCGCCGGATCAGTCCAGATCCGGCTCCTGCGCGGCAGCGTCGCCACGGGTTCGATCCTTCACGACGAAACCCGCGGCGACCAACTCCTCGGCCACCGCCGCCGGATTGACGCCGAGATCCCACTGCCCGAACACCATCAGGCGATGCTCGGTGGTCTCCACCAGCAACTGGCGTGCGCGAAAGGCGAGGCGTCGGGTCGCGAGCAGTTCGATGGACTCGATGTCGTCGGGCCCCAGGTCGAACCGACCGCGGAGCGTGCCCACGGTCAGCAGCGGTCCGGCCGCCAACGACAACCGCGGTCGACGCAGCAGTGCCACCGCTCCGGACGCGATCACCACGGCGGCGGCGATCGCGAAGAGGATCATCGCCGGGCCCTCGGTGTACGACGCGGCCGCGGCGACCGCGAAGGCGGCACCGACACCGATCAACGCGACGCCGGCGGGGATCGGCGTCGCCCAATGCTGCACAGGCTTGTTCACAGAGTTATCCACAGGAGTTACCCACATGGGGATAAGTTACGCACATGTGATTTCCACACTGTGGATGAATTACACACATGTCATTCACTCTCGCTGTGACGATATTTCCGCAGGTCAGCGCCATCCCATGGTCATCAACAGGCCGACGACACCCAGACCGAAGCCGATCAGCAGGTTCCACGAGCCCAGATTGAACATCCAGTGGAGGATCTGGCCTTCCTTGCCGAGCGCGCTGGTGGCGCTGGAGGCGGCCAAGTAGTACACAAGCAGCCAGGCGAGGCCGGCGAGCATGAATCCGAACATGACGGTCTGGTACAGGACACCCGAGGGGCCCGCCTTGACCTTCACCGGCGTGCGGCTCGCCGTGTTGATCGTGTAGTCGGTCTTCTTCCGCACCTTTGACTTAGGCATACTCCTACGGTAACCCAGCGGACCCGACCAGCGGGAACCCGCTAACCTTGCACCGTGCGCATTCTCGTCATCGACAACTACGACAGCTTCGTCTACAACCTGGTGCAATACCTCGGCCAGCTTGGGATCGACGCCGACGTCTGGCGCAACGACGACGACCGGTTGACTGACCTCGACGCCGTCGTCGCCGAGTACGACGGGATCCTGCTCTCCCCGGGACCGGGCACGCCGCAGCGTGCGGGCGCGACCATGCCGATTATTCCGATCGCAGCCGCCGCCGGAACTCCGCTGTTGGGCGTGTGCCTGGGGCATCAGGCGATCGGGGCGGCCTTCGGGGCCACCGTCGACCGCGCACCGGAACTGTTGCACGGCAAGACGTCGCTGGTGACCCACAACGGCGAGGGAGTCCTGGCCGGACTGTCGGATCCGTTCGTCGCCACCCGGTACCACTCGCTGACGGTGCTTCCGGAGACCATTCCGGACGAGCTGACCGTGACCGGCCGCACCGAGACCGGCATCGTGATGGCCATGCGCCACCGCGACCTGCCGATTCACGGGGTGCAGTTCCACCCGGAGAGCGTGCTCACCGAAGGCGGGCACCGGATGCTGGCGAACTGGCTGCGGGTCTGCGGGCTGGACGTGCCGGAGGGGACGATCGCCGCCCTCGAGGCAGAGGTCGCCGGAGCCCTCGGCAATTAGCGCCCGGGAGGCGGTCTAGCCGGGGAGCAGGCTGGATCGTCCGATCACCACGGAGACGGAGTCTTCCTTCTTCATCGGGGTGCCGGCGGCCGGCGACTGCGAGATCACCTTGCCGTCGTTGGCGGATCCGAGGCCGACGGGTCGTTGCGTCGCGGTCAGCGTGCCGTCGCGCCAGCCCGCTGCGGTGAGGGCGCTCTTGGCCTGCTCGACGGTTTTGCCGCGCAGGTCGGGCACCACGAACTGGTTGCCGCGCGAGATGGTCACCTGCACCACGCTGCCGACATCCACGGTCTGCCCGGTGTTCGGCGAGCTGGAGACCACCTGTCCGGCGGGGCGCTCCGAGTCGCCGGCTACGGCGACCATCTCCAGGCCCATCTGCTCCAGCGTGGTCCGGGCCTGAGCCTCGGTCTGGCCGGTGAGGTCCGGTACCGAGACCTCCTTGGGGCCGGTGCCGATGAAGACGACGACGGTGCTGTTGACCGCGACCGAGCTGCCGGTGGCCGGGGTGGTTCGGACCACCTTGCCCTTGAGTGCGGCGGTCGAGTCGGTCTCCTGCGTCTTCACCTCGGTGAAGCCCTGCTTGCGCAGCGTGTCGGTGGCTTCCTTGGCGCTCTTGCGCCGCAGGTCGGGAATGGTGCGCCGTTCGGGACCGGAGGAGATGTACAGCGTCACCTCCGAGCCCTTGCGGGTGGGCACGGAGTTGCCGGGTGCCGTCCGGGTGGCCTTGCCTTCGGCCACCTCCAGGCTGGCCTCCTTCAGCGTTTTGACGCGGAAGCCTGCCTGTTCCAGGTTCTCTTCCGCGGCGTCGGCCGCGAGCCCGGTGACTCCGGGCACCGCGATCTGCTCGCCCGAGCTGTTCCACGGGGACCAGGCGAACAGCCCGATGCCGAGCACCAGCACCAGCATCAGGGCGATGGCCGCCTTCGCGCCGCGACGACGGTGCAGGGGCAGCGCGCCGTCGTACTCGGTGGCGCGGGCGTGGCGAGCATCGGCGCGCCGACGACCGCTGACCGGTGCGACGGCCCGGGTGGGCTCGTCGAGCAGGTCGTCGGCGTCGTCGAGGAGCATCGGCGCGAGCGGCTTGCCGCCGGCCAGCACCCGGATCAGGTCGGACCGGAACTCGGCGGAGGTCTGGTAGCGGTTCGCCGGGTTCTTGCTCATGGCCTTCATGACCACGGAGTCCAGTTCCGGTGCGACGTCCGGGTTCACCTGCGACGGCCGTCGAGGATCCTCGTGAACGTGCTGGTGGGCGACGGCGATCGGCGAGTCGCCGGTGAACGGAGGCTCACCGGTGATCAGTTCGAACAGCACGCAGCCCATCGAGTAGATGTCGCTGCGCGGATCCACCTTGATGCCGCGCGCCTGCTCGGGCGAGAGGTACTGCGCGGTGCCCATCACCGCGGACGTCTGGGTCATCGTGGCCGACGTGTCGTCCATCGCGCGGGCGATGCCGAAGTCCATGACCTTCACGGCGCCGTGATGGTCGATCATCACGTTGGCTGGCTTCATGTCGCGGTGCACGATCCCGGCGCGGTGCGAGAAGTCCATCGCCGCGGCGACGTCGGCCATCCAGGTCATCGCCTGGCGGGCGGCGATCGGACCGTTGGCGCGCAGGATGTCGCGCAGCGTCTCGCCGTCGACGTACTCCATCACGATGAACGGCAGTGGACCCTCGGGGGTGTCGGCCTCCCCGGTGTCGAAGACCTGGACGATCGTCGGATGGTTCAGCTTCGCCGCGTTCTGCGCCTCGCGTCGGAAACGCAGGTAGAACATCGGGTCGCGGGCGAGATCCGGTCGCAGGATCTTGATCGCGACGTCCCGGTGCAGGAGCAGGTCCCGGGCGAACTGGACCTCGGACATGCCGCCGAAGCCCAGCGTCTCACCGAGCTGGTAGCGATCGGAGAGCAGTTCTTCCGGATCCATCTATCGACCGCCGATACCGGGGATCTGCGGGATCCAGTCGGGAAGCTGATTGGGCGGCGTGGTGGTCTCCGGCGGTGCGGTCGGCTCCGGTTCCTCGCTGGTGGGAGTCTCCGAGGGCTCGTCCGGTTCCGACGTCTCGGTGGTCGGCGTGGGGCTCTGCGTGGTGGTGCGCGTGAGCGTCGTCGTCCGGTCCGGAACGGTGGTCTCGGTCTGGGTGGAGACCGACGGGGTGGTGTTCTCCCGGTTCGACGACCCCGACGAATCCACCAGCCAGTATCCGATCAAGCCGATCGCGGCCAGCAGCAGCAGACCGGCGACGGCGGCCAGCACCTTGTGCCCGGTGCTCCAACTGTCGTCGACGATCGGCGCCGGCGACGTCGCGGGCGGCCGAGGCGGCGTGGAGGTCGGGGCGGCGACCGGGGCGGTCGCGACACGCGTCGGCGGACGGGTGCCCGCGGCGACACCGCCGCGCGGCACCGGCGGACGCTGACCGCTGCGGACCACGGCGACGGCCTCCGCGAACTCGCCACCGGTCGCATAGCGCTGCTGCGGGTCCTTGGCCAGGGTGATCGCGATCAGCTCGCGGACCGGCGCCGGGACGGTGTCCGGCAGCGGGGGCGGCGGGTCCTGGATGTGTTTCATCGCCACGGTGAGCGGACCGTCGCCGACGAACGGGCGTTGTCCGGTCAGCGCTTCGTAGCCCACCACGCCGAGCGAGTAGACGTCGGACGCGGCGGTCGCTTCGCCGCCGGTGGCCTGCTCGGGGGAGATGTACTGGGCAGTGCCCATCACCATGCCGGTCTGGGTGACCGGTGCGGCGTCGACCGCCTTGGCGATGCCGAAGTCGGTGATCTTGACCTGCCCGGTGGGCGTGATCAGGATGTTGCCCGGCTTCACGTCGCGGTGCACCAGGCCCTGGATGTGTGCGGCCTGCAGCGCCCAGCCGGTCTGCTCCAGCATGTCCAGGGTGTGCGCCAGCGACAGCGTGCCCATGCGGGTGATCACCGAGTTCAGCGGTTCGCCGTCGACCAGTTCCATCACCAGGTACGCGAGCGGATCACCGCCGTTGCGGTCCGGGGTCTCGCCGTAGTCGAAGACGTTGGCGATGCCGGGGTCGTTCAAGCGCGCGGTGGTCTGCGCCTCGGTGCGGAACCGGGCCAGGAAGGTCGGATCGTTCGAGTACTCGGCCTTGAGGACCTTGACCGCCACGTGTCGTCCCAGGCGGGTGTCGAGGGCCTCCCACACCTGGCCCATGCCGCCGGTGGCGATCAGTCGGACCAATCGGTACCGGTCGGCGATGATGGTGCCGTTCTGCAGGCTCATCAGTTACCTCCCGTATAAGCATTCAACACTGCGCGTCCAATCGGCGCGGCAATCACGCCGCCATAGGATTCGGCTCCCTGGTTTCCGTTCTCCACCACTACGGCGACGGCTATTCGGGAGTTCGAGCTGGGAGCGAAGGCGATGTACCAGGCGTACGCGCTTCCGCTTCGGTTCGGATCGGTGGTTCCGGTCTTGGAGGCGATACCCGACTGCGACTGGTACGTCTGCTGTTCGGACTTCACCATCATCTCCGCGATGGAGTCGGCCTCTTCGGCGCTGATCGGTCGATTGACCGACGACGGCGTGGTGGTCGAGACCGTCCGCAGATCGGCCGTCTGCAGCTTGTCCACCAGGTACGGCCGCATCCGGATGCCGCCGTTGGCCACCGTGGCGGCGATCACCGCGTTCTGCAGGGCCGTGACGCGGACGCTGCGCTCGCCGATGGACGACTGCGCGAGGGCGGCCTTGTCGTCGCCGAGATCGCCGACGGTGGAACTGGCGACGTGCATCGGGATGCCCGGCGGGTTCTCGCCGACCCCGAACTTCTTCGCGGTGCCGATGAAGGCGTCGAACGGATTGCCGGGCAGCTTCTCGGTCACCAACTGCGCGAACGCGGTATTGCACGAGTATTCGAAGGCCTGGGTGAGGCTCACCGTGCCGCCGGTGGAGCCCGGGCAGGCCTCGCCGTTGTTGTTCGGCAGGGAGGCGCTGGAGTCCGGGAGCGGGAAGGTGGGCGCGGCCGTCAGACGGGTGTTCGGCGAGAGTCCGGCGGCCAACCCGGTGGCGGTGGTCACCACCTTGAAGGTGGAGCCGGGCGGATACAGCTCGTCGATCGCGCGATTGGTCATCCGCGACGGCATGTCCTCGTCGGTCAGCTCGTTCCAGCTCCGCTCGGCTGCCGCGAAATCCTGTGTGGCCAGGGAGTTCGGGTCGTAGCTGGGGGTGGAGACCATCGCCAGGATCTTGCCGGTGGCCGGCTCCAGGGCGACGACGGCACCGCGGCACACACCGTCGCATTGGCCGTTGCGCAGCGCGTCGAAGGCCGTCGTCTGCAGGCGCGGGTCGATGGTGGTCACCACGTTGCCGCCGCGCGGATCGCGGCCGGAGAACATGTCGGCGAAGCGTTGGGTGAACAGGCGGTCGTCGCTGCCGCTGAGGAACGCACCCTCGGCGGCCTCCAGGCCGCGGTCGGCGCCGTAGCGCAGCGAGTAGAAACCGGTGACCGGCGCGAATGCGTTCGGGTTGGTCGGGTACTGCCGCTGGTACTTGAAGCGATTGCCGCTGGGCACCGATCGCGCGAGCACCGTGCCGTCGGCGGCGACGATCATGCCGCGCTGCCGGGAGTACTCGTCGAACAGGACGCGGAGGTTCCGGGGATCGTTGCGGAGGGCGTCGGCCCGAAACACCTGGACGTAGGTGGCGTTGCCGAGCAACAGCACGATGATGACGATCACCGCGATCGACACCCGTTGAATGGGACGGTTCACTTGCGCACCACCTGGGTGGGCAGCGCGGTGACCGGCGCCTTGGGGCGTGCCTTGGGCACGTCGGGTTCGCGGGCGGCGTTGGAGATCCGGATCAGCAGGGCCAACAGGATGTAGTTGGCCAGCAGCGACGAGCCGCCGTACGACAGGAATGGCGAGGTGAGGCCGGTCAGCGGGATCAGCTTGGAGACGCCGCCGAAGACCACGAACAGCTGCACGATGATGGTCACCGACAGGCCGGCGGCCAGGAGCTTGCCGAAACTGTCGCGGACGCTGATCGCGGTGCGCAGGCCGCGCATCACGAAGATGAAGTACAGCATGAAGATCGCGCCGAGACCGACGAGACCGAGTTCCTCACCGAACGCGCTCATGATGAAGTCCGTGTTGGCGAAGGGCACCATGTTGGGACGACCCGAACCCAGTCCGGTCCCGAAGAGACCACCGGTGGCCAGCCCGAACAGGCTCATCGCCACCTGGTTTCCGGTGTTGTAGAAGTCCGCGAACGGGTCCAGCCACACCTGGATGCGGACCTGGAGGTGGCTGAACAGCTGGTACGCCACGATCGCGCCGACGGCGAACAGTCCGACGCCGAGCATCAGCCAACTGACGCGCTCGGTGGCGATGTACAGCATGGTCAGCACGGTCGCGAAGATCAGCAGCGAGGTGCCCAGGTCGGTTTCGAAGACGAGGACGCCGAGCGCGATGATCCAGGCGGCCAGCAGCGGTCCCATGTCGCGGGCGCGCGGGAAGTCGATGCCGAGGAACCGGCGGCCCGCATTGGTGAACAGGTCGCGGCGGGACACCAGGAACGCGGCGGTGAAGATGATGATCAGGATCTTGGAGAACTCACCGGGCTGAATGTTGAACAGCGGGGTCTTGATCCAGATCTTGGCGCCGTTGATCGACGACCCGGGCAGGATCGCAGGCAAGGCGAGGAAGATCAGGCCGGCCAGGCCCAGGGTGTAGGCGTAGCGGGCCAGCGTGCGGTGATCGCGCAGCAGGATCAGGGTGGCGGCGAAGGCCAGGATGCCCACCGCCGCCCACAGCAGCTGCTGGTCGGCGTTGTAGGTGCGCTCGGTGGCTTCCATCAGCTCGTCGGTGCGCGCCGTGCCCAGGTCGAGGCGATGGATCATGACCAGGCCCATGCCGTTGAGTGCGGCCACCGCGGGCAGGAGAGTGGGATCGGCGTACGGGGCGAACCGTCGGATCACCAGGTGGGCGACGGCGAACAGCGCGGCGTAGGCCCCGACGTACTTCGCGAGGGCCCAGGAGATCTCCTGCGCCTGCGCGGCTTCCACGATCAGCAGCGCGACCGTCACCAGCACCAGGGCACACAGCAGCAGCACCAGTTCGGTGGTGCGGCTGCGATCGGCCGGTGCCGCGGCGGGCGCGTGCGGAGCGGGAGTATCGGTCACCGGGGCTCCCGGCAGGTCTTGCGACCTTCGTCGTCGACGGTCGGGGCGGCCGGGCTGGACTCCGGCGCACTGGTCGCGCTCGAGGTGGGGCGCTCGGAGGTGCGCGGGTTCGGTTCCGGCGAGGTGTCGTTGGGGTCCGGGACGGGCGTCGGGCCCACGCACAGCGGCAGGAACTCGAGCGTGCGCACCGTCTCGTGGATCTCGGCCCGCGGCAGATTCTTGATGCTGATGGTCTCGACGGTGGTCTGGCCGACGCCGGTGAGGTCGGCGACGCGCATGGGGTCGCAGACCGTCGCCGAATCGACGTCGACGAAGGTGACGTCGGGCTTGTCCTGATCGAGGTTGGTGACGCACACCTTCTCGGACGGCTCGTTGAAGTCGAGGAACAGGATGCCGCCGGGGGTGCCGCGGTGGATCACCACCGACGAGCCGTCGGCGGTGACGAAGTAGTTGGACAAGGCTTGCGCGCGCACCACGAAGAACGCGGTGATCAAGGCGCCCACCACGAGAAGCGTGCCGATCAGCAGCAGGGCCGGTCGCCACGGGCGGTGTCGGGTGTCGGTCGGTGGTTCGTCGTTGATCGTCGGACGCTGGGTGGGCGTGGGCGGCGGCCGGAGTGCGGCGGCGCGCCCGGCGGCGGTCGACGGGTCCGGGGTGTACCCGGCCTGATCGTCGCCGCTCGCGGCACCGCCGAGGATCGGTCGGGAATCGCCGAATTCGTTGTCGACGACGTCGGCCAGCACCACGGTGACGTTGTCCGGGGCGCCGCTGCGGAGGGCGAGCTCGATCAGGCGGTTCGCGCACTGGGGTAGGTCGGCCACCGACGACAGGGTCTCGGCGAGCGTCTCGTCGCTCACCACGTCGGACAGACCGTCGCTGCACAGCAGGTAGCGGTCGCCGGCGCGGGACTCGCGCATGGTGAGGGTCGGTTCCACCTCTTGGCCGGTGAGGGCCTTCATGATCAGCGATCGCTGCGGGTGCGTGTGCGCCTGCTCGGCCGTGATGCGGCCCTCGTCGACGAGGCTCTGGACGAAGGTGTCGTCGCGGGTGATCTGCGTGAGGACGCCGTCGCGCAGCAGATAGCCGCGGGAGTCGCCGACGTGGCACAGGCCGATCTTGGTGCCGGCGAACAGGATGGCGGTGAGGGTGGTGCCCATGCCGTCGAGTTCGGGGTTGCGTGCCACCTGCGCGGCGATCGCTTCGTTGCCGTGCCGGGTCGCGGCGTCGAGCGCCTCGAGGAGGTTGCCGCCGGGCTCGTCGTCGTCGAGGGTGCGCAGGGCCTGGATCACCAGCTGGCTGGCGACCTCGCCGGCCGCGTGACCGCCCATGCCGTCGGCCAGCGCCAGCAGACGGGCGCCGGCGTAGGCGGAGTCTTCGTTGTTGGACCGGACCAGGCCGCGGTCGCTTTGCGCGATATAGCGCAGGCCGAGGGTCACGACCGGAGCTCGATCACGGTCTTGCCGATCCGAATAGGCGTGTTCAGGGGGGCTCGCACGGCGGTGGTCACCTTTCCGCGGTCGAGGAAGGTGCCGTTGGTGGACCCGAGGTCCTCCACGTACCAGTCGTCGCCGCGCTTGGACAGTCGTGCATGGCGTTCCGAGGCGTAGTCGTCGGACAGCACCAGGGTGGAGTCGTCGGCCCGACCGATCAGGACCGGCTGGTCGCCGAGCGTGATGCGGGTGTTGGCGAGGGCGCCGGCGGTCACCACCAGGTAGCGGGCGCTACCGCGGCCGGAGGCGCGACGTCGTTCGCGGAAGCCGCCGCCGCCCGACGGACGACGCTGCCCCGCGGCCGACGACAGATCGTTGCGCATCGAGCGGATGATCGCGTACACGAAGAGCCACAACAGGATCAGGAACCCGAAACGGGTGAATTGAAGGACGATTCCCTGCATTTCGCGTTTCACCTCCCGTGAAATCTGTGCTGCCGGGGGTTCCGGCGGCATGCACCAACGCTTCGATGCAGTACGCGGCCGGGGCGTCGAATGGCCCCGACCGCATTCTATGGGCTGCTGACTACTGGAAGCGGACCGTGATGTCGGAGTGGCCCAGGCGGATCTGGTCGTTGTCGGCCAGGTTCCAGTCGCTGACCGGGTGGCCGTTGACAGTGGTGCCGTTGGTGGAGTTCAGATCCTTGAGCATGGCGTTCTGGCCGTCCCACCGCACCTCGACGTGGCGGCGCGAGACGCCGGTGTCCGGGAGGCGGAACTGCGCATCCTGGCCGCGGCCGATCACATTGGAGCCGGGGCGCAGAGCGTAGGTGCGGTTGCTGCCGTCCTCGAGGACCAGCGTGATGGTGGCCGGCGCCTGGCCGCCGCCTGCAGCGGGCTGGCCGTAGCCGGGCTGCGCGTAGGCGGTCTGCTCGTACGCGGGCTGACCGTACTGGTCGTAGCCGGGCTGCTGGTCGTACTGGGGCTGCTGCTGGTCGTAGCCGCCCTGCTGCTGGCCGTACCCGGCGTCGGCCGGCTGCTGGCCGTAGCCCTGGTCGTACTGCGGCTGCTGCGCGTAGCCCTGGTCGTAGCCGGCCTGCTGCTGGTCGTAACCGGGCTGCTGTGCGTAGCCCTGGTCGTAGCCCTGCTGCTGGTCGTATTGGGGCTGCTGGCCGTAGCCCTGGTCGTAGCCGCCCTGCTGCTGGTCGTAGCCCTGCGGCTGACCGTAGGCCGGCTGCTGGCCGTAGCCCTGCTGCTGGTCATAGCCGGGCTGCTGTGCGTAGCCCTGGTCGTAACCCTGCTGCTGGTCGTAACCCTGCTGCTGGTCGTAACCCTGCTGCTGGTCGTAACCCTGCTGCTGGTCGTAACCCTGCTGCTGGTCGTAACCGGGTTGCTGACCGTACGCCGGCTGCTGGCCGTAGCCCTGCTGCTGCGGCTGACCGTACTGGTCGTAGCCCTGCTGCCCGTAGCCCTGATCTCCGGCGGGCTGACCGTACTGGGGCTGCTGTCCGTAACCCTGACCCTGCTGGTCGTACTGCTGCTGGTCGTAGCCGCCCTGCTGGCCGTAGCCCGGGTACTGGCCGTCGTTGCCGGGTGGGTTGGTCATTTCGGGAGCTCCTCGGTTCGGGCTTTCGGATGGTAGGGCCGGTTCAGGCCGCGGCGGGACCGGACGGGGGCGCACATCGGGATCGATGACCCCGCGCGTGCGGAACTGACCGGTATGGAGCGCGTCCACTTGATCGAACTCTACGACGACGGGGCCGTAAGTCTGCCACCCATTGTCACGGATGAAGTCTTCGAGGTGGCGAGAAAAGATCTTCCGGTTCAGTTCGTACTCGTCACCGACATGGTCCAGATCGGAGGAGCTGAGGGTCACGACGTAGCTGTTGGCCACCAGCGATGCACCGTCGCCGAGATCCTCGGCGGAGGCCTCGGCTTCGCGTTGCAGACTGTTCTCGATCTCCTGCGGAGCCACTTGACCGCCGAAGACCCGCGCGAAGCCGCCGTCGACGGCGGACTCGAGCTTGCGCTCGAATCGGTCGAGAAGACCCACGAGTGCTCCTTCCAGTCGGTCGTCAGCGTGTCCACGTGCTCGTGTTAAGGGTCAATGCTACCGGGATCAAGCTCCGACGTGCTTCTTGCGGCCTCTCAGGCGCACCGCTGGTCACTCTCGTATCGGGCTGCGGTTTCTGCGCCGCCTCACATCGTTGCTGGTCAGCGCCTGGAGCTGTCGCCGATTTTCGCTTGGGCGCTCCGCCGTGTAATCTCGGTCAAGTCGTAAGCAAGACAACGTCGAGCGAGCGACAGCCGCGGGCGAGTGGCGGAATGGCAGACGCGCTGGCTTCAGGTGCCAGTGTCCTTCGGGACGTGGGGGTTCAAGTCCCCCTTCGCCCACCATGAGAAGAGCTGCACCATCGTTACTCACGATGGTGCAGCTCTTTTGCTTGTCCGGGTCGACGCTCGTGGCCGGACGGAGGCGTGAAGAAAACGGGCGGTGTTACCGGTGTGGCGGATCGCGGTCGAAGTGTGGTGCGGTTGCCTGGTGAGCCGTCCACCTCGTCGCAAAGAGCACCCCGGTCCGTGACTCTCCTCGTCATCGCCGCGCTCTGCACCGCCGTGGCCTGCGTCATTGGCGGCGCCAGTGGATTCGGTGCCGCGATGATCGCGACGCCGCTGATTTTGATCGGTGGTCTGGACATCACCGACGTGGTGGTGGTGAACCTGGTGGTTGGGCTCCTGACTCGGCTTGCAGCCGGGTATCAACTTCGCCGACACGTCGAATGGCCGCGGGTACTCATCCTCGACGGCGCCAGTTTGCCCGGTGCTTGGCTGGGCACCCTGGTTGTGACGATGCTCCCGCAAGCGGTCCTTAAACCTGCTGCTGGCATCGTCGCAGTCCTGTGCGGAATGAAGTGTCATGGGTTTGATGGAGAGTGAGTAACCCGGAAGGAACAATCCCTCTCATGCCTCGTCCATCGAAGTACCCGCAAGAGCTTCGTGACCGACCACAAGGATCGATGGGGAATCGAGCCGATCTGCACTGTGCTGACCGAGCACGGCTGCAAGATCGCCCCCTCGACCTCTTACGCCGCCCGCCATCGGCTGCCGTCACAGCGGCAATTGCGTGATGAGGAACTGAAAGCCGAGATCATGGCCTCGTACGACGCCTCCAAGCAGGTGTACGGGATACGCAAGATCCATGCCGACCTGCGGCGTAAAGGTATCGATGTCGCGCAGTGCGCGGTCGAACGATTGTGCCGTGACCGGGGCATTCGCGGTGTCGTGCGGGGCAAGTTCCCGCGCACGACCCGGCCGGCGCCCGAGACCGGCCGGCCCGCCGATCTGGTCGACCGTGATTTCACCGCACACGCGCCGAACCGGCTGTGGGTCGCCGACATCACCTACGTCCGTACCACCGCGGGCTGGGTGTACGTCGCATTCATCCTGGACGTGTACTTCCCGGATGATCGTCGGCTGGCAGTCCTCGACCCGCATGTTCGCCGACCTGGTTCTGGACGCGCTCGCGATGGCGATCTGGCAGCGCAGCCGCCACGGGCAAGACCTTGCCGGTCTGATCCACCACTCCGACCGAGGCGTGCAGTACCGGGCGATCCGCTACACCGAGGAACTCGACCGCGCCCTCGCAGTCACCTCGGTCGGCTCACGCGGGGACTCCTACGACAACGCCATGGCCGAAGCCCTGAACTCGCTGTACAAACACGAACTACCGGCAGACGTGGACTGACGCCGCCGCGGTGGAGTACGCCACCGCCGAATGGGTCGCTTGGTACAACCATCAGCGCCTCCACGGCGCTCTCGGTCACGTCCCGCCCGCCGAGTACGAAGCCGCCTACTGGACCGTCGCGAACACCGGCGAACCCATCCCTCAACCCGCCCTACAGAACAACTGATCGGTCTCCATCACACCCGTGACTTGACATTTCCGTACCGGCGCCATCGTCTTGATTCTGGCGGCCGGGGTGATGACGGTGGTGTCCAGCTTCCTGTAGGCGGATGGAGCGATAGCCTCGGACGAGCGACCGGCGGATGGAGGAGACGACGATGAACCCTGGTGAACTGCGCGCACGTGGGACCGACGTGGCGGTCGTGACCGAGCCGGATCTGGTGCGCGAGGCGTACGCGGTGTTCAAGCGCGCGATGGTGGGCTTGGAGTTCGGTCCGTTCGATCCGGTCGACGTGTCCGAACCCGGCCGCTTCCTCGCCGCATTCGACGGCGAGCAGGTCGTCGGCAGCGCCAACTCCTACGCCACGCAGCTCACGGTACCCGGCGGCGCGCGGGTGCCGCACGCCGCGGTGAGTCAGGTGGGGGTGTTGCCGACGCATCGTCGTCGAGGCGTGGTCACCGCGCTGATGCGCACGCAGCTCGCCGCTGCCGCGGCGGCCGGGGAATCGGTGGCGACGCTGCGCGCGAGTGAGGGCGGCATCTACGGCCGCTTCGGCTACGGCATCGCCAGCCACGTGCGGTCGGCGCGGATCGACACTCGGACGGCCCGCTTCGTCGACGACGGCCCCGGCCCGGGCAGCGTGCGCCTCGCCGACGACGGCGGGGTGGCGGTGATGGCCCCGATCGCGGCGCGGGCCGCCCAGAACGGGGCGGTCTCGCGCGCGCACGTCTGGTGGCGCAAGTGGGAACTGCGCGCCGCCGAATACAAGAGCCCGAGCTACCTCGTGGTGCACAGCACCGACGGCGTCGACGACGGCTACGCGATGTACCGGCCGCTGGACACCGCGGGCTGGTTCACCAGCGACGACAAGACCATCGAGGTGAACGAGCTGGTCGCGCTGAACCCGGGTGCCCACCGCGGCCTGTGGCGGCACCTGCTGGAACTCGACCTGGTGGACACCGTCACCGTCGGCACGCTGGCGCTCGACGATCCGCTCCCGCTGCTGTTCGTCGACGAACGCGCGGTGACGCTCGGTCCGGTGCGCGACGAGTCCTGGCTCCGCCTGACCGACGTCGCCGCCGCGCTCGCGGCGCGCACCTACGGCGACGCCGCGCCGGTCCACCTCGCGGTGCACGACAGGCTGCTGCCCCAGAACGACGGCGTGTACCGCATCGGCGCCGACGGCGCGGTCCGCGTCGCCGCCGACACCCCGGCCGCGGTCACCGTGTCGGTGTCCGACTTGGCCGCGACGTACCTCGGCGGGACGCGCTGGTGGCGGTTGGCCGCCGCGGGCCGGATCGACGTGGCCGACCCGGCGGCGGTCGCGCGGCTCGACCGGCTGTTCCGCGTCGACCGCGAACCGTACGCGGGAGTGTTCTTCTAGCTAGAACTACTGGGTCGCGGTCTGCTGGGCTGCGGCCTGTGGGGTTTCATCCTCGTGGGCTTCGCGGATCGTCGGCAGCGGCGGCAACACGACGCTGCCGAGCTCCTCGGGCACCGCCCCGGCGAGCACCGGCGGCGCGTAGTCGCGCAGCGGCGTCGGAATGTATCGGGTGAGACTGAGTTCGGCGGGCGGCACCAGCTCGGGCGCGACGGTCCGCGCGATGTCCTGGGCGACGGCGAGTACCGGCTCCAGCTCGGCGGGATTCGGCAGCACGGCGAGGTTCACCTGCACGGTCACCTCCAACGACAGCAGCGGGGCGGGCTCGCTGCCGTCGGTCGCTGCGAGGTCGACGGGTGCGCCGACGCGCGTGGGACCGGCGACGGTGTGCTCGCCGGGGACGTCGCTGACCTCGCTGCGGCGGTACCCGTGGTCGCCGGCCGCGTAGCCGAGCAGACCGTTGATCAGCGGCAGCGGATTCTCCAGCGGGTTGCCGACGTAGCAGACGAAGTCGGCGGCGGCCCGGCAGACGGAGCTGGTCGGGATGGCAGCGGCCGGCCGCGGACCGGTATGGGTGAAGCCGGGAATGACCGACGGGAGCTTGGCCATCGCGCCGTGGTCGGCGCGCGGATCGGCCACGAGCGTGAACGAGGTGTTCTGCCGCATCTTCGGGTCGCGGTTCCAGTCGTCGCGGACGTTACCGGCCACCAGGGCGCCGAAGCTGTAGCCGGTCACGTGGATGGCGCTCTCCGGGCAGCGCGCTCGGAACGCCCGGGCCTGGGAGTTCAGGGCGCGTTCACCGCGGGCGGCGGAGACGTCGCCGGGGGTGAGGCCGACGGGGGCGAGTGAGGCCGGGTAGACGATGCCGGTCGCATCGCGCGGGGCGCCGGGCACGTGCTGCCCGTGGGTGTCGCCGACGCCGCCGACCGCGAATTCCTTGGTGTCCGGGCAGCCGCCGGCCGCGGCGGATCCGGC
Source organism: Gordonia alkaliphila (assembly GCF_039542465.1). NCBI lineage: Bacteria > Bacillati > Actinomycetota > Actinomycetes > Mycobacteriales > Gordoniaceae > Gordonia > Gordonia alkaliphila. Next base: position 272,095 of record NZ_BAABIE010000003.1, on the reverse strand, counting down.
GGCCATGGTGCCCGCGACAGTCGCGGCGGGCGCCAGAAGCGCTAGGGCCAGCACGGCCACCCAGCGTGCGGAGGATCGACGGTGGGGTGATTCGAGAGTCGTTGATCGAGTCATGGGCGGTATCTCCTCGGGGCGGACGGGTCGCTGAAAACCCTTGGCGGACAAGCCCATCCGCGGGAGATGAACCTTTGCCGCTATAGAGATACCGACGCCGTGTCGCCGCTGAATCGCCGTTTCGTTAACTGACAATGAACTCTGTCAGGAGCGTTGGTGAGGACCCCCCGGATGCACGGCGGCGGTCCGAGAGAATCCTCGGACCGCCGCCGTGAATGCGACGCTGTGGGTGTGGCGTCGTGGGTGTGACGCTGTGGGTGTGGCGTCGCTACTGCTGCGTGAGCGCGGTTCGCAGGGCCCGAAGCACGGTAGACGACGCTGCCGTGACGGGTTCGGAACGTGGTTGCGGAGACGGGGCCGAGGGGAGGGCCGGCAGCGCTGGGAGCACCACGTCGCCGATCTGCTCGGGCACCGCGTCCGCGAGCGGCGGAGGCACGTAGTCGCGCAGCGGAGTGGGGATGTAGCGGGTGAGCGACAGTTCGGCCGGCGGCACGATGCCGGGTGCCACGTCGCGCGCCACGTCCTGGGCCAGCGCCAGAACCGGCTCCACTTCGGCGGGCGACGGGAGCACGGCGAGCGCCACCTCCACCGGCAACGGCAGTGGTAATACGGTGGCGACCTCGCCCGGTGCGCCGATCCGGGTCGGGCCCGCGACGTCGTGTGCGCCGGGCTCATCGGTCACCTCGCCGCTGCGATAGGTGTGATCGCCGAATGCATAGCCCAGCAGGCCGTTGATCAGCGGCAGCGGATTCTCCGCGGGGTTGCCGACGAAGCAGATGAAGTCGGCCGCCGAACGGCAGATGGAGCTGGTCGGGATGCTGCTCGCCGGTCGCGGACCGGTGTGGGTGAAGCCCGGAATGAGCGACGGCAGCTGGGCCATCGCGCCCTGCTCGGCGCGCGGATCGGCGATGAGCGTGAACGAGGTGTTGTTCCGCATCTTTGCGTCGTGGGTCCAGCTGTCCCGGACGTTGCCTGCCACGAGTGCGCCGAGGCTGTAACCGGTCACGTGGATGGCGCTGTCGGGGCAGCGTTTCCGGAACCCCCGCGCCGCCGAGTTCAGCGCTGCGGCGCCCTGTGCTGCGGAAGCGTCGCCCGGGCCGAAGCCGATGGGCGCGAGCGAAGCCGAGTATCCGATACGGGTGGCACCGGACGTGCCCGGCACCCAGGCGCTCCGCGTGTCGCCGACGCCGCCGACAACGAACTTCTTGGTGGCCGGGCACGTGCCGGTCGCGTGTGCGGCGCCCACCGGCGCGTTCAGCGTCAGGGCGATCGCCGACAGCAGGAGCGCGAGGGCCAGGGTCCTCGGCCGCCACGAGCGTCGATGGACATCGGAATGCCCGGGTCGGGTCGTTGTCAACATGGGTCGTGCGTCTCCTCGCGGGCGGGACATCGGGTGCAGTACGGGCTATCAGGGGCGGCAGGCACGACCCGGGAGTTCGACCGCGACACCTGCCGCACGCTCTGAGGGCGCTGGAGCCAATAGTCGAATTCCCTTGTCCGACAGAATCATTCGAACGAATGGACCTGTCGCTACGTCATTAATAGTGGATTACTGTGAAGTAGGCAAGGATTACCTTACAAATACTTGAATACACAACTAATGTTGGCGCAGTTCGACGCTTCCCGATGGCACAGATTTGCGTGCCGGCGGCGCTACCGGTCGTCGGTCGGGGGTCGGTAGCCCTGGGGGCCACCGCCGCTGATCACCGCGGGGGCGTTGAGGGACTGACCGCAGGATGCCTTCGGTCGGGCTCCGGCGCCGCAGCCGTCGACGGGGGCGGGTCCGGCAGTGACCGCACCGGCCTGCAGGCTCGATCGATCCCAGCGCTCGCGGGCGGTTGTGCTCTGGGCAGGGGTGGGCGCGGTGGCGCGTAGCAACCGCAGGATCGTCTCGAAGCCGGCGGTCTGGTCGCTGTCGGTGCGTGGATCGGTGGTCAGCACCCCGGGGACGACGAGGAGTAGCTGCACCAACTCATCCAAGCGAGTGGGGATCGCCGGTAGGACGATGTCGCCGATCTCGTCGGGCACCGAGTTCGCCAGCGGTGGGGGCAGGTAGTCGCGCAGCGGAGTGGGGATGTAGCGGACCAGGGACAGTTCCGCGGGCGGAACCAGGTCGGGGGCGACGGTGCGCGCGATCTCCTGCGCCACCACCAGCAGCGGTTCCACTTCCTCCGGCGCCGGGAGCGCCGCCAGGACTCCGAGCAGTGGGAACTGGGGGATCAGCACGGCGAGGAGGATCCGACCGGCGCTGAGCGTCGCGGTCTCGACGAGGTGATCGCCGGGGGTGTCGGTCACTTCGCTCTTGCGATAGGTGTGATCCCCGGTGAGGTAGCCCAGGACGCCGGCGATCAGTGGGAGGGGATTCCGCGTCGGATCGCCGACGTAGCAGATGAAGTCGCTGCCGGACCGGCACACGGAGCTGGTCGGGATGGTGCTGAAGGGTCGTCGACCCGTGTGCGTGAAGCCGGGGATGACCGAGGGCAGCTTGGCCATGGCGCCGTGGTCGGACCGGGGATCGGCGATCAGGGTGAACGACGTGTTCACGCGCATCTTCGGGTCGCGGTTCCAGCTGTCCCGCACGTTCCCCGCGACCAGCGCACCCATGCTGTAGCCGGTGACGTGGATGGCGCTCTCCGGGCAGCGGTCGCGAAACGACCGGGCCGCTGCGTTCAGGGCGGCTTCGCCCTGTCGCGCCGAGACGTCGCCCGGCGTGAGTCCGACGGGTGCCAGCGAGGCGGTGTACGCGATGCGGGTGGCCCCGGCGGCACCCGGGACGAAACGACTCTGCGTGTCGCCCACGCCGCCGACGGCGAACTCCTGCGAAGGCGGGCAGGCGCGCGCCGCCCGGGCCTCGCCGACCGGCAGCGCCAACGCCGTGATGATCAACATCGGCAGCGTCGTCAGCAGCAGGAGCCACCTGGCTCCTCGTCGGTCGCGGCCGTGCCCGGAGTCCGTGTTTCTGGACATCGGTCGTACTCTTCTCAAACTGCGCGCGCGGGCGGGGCCGTTTGCGCGGGGGATCTCTGTTAATCGAGATCCGGCACACAGTCGTATCTCTTTGTGATGTAGATACCTCATGAGCGGTAGGTTTGGCGAATCCGTGCCCGTACCGGCCCTGAGCGGCACAGATTTGGCGCAAACCCATGACTTCGGACCTGCTTTTGACATGTGCGGGGTGCCGCCGGAGGGTTTGCGATGGGTAGGGTTCGACGGATGAGCCATGTACTCGACGAAGCGATCGCGGTGACCGTCGGCGAGGCCGGCGTCTTCCATGCGACGACCCATGCGGCGTACGCCAACATGGTGGGTCCGTTCGGTGGCATCACCGCGGCCACGGTGGTCCACGCCCTCCAGCAGCATCCGGACGTGCTCGGCGAGCCGCTGGCGCTGACCTTGAACTATGCGGCACCCATCGCCGACGGCGACTGGGACCTGCACACCGAGATCATCCGCACCAACCGCACCAACCAGCACTGGGTCATCCGGATCGTGCAGAACGGTACGACGGTGTCCACCGGCAGCGCGGTCTTCGGTCTGCACCGCCCCACGTGGGGCAGCACCGAGCCCCGTCCGCCGGCCGCGCCGCCCGTCGAGGAGGTGGCCGCCCAGGGGTTCCCCGACTTCATCGCGTGGGCGAACAACTACGACATGCGGTTCGTCGTCGGCGGCCTGAACGACGGCGCCAGCGACGACTCGACGTCGACGCTCTGGCTACGCGACGTGCCAGAGCGGTCGCTGGATTACCCCTCGCTGGCCTCGATCGCCGACAGTTTCTACCCGCGCGCCTTCCTGCGGCACGGCACCTTCATGCCGGCCGGGACGATCTCCCTGACCACCTACTTCCACGCCACGCCGGCCGAGTTGACCGCGCAGGGCAGCGACCACCTGTTGATCACCGCCCGCGGCGTCCGCTTCGGAAACGGTCACTTCGATCAGGACGGTCAGATCTGGTCGGGTGCAGGCGATGACGCGGTGCTGCTGGCCACCACGCACCAGCTGGTTTACTTCAAGGATCCCCAGTAGCTCCGGCGGTGTGCAGTCCGGGGCGCACTGAGGCGTAGGTCATAATCACCGGGGGGCGGTGTTCAGTGGGGATGCTGCTGATCCACGGAAGAGGGGTGCCGCGATGACGGTGCGTGTGCAGAAGAATCCGATCCGACGGCTCGGCGGCCTGCTGATCGCGGGAAGCGCGGTGATCGCGTTGGCCGGCTGCAGCAGCAGCGACGACTCGTCGTCGGCCGCGACCACCACCGGGTCCGATGGTGCGACCACCGCGAATACCGCGACGTCGACGAAGCTCACCGGTGATGCGAAGGAACTGGTGCTGCCCGCCGACGAGTTCCCGAAGGGCTTCGTGGCGCAGGAGATCCCGCAGGGCCAGCTGAAGGCGGCGACCGACCAGGTCCTCGCGGCGATGAAGGGCGTGAAGATCGAGCCGTCGTCGTGCGTGCAGTTGAGCCTGCTGCCGGAATCCATCGACCTGGAGACCATCGGCCTGGCCGTGGCGACCAAGGGCACGTCGAGCCTCAGCACGTCGGTGGCGCCGCAGCAGATCAGCATGGACGATCAGCGCAAGTCGGTCACCGGCAAGTGCGCCAACCTCGAGATGATGTTCACCGAGGGGCAGACCGCCGGAGCGACGGCGACGGTGAAGCAGAAGGTGCAGAAGGCGCCCAAGACCAAGGCGGATGAGGCTCTCGTGGTGGAGCAGGAAACCACCACCAAGATCTCCGGCACCACCGTGAAGTCGTCTGCTCTGCTGGGCTTCGCCGAGGTGAACGGCTACCAGGTGTCGGTACAGTACATGTCCGCCAATGGCGCCGAGATCGACGACGACGCGTTCAACGATGTCTTCGTTGCCGCCGTCAACCGCGTCGCGAACGGCACCGACTAGTCGTACCCGCGAAAGCGGGGGCGGCCCAGATCAGCGGGCCGCCCCCGCTTTCGGCATCGCGGGGTACGGACACCGCTGCCGACCGGGACTTCGCGAAAGTCGTGCACAGTAACTCTGTCTATTATAGTAGCGACAGTCACACTGCTAACTAAAGCGCTCTCGGAAGGACTCGCTGTGTCTCAGTTCGCCTCGGAGGTCTTCGTCTACGACGCCGTCCGCACCCCGAAGGGGCGGGTGAAGCGCGCCGGCGGCACGCTCGCCGACGTCCCCGCCTACGAGCTGCTCGCGACGCTGCTGCGGGCGTTGCGGGAGCGCGGACTGGATCCCGAGCAGGTCCATGACATGGTCATCGGCACCAGCACGGCGGCCGGTGAGCAGGGTGGCGACATCGCCCGCGCCGCGGCGCTGTGGGCGCAGTGGCCGGACACTGTTCCCGGCGGTGTGGTCTCGCGACTGTGCTGCTCGGGGCTGGATGCCATCGGCACCGCGACGGCCAAGGTGGCGTCGGGCATGAACGACGTGGTGCTGGCCGGCGGCGTGGAGTCGATGTCGCGGGTCCCGATGCTGTTCGATAAGCCGAGCTTCGCCTTCGAAGGTGAGCTGCAAGACGCGACCGGGTACGTCACCATCGGCGTCGCCGCCGACCTCACCGCCGCGGATGCCGGCTTCACGCGCGAGGAGCTCGACGCCTACGCGGTGCGCTCGCACCAGCGTGCCGCGGCGGCCCCGATGTCGGATTCGGTCATCCCGATCAGGCCCGGGGACACGGTGGTCCTCGCGCGCGACGAGGGCGCCCGTCCAGACGCGGACCTGGCCGGGTTCGCCGCCGTGGCCACGCTGTTCGGCGACGATCCCTCGTGGGACCTGGTGGCCCGGCAACTCCCCGACTCGCTGCGCCCGGAGGGCGGACTGCACACCGTCGGGACGGCGCCGCAGCTGTGCGACGGCGCGTCGGCGGCCGTGCTCGGTTCCGCGTCGGCAGGCTCGACGCTGGGTACGGCGCCGATCGGCGAGATCGTCGCCGCCACCCAGACCGCGGTGCGCTCGCCGCGGCTCACCGCCGGCGTGCAGGCCGCCCGGGACGCGCTGGAGCGGGCCGGGATCACCGCCGCCGACCTGGACGTGATCGAGGCGAACGAGTCGTTCGCGGTGTCCCCGCTGCTGCTGACCCGCGAACTCGACCTGGATCCGGCCCGGGTGAACCCGAACGGCGGATCCGTCGCGACCGGCCACCCGCTCGGCGCCAGTGGCGGGTCGCTGCTGGTCAACGCGCTCGATCAGCTCGCGCGCGTCGACGGCGAGTTCGCCCTGCTGGCGATCCCCGGCGGCCTCGGCCTCGGCGCCGCCGTGGTGGTGCGGCGCGTGTGAAGCCGACGCCCGTGTCTCCGCTGACCAACGCGCTCGCAGCGCTCGAGCTGACCGAGATCGACGACGACCGGTTCACCGCGGACAACATCGACCTCGGCGCCCGACGGCTATTCGGCGGGCAACTGCTGGCGCAGATGCTGGTGGCCGCCGCGCGCACCGTGCCCGAGCCCGCGCAGCCGCGTTCGCTGCACGTCTACTTCCTGGCACCCGGCAACTCCGAGGACCGCGTGGAGTTCGCGGTGACGCGCACCCGGGACGGCCGTCGACTGTCCAACCGATCGGTGACCGCCGAGCAGGCGGACCGCGTGCTGGCGACGGCCATGGTCTCGGTCGCCGCGCCCAGCGAAGGAGTCGCCCATCAGGCGCCGATGCCGACGGTCCCGCCGCCCGAGCAGTGCCCGACGCTGGCGGATTGGGCCGAGCAGTGGGGCGGCCTCACCGAGATCTGGTCGACGATGAACGTCGCCGACTTCCGGCTGGTCCCGGATCCGCCGGACGGCACGACGATGGCCTGGCTGCGCGCGGCCGGTCCGCTGCCGGACCAGCCCGTCACGCACGCGGCCTGGGCGCTGCTGATGTCCGACATCACCGCCCTGGCGGCGGGACTCGCCGCACACGACGTCCCGGTCGGCGGCGAGCACCTCGGCGACCGGCCCTGGGGCGCGGTGTCGCTGGACCATGCGATGTGGTTCCACCGGCCGGCCCGCGCCGACGAGTGGCTGCTGTACGCGCAGCGCTCTCCGTCGTCGTCGGACGGTCGCGGGCTGGTGGTGGCCGACGTCTTCACCGTCGACGGCCGCTGCGTCGGATCGTTCACCCAGGAGGGTCTGTTCGCCCAGTCGTGAGCGCACGGCGAACCCCGGGCCCTTCGGTGGTTGTGCTCCGGGTACAAAGTTCCGCCGATAGTTCGTGTCTGCAGGCCGTTTCGCCGTGCCGCAAAGCTCCATAGTGTCAATGGTCACAACCGACTACGAAAGGTGTTGACCGTGACAGGCACGTATTTCGCGTGGGACCTGGCGTATCGAGGAGACGCGCCGTGTGTCCGCGACGATCGGTTGGAACTGACGTACGCGCAGTTCGCGCAGCGTGTGGAAGCGGTCGCCGAGCAACTGGCCGGACTGGGCGTCGGACCCGGCGATGTGATCGCGACGTTCCTTCCCAACCGGGCGGAACTGCTGGTGGTCCTCAGCGCGGCCTGGCGCCTTCGGGCCGTCGGCACCCCGGTCAACCCCGGCTTCACCGACCATGAGGCCGAGTACCAACTCGCCGACTCCGGCGCGAAGGTCGTGGTGGCCGCCGCGCCGGTGGGTGACGCGGCGAAGCGCACCTTTGTCGACGTCGAGACCTTGGCGACGGTGCCGAGCGCCGCCTGGACGCCTCCCACGGCGCCGACCGACGCCGACGACGCGCTGCTGATCTACACCTCGGGGTCCACCGGGCAGCCCAAGGGCGTGCGACTGGGCCACGGCAATCTGCACTTCTTCGCTCGGGCCGCCGGCGAGCACTTCCAGGTCGGCGCGGACGGGCACGCGCTGCTGATCCTGCCCCTGTTTCACGTCAACGCGATCGCGGTCAGCTGCCTGACGCCGATCATGGCCGGGGGACAGGTGAGTATCACCGGCCACTTCTCGGCGAGCCGCTTCTTCGACGACGTCGCACGCCTCAAGCCCACCTACTTCTCCGCGGTCCCCACCATCTACGCGATGCTCGTCTCGCGCGGTGACATCCCCGCGGGTGCCACCGATTCGCTGCGCTTCGCCGTCTGCGGCGCCGCGCCGATCTCCCGCGAACTGCTGGAGAAGGTCGAGGCGAGCTTCGGCATCCCGATCGTCGAGGGCTACGGGCTCACCGAGGGCACGTGCGCCTCGGCTTGCAACCCCATCGACGGCGTGCGCAAGCTCGGCACGGTGGGTCCGGCGATGCCCGGTCAGCAGATCCGGATCGTCGGCGCGACGGGCGAGGACGTGCCCACCGGCGAGCGCGGCGAGGTGCTCATCGGCGGCCCGGCGGTGATGCGCGGCTATCTCAACCGGCCCGAGGCGACCGCCGAGACGATCGTCGACGGCTGGCTGCACACCGGTGACGTCGGCACCTTCGACGAGGACGGCTACCTGCGCATCGTCGACCGGATCAAGGACATGATCATCCGCGGCGGCGAGAACATCTACCCCAAGGAGATCGAGGCCGCGCTGTCGGCGGAGCCCCGCGTCCTCGAGTGCGCGGTGATCGGCGCCCCCGATCCGTTCTTCGGTGAAGTGCCGGTCGCCTATGTGGTGACCTACCCGAACGCCGACGTCACCGCCGAGGCCCTGGCCGCGTTCGTCGAGGACCGGCTGGCCCAGGTGAAGCGGCCCGCACGGATCCACATCGTCGAGCAACTGCCGCGCAATCCGGTCGGCAAGATCGACAAGCCCGCCCTGCGGCGCCGCAGCGCCGAGGCCGCCGCCGTCTGACCGCGGCGTCGTCCGACGCCAGCCCGATCAACACCCACCCGACGCCGAGCAGCTCTCGGCGCGATGACCCCTGCCCGCACCGGCTGGAAGCCGCCGGGCCGCGACAATCCGAAAGAGGAGAGCACGACAATGGGTTTCACCGAAGGAGACTTCCCGCCGGTCGATCCGGCGACGTTCCGACAGCTACCGCTGTCCGAACGGATCCGCATCCTCGCCACCCACTGGGGCGACTACGGTTTCGGCACCGCGAAGGTGGTGCACGTCATCTACCTGGTGAAGGTGGCGCTGCTGTACATCGTCTGCGGTGTGTCGCTGGCGACCCTGACCTCCGGGCTGAACCCGCTGCACATCAGCGAATGGTGGAACGAGCCGATCGTCTACCAGAAGCTCATCCTGTGGACGGTGTTCGTCGAGGGCGTCGGCGTCGCCGGTTCCTGGGGCCCGCTGGCCGGCAAGTTCAAGCCGATGACCGGTGGCATCCTGTTCTGGCTGCGTCCGCAGACCATCCGGCTGCCACCGTGGCCGGACACCGTGCCGGGCACTCGCGGTGACACGCGCACCGTGTTCGACGTCGTGCTGTACGCGGCCTTCCTGATCAACCTGCTGGTGGCGATCGTGCTGCCGGGTAAGGAGTCGACCAGCTTCACCGATGCGATGGCGAACTCGCCGCTGCACATCGACCCCGCGCACGGCCTGATCAACCCCGTGGTGCTCTTCCCGCTGATGGCGATCTGGGTGCTGCTGGGCCTGCGCGACAAGACGATCTTCCTGGCAGCTCGCGCCGAGCAGTACCTGCCCGCGGTGATCTTCTTCGCGTTCCTGCCGTTCGTCGACATGATCGTCGCGCTGAAGCTGCTGATCGTCATCGTGTGGATCTGCGCCGGTATCTCCAAGATCGGTCTGCACTTCACCGCCGTGATTCCGCCGATGATCTCCAATACGCCGTGGCTCACGATCAAGCGTCTCAAGCGTGCCAACTACCGCAACTTCCCGACCGATCTGCGTTCCTCGGGCGCGGCCAGCTTCCAGGGCCACGTGCTGGGCACCATCGTCGAGATCGCGGCCCCGCTGGTCCTGCTCCTGTCGGTCAACAAGTGGCTGACGCTGGCCGCCGTCATCCTGATGGTCTGCTTCCACCTGTTCATCTTCTCGACCTTCCCGCTGGCCGTGCCGCTGGAATGGAACGTCCTGTTCGCCTTCGCCTCCGTGTTCCTGTTCTGGGGCTTCCCGGCCTGGGAGGGCTTCGGCGTCGCCGACATGAGCTCGGGCTGGCTCACCGTCGGCATCGTCATCGCGCTACTGGTGTTCCCGGTGCTGGGCAACCTGCGCCCGGATCTGGTCTCGTTCCTGCCGTCCATGCGTCAGTACGCGGGCAACTGGGCGTCGGCCCTGTGGGCCTTCACTCCGGGCGCTGAAGACAAGCTGAATCAGCACGTGGTGCGGCCCACCGTGAACCAGATCGACCAGCTGACCGTGGACTACGGCCCCGAGGCCGCCGAGATCACCATGCAGCAGACCATCGCCTGGCGCTCGCTGCACAGCCAGGGCCGCGGCCTGTTCTCGGTGCTGTACCGAGAGTTCGGTGACGAGATCGACGCCTACACGATCCGGGAGGCGGAGTTCGCCTGCAACTCGCTGGTCGGCTTCAACTTCGGAGAGGGCCACCTCCACAACCACCGTATGATCGAGGCGTTGCAGCGGCGCTGCAATTTCGCTCCCGGCGAGTTCACGGTTGTCTGGGTCGAGTCCCAGCCGATCCACCGATGGAAGCAGGACTACATGGTGATCGACGCTGCGTTGGGCGTGATCGAACGCGGTCGCTGGAACGTGCGCGACGCCGTCGAGGCACAGCCGTGGCTCGCCGACGGCCCCATCCCGATCGACGTCCACTGGCGCAGTGAGAATGCTCCCCGCCGCGGCGGAGTGCGCTTGTCATGACGACTGCTGTCGTGATCGGCGGCGGGCCCAACGGGCTCGCCGCCGGTCTCCGGCTCGCCCGCGCCGGCGTCGATGTCACCGTCCTGGAGGCCCGGGACGAGGTGGGTGGCGGCGCGCGCTCGGGTGAGCTCGAGGTTCCCGGTGTCATCCACGACCACTGCTCGGCCGTGCACCCGCTGGGCGTGGGCTCCCCGTTCTGGCAGGAGATCGGGCTCGACCGTTACGGCCTTCAGTGGGCGTGGCCGGAGATCGACTGCACCCACCCGCTCGACGACGGCGACATCGGCGTTCTGCACCAGTCGATCGAGGAGACCGCCGCCGGCCTCGGCGTCGACGGACGGCGCTGGAAGCTGGCCTTCGGCGACATCGTGCGGGGCTTCGACGAGCTGGCGCCGGACCTGCTGCGGCCGATCGTCAACGTGCCACGACATCCGTTCCGGCTGGCGGCGTTCGGGCCGCGGGCGCTGCTGCCGGCCACGATGATGGCGCGGTTGTTCGCCACGCCTGCGGCGCGAGCGCTGTACGCGGGTGTGGCCGCGCACGGCTTCACCCGACTGGATACGCCGATGACGGCGGCGTTGGGCATCATGATCACCGCGAGTGGGCACCGCTTCGGCTGGCCGGTGGCCGTCGGCGGTTCCGGCGCGATCACCCGGGCGGCGGCCGATGCGCTGCTCGACCTCGGCGGCACCATCGAGACGGGCGTGATGATCTCGGACCGCTCGCAGATTCCGGATGCCGACCTGGTGATGCTGGATCTGTCGGCATCGCAGGCGTTGTCGCTGTACGGCGACCGGATGCCGGACCGGATCGCGAAGGCCTACGGGCGCTACCGCGTCGGGTCGTCGGCCTTCAAGGTGGACTTCGTGATCCGCGGGGACATTCCGTGGCGCAACCCGGAGTCGGCCCGGGCGGGCACCGTGCACCTGGGCGGTGACCTCGCCGAGGTCGCGTACACCGAGAAGCAGCGGGCCGCCGGGGTGCTGGTGGAGAACCCGTTCGTCCTGGTCGGGCAGCAGTATCTGGCCGATCCGAGCCGCAGCAGCGGCGACCTGAACCCGATCTGGTCGTACGCCCACGTGCCGCCGGGGTTCGACGGTGACGCCACCGAGGCGGTGATCCGGCAGATCGAACGGTTCGCGCCCGGCTTCCGCGACACCATCGTGGCGACCACCTCGACGGGCACCATGGCCCTGGAGCAGTACAACCCCAACTACGCCGCGGGCGACATCATCGGCGGCGCCAACACCGGACTGCAGACGATCCTGCGGCCGCGGCTGGCACTGGACCCGTACGCGACCGGGGTCGACGGGGTGTACCTGTGCTCGCAGTCGGCGCCGCCGGGCGCCGGGATCCACGGCCTGTGCGGCATGCACGCCGCCGACTCCGCGCTGCGCTCGATCGGGCGCCGATGACCGAGTGGCCCTCGTGAGTAAGCCGATCGCCGACGACGACGCCGAGTTCCGCGAGGTACTCGGCGTCGTCGCCGGCCGTCTGCGCGACGTCGAACAGCAGATGGTCGACGACATGTCGGCACGGATGCTCGAGATCGATCACCTCGACGGCGACCCCGTCTTGGTGACGCTGCTGCGGGCCAGCGTCGAGGGCAACATCACGACGATCAACCACGTGCTGTCCAACGACATCCCGATCAGCAATCTGCAGCCGACCACCGCGGCCGTCGAGTATGCGCTGCGGCTCGCGCAGCGCGAAGTGCCCTCGAACTCGTTGATGCGGGCCTACCGCACCGGCGAGTTCGAGTTCAACAAACTCGCGCTGGATGTTCTCTCCGAGATCGATGTGAGCGAGCGGATCGCGGTGCGGGTCGCGAAGTACGTGGCAGTGGTGCTGTTCGAGTACATCGACTGGATCACCCAGTACGTCTTCCACGCGTACGAGACCGAACGCGTGCGCTGGATCGGGGCCGAGGGCGGCGTCCTGTCGTCGGCGGTCAACCAGCTCCTCGTCGACGACGGTTCGTCGTCGATGGAAGTCGAAGCGGAGGCGTTCGAGGCGGAGACCGGATACCGCCTCGATGTCACCCACCAGGCAGTGATCCTGTGGAGCGCCGACTCGTCCGTGGTCCTCACCGAGATCGATCGTGCCGCGAGGACTCTGGCGTCAGCTGTGCGCGCGGTGGCGCCGCCGATCGTCACCGCGACCGATCGCAGCACCGTGTGGATGTGGATTCCGCTCGGGCCGGGCACACCGGCGGTGGACACCGCGACGGTCGAGTCGCGGATGACGCTGCCCGCGCATCTGCGTCTGGCGCTGGGTCTGCCGGGCCCCGGGCTCGTCGGCTTTCGTCGCTCCCACCAGCAGGCGCGGGCGGCCTACGAGGTCGCGACCGCGGTGCCGCGCGAAGAACCGGCGGTGGTCGGGTACGGCGATCGCGGGGTGGCGGTGGTCTCGATGATGGCGCGCGACCTGCCCTCCACCCGCGCGTGGGTGCGGGAGATCCTCGGCCCGCTCGCCGGGGACAACGCCGGAGCCCAGGTGCTGCGCGAGACCATGTCCGAATACCTCAAACACGGCGAGAGCCACGTGCGCACCGCCGAGCGCATGATGCTGCACCGCAACACCGTGAAGTACCGCATCGGCAAAGCCGTCGAAATCCTCCCGGACGGACACGATCGGATGGATCTGGCGCTGGCGCTGACGGTGTGCGAGTACCTGGGCACCGAGGTGCTGGCGACCTGATTGCGCGGCCTGTCGGCCGACGGGCCCGATGACAACGACGACGCCCCGAGCCGTGCGGCTCGGGGCGTCGTCGTGGTGCAGTCGGATATCAGATGACGCCCAGGGCCAGCATGGCGTCGGCCACCTGGACGAAGCCGGCGACGTTGGCGCCGACGATGTAGTTGCCCGGTGCGTCGTACTTGTCGGCGGTGGCCAGGCAGTTGTCGTGCAGGGCACCCATGATCTTGCGCAGGCGCTCCTCGGTGTGCTGGAAGCTCCACGAGTCGCGCGAGGCGTTCTGCTGCATCTCCAGGGCGCTGGTGGCCACGCCGCCGGCGTTGGCGGCCTTGCCCGGAGCGAAGCTCACGCCGGCCGCCTGGAGCACCTTGATGGCGTCCGGGGTGGTCGGCATGTTGGCGCCCTCGGCCACCACGAGGCAGCCGTTGCGGACCAGCGCGGACGCGTCGTCGGCGTCGAGCTCGTTCTGGGTGGCGCACGGCAGCGCGACGTCGGCCGGGACGTGCCACAGGCTGTTGTCGGTGCCCAGGGTGGCACCGTTGCCGCGCAGCTCCACGTACTCGCTCAGGCGACCGCGACGGACCTGCTTGACCTCCTTGAGGAGCTCGAGGTCGATGCCCTTCTCGTCGACCACGTAGCCGGAGGAGTCCGAGCAGGCGATCACGGTGCCGCCGAGCTGGTGGATCTTCTCGATGGCGTAGGTGGCGACGTTGCCCGAACCGGACACGAGGACCTTCTTGCCCGCGAAGTCCTGGCCCTTGGCCTTCATCATGTCCGAGGCGAAGAACACCGTGCCGTAGCCGGTGGCTTCCGGACGCACCTGCGAGCCGCCCCAGGTGAGGCCCTTGCCGGTGAGGACGCCGGACTCGTAGCGGTTGGTGATGCGCTTGTACTGGCCGAACAGGTAGCCGATCTCGCGGCCGCCGACGCCGATGTCACCGGCGGGCACGTCGGTGTACTCGCCGATGTGGCGGTACAGCTCGGTCATGAACGACTGGCAGAACCGCATCACTTCGAGGTCGCTGCGACCCTTGGGGTCGAAGTCGGAGCCGCCCTTACCGCCGCCGATGGGCAGGCCGGTGAGCGCGTTCTTGAAGATCTGCTCGAAGCCGAGGAACTTCACGATGGAGAGGTTCACGGAGGGGTGGAACCGCAGGCCGCCCTTGTAGGGGCCCAGGGCCGAGTTGAACTCGACGCGGAATCCGCGGTTGATCTGCTCGCGACCCGCATCGTCGGTCCACGGCACGCGGAAGATGATCTGGCGTTCCGGCTCGCACATGCGGGTCAGTACGTCGAGGTACTCGGGATGCCGGTCGATCACCGGGCTCAGAGACTCGAAGACTTCCCGAACCGCCTGGTGGAATTCCGGCTCACCCGGGTTCCGTCGGATCACAACGTCGAAAACGTCCTCGAGGGGACCACCCAATTCGCTCACGATTACAACTCCTTCGCTGCAGAGACGCAGCTGTCGTCACCCGGCGCAGGCCGGGCATTTCCGCTAGAACTCTATCGGCGCGGACGCCACCGGCGACAATCGGACCCCGGTCTGGGCGCGGATCGGGTGGTCGCGAGGATCAGTGATGGACCAGTTCGGGGAAGCGTTCGGCCGCGGTCGGCCGTTCCCCACGGCCCAACTGCACCGACAGCACCGCGGCGATCACGCCTACCGCGGCGAGAGCGATCGCCGGGGCCCAGAAGTCGCGCGGAGATGCGCCGTCGACCGGATCGATCGCGGAGACGATGCCCAGGAGTACGGCGCCGAGGAGGGTGACGGCCGCGAGGATGCCCAGACTCAGGCTCCAGCGGTGGGCGTTGCGGTAGACCTCGTCGTTGATGAATCCGACCGGTCGCTCGCCGACGTACTCCATCCGCCAGACGTGCAGCGGACCGACGGCGCCGACGTGGTCCCAACCGCGATCCTCACGGAAGGTGTAGTAGTCGGCGGGCGCCGGATTCGCACGACGATCCACCACGTACCGGACCTGCGCCGGCTCGCCGTCGTTGAAGCGAAGCCGCAGCGGGCTCCAGACGTCGACGTCGTGCAGGTGCCGACCGCGAGCGGCCTGGTTCTCCAGGTAGCGCTCGAGCGAGCCCGGAGCGAGATGGCGTACGGACGCCAGCCATGCCGTAGTAGTCATCGGAGACCTCCAAATCCACAGCGGGATAACGTGTTTCAGTTTCCACTGTCGGCTCGCTCGGTCGCCGTTGGCAAGCGAGATGAGACGAAAGGTAAGCAACGTCTCTCCCGGCCGCGGGTGTGGTGCGGCACCGCCCGCCCGGTCAGGACGACGGCACCGCGCCCGAGGTCGGGGCCGTTTCGCTGGTCGACGTCGACGGCTCGCTGGTCTCCGTGGTGGGGCTTTCGGTGGTCGGGGTTTCGGTCGTCGGGGTTTCGGTGGTCGGGGTTTCGGGGGTCGACGGCGCGGCAAGGGTCTGCCACTGGGCGCGCAGCACCTCGATGGACTGGGTGCGGCCGACCGGCGTGAGCTTCCAGACACGGTTGCCGTCGGCGGCCACCGCGGCGTTCACCTGGGCCGACAACAGGTCGTCCGGACTGAACATGAGCGCGCAGTCACTGTTGGTGGGTGTCACCGCGGTGCCCTCGAACTGAGCGGGCAGCTCGCACGTCACCTCGCGGCCGTCGACCTCCCGGTAGGTGAGCGAACCGATGGCGTCGCCGCTGCCGTCGAAGACGGTGGCCGCCGGGGCGTACGGGGTCGCCGGGGCCCCGGGGGTGTCGGCGGCGTCGGTCATCGGGGCGTCAGTAGGTGCGGTGTCGGGTGCGCCGGAAGTCGGGGTGTTCGGATCGACCGGAGTGTTTTCGGGGTTGTTGCCGTTGCTCTCGGCGCGTTCGGTGACAGCCGGGGCCGCCGCAGTGTCGCCGGCACCGGCGAGGCCCTGCTCCTGCGCCGCCTCGTCGGATTCGAAGGAGGGGGCCGCATTGTTCTGCAGTGCCTGGGAGCGGAAGTCCGGGAGGCCGGGCGGCGGAGTGTCCGGCAGCACGATGGTGTCGCCGACCACCTGATCGACCAGCTGGTTCACGTTCAGATCGGTCAGCGTGAGGGTCGGCGCGACGACGGTGGTCTGCTCCGGAGTCGCCCCGACGGTGGTGTTGTTGGTGACGTACGTGTTGTTGTAGGTCACGCGGTGGATGTTGTTGACGGTGTAGTCGGGCCACGGATCGCCCGTGACGCGGTACCCGCCGATCGGTGCGGCGGCCGGCGGACGCAGGGGATTGCCGCACGCGCAGACCACGCGCGGTACGCCGGCGGCGTCGACGAAGACCGCCGTGCCGGCCTGCAGCACCGCCTGGAACGGCGACGCGCCGCCGCCGCGGTAGGCGTGATTGGTGACCCAGGTGTCGGCGGTCAGCACGACGGGGCTGAGGGAGTTCAGGTACCAGGGGATGTCGACGGTCCGAATGCCCTGGACCGACGCCCAGGCGCGGGCGGCCGCGGGATCGGCGGCCAGCTGATTGCCGAGTGAGGCGGTGTCGCAGGCCGCGGTGCCGGTGGTGCCGTAGAAGCCGGGGGTGGTGCCGTTCACGAGGCGGACACCGTTGCCCGGGGCGGATTGGACCGCGGGGCGTACGGGTTGGGCCCGGTTGACCAGCGTCACCGGTTGGGTGAACGGATCGGGTCCGGCGTCGTTCGCGGCACGCAGCGTGAGCCCGGGAATCAGGGATTTGCCGGTCTTGGCGAAGAACACCTGATTGGCGGCGACCGCCAGGATCATCGCCAAGACCACCACCGTCGCGGCGAGGATGATGGTGAGTCGGCGGGAACTGCGTCGCCGCTCGATAGCCAGCGCCGCGGTGGTCGGATCCATCGGGCCGTGGCCGGGATGTGGGGTACCAGGTGGGATCGGCGGGTACGTCATGGCTGGACTCCTTGTGAGCGACGGAAGAACCGGGCTGGCCTCATCTACACATCGTGAGATGCGCGTGCTGGGTTAGCGCTTCGGCGGTATTTCCCTCATTGGAGGGACACGCGACGTCGACGAATCCGGCCACGTCGGTGCTGCACATTCGCGCGACCGCGGGTCACAATGGCTGTGGCCGAAGGGCTCGCAGCATTCCGACTCGCACGCTGAAAGGGCAGACATGAGCAGTGGACCGAAGAAGATGATCAAGCGCCTCGAGGAGCAGATCCGTCGCCTCACCGAAGAAGTCATGGCACTGCGCGATGCCCTTCCGGTGGTGGGCGGCAATCGCAATTCCGAGCCGGCCGCGGCAGCCCCCGCGGTGACTCCGAAGACGTCGGAGGCGGCCGCCGAGCCCGCCGTCGAGTCGGCTCCGAAGCCGACCGCAAAGCCCGCAGTCCAGAAGGAAGCCCCGAAGAAGGAAGCCACGAAGAAGGAGGCTCCCAAGAAGGAAGCTCCCAAGAAGGAGGAAGCGGCGGCCATCAGCGCGGCACCGAAGAAGCCGGCGCTGGACAAGCCGGTCGCCAAGAAGCAGGTCACCGCGGCCAAGGCCCAGGCGGCACCGAAGACCCCCGCAGCCAAGACCCCCGCGGCCAAGACCCCCGCGGCCAAGACCCCCGCGGCCAAGACCCCCGCCGCCAAGCCCGCCGGTGCGAAGGCCAAGACCGTGGCGGAACTGCGTGCAGAGGCCAAGGCCAAGGGCATCAAGGGCTACTCGAGCATGAAGAAGGCCGAGCTGCTCGCTGCCCTCGGCTGATAACTACCAGCTGGGGAACTACGCGCGCGGGTCGTCGGCCGGAACGATCTGCGCGCCCAGGGGCAGCAGCGAGACCGGCACCATCTTGAAGCTGGCGATGCCCAGCGGAATGCCGATGATCGTGATGCACAACGCGATCCCGGTGGCGATATGGCCGAGGGCGAGCCAGATGCCGGCGAAGATCAGCCAGATCACGTTGCCGATCGTCGACGGCGCACCGGAACTCGGATCACGCACCACGGTCCGTCCGAAAGGCCAGAGCGCGTAGTTCGCGATCCGGAAGGACGCGATGCCGAACGGAATGGTCACGATCAGAATGCAGCAGATGATTCCCGCGGCCACGTAACCGATGGCCATCCAGAATCCGCAGAGCACCAACCAGAGAATGTTCAGGATCGTCTTCATCACTTCATTGTGCGCCGCACCCGCGATCAGCGGGTGAAGCCTGCGCGTTAGGGTGAAGCAATGGGCTCACAGGTGGCGCGGGAAGCGCTGTGGTCGACGCTTGCCACCATTGTCTTGGTACTGCGTTTCGTCGCCACCATCGTGACCGTCTTCGTAGGAATTCTGTGGGTGGTGGCCGCGGTGCGGGATTCGCTGCTGAACGGGTGGCTCTGGTGGTTCCTCGGTGCGGCGGCCACCTGGCTGGTCACCACCTACCTCTACAGCGTTCTGCGTGTCCGCTATCCCTCCCGCAGCGAGCGCTGGGAACCCTGACGAGTAACCGGCCGGCACCGGATCCCGACTAGAACTGCACGTTCGGGGCCTGGGTGTGGCCGACGGGGGCCTGGTAGAACTCGCGGGCCTTCACGCCGGACATCGGCGCGAACAGCATCCACGGCAGCGTCTTGACGGCCTGATTCAGGCGGGAGACGGCGTCGTTGTAGTACTGCCGCGCGAAGGACAGCTTGTTCTCGGTCTCGGCGAGCTCGGTCTGCAACGCCCGGAAGTTCGGGGCGGCCTGCAGCTGCGGGTAGTTCTCGGCGACGGCGAAGAGTCGGCCCAGGGCGCCGCCCATCTGCGCTTCGGCGGCGGCCTTCTCCGCGACGCTCGACCCCTGTGCCGCGTGCTGGAGGCTGGCGCGGGCAGCGGTCACCGCTTCGAGGACGCCGGCCTCGTGCGCCGCGTAGCCCTTGACCGTGTTCACCAGGTTCGGGATCAGGTCGGCGCGACGAGTCAGCTGGACGTCGATGCCGCCCATGGCCTCTTCGCAGGTGATGTCGGCCTTGCGCAGCTTGTTGAAGCCGACGACGCCGATCACGCCCGCGAGGACGATGAGGCCGATGACGACGGCGAGCACGATGATCACGATGACCATGGGATTCCTCTTTCGATAGGGGAGGGACTGTCAGTATGCGTGTTGTGCGCGGGTGCCCGCCGAGGCCGACTCACCACGAGCCGCCGCCGCCACCGCCGCCGCCCCCGCCGGAGAAGCCGCCGCCGAAACCGCCGCCGCCACCACCACTGCCCGACGACGACTGGGAGGCGGTGTAGGCCGACAACGACGACGACAGGCTCGATTCGAAGCTGTCGAAGGCGGATCCGCCCGCCCCGAAGCCGCCGACGCCGTGCCCGGCGTAGAAGCCGCCGCCGAACCACAGGGGCTCGGGCGGCTCCGCGCCGGTGCTGTAGCGGTACTTGTCGGCCCAGGCGTCCGCGCAGTCGAAGGCGATCGCGTACGGGATGTACTGGGTGTACAGCTCTTTGCGGGCGCTGAAGTCGAGCCGCTCCTGATTGGAGCGCGTCGACAGCAGGCGTTCGAAGCCCGAGGCGCGGGACCACACCTGGCGGCCGAGTCGCGTCCGACGGGTCCCGACCCCGGAGGCCCACAGTCCCGCGCCGCCGATGGCGAACGCCGCCAGCGGCAGGGCCCAGATGGTGGCCGGGACAAAGCGGAAGACGGCCAGGACGAAGGCGATGCACAGGGCGAAGAGCACTGCGACGCGGCCGAGGTTCTCCGAGCCGCTGTGCTTCACGGTGCCGCTGGACGAGCCCCAGATCTTGACCGTGCTGGCCAGCGACTTCTGCGCGCCGTTCAGGGCGCGGCCGGCGGACACCGAGCCGTCGGCGTCGAATGAACTGCCGGCGGTGCCGAGCCCGAGGCTCTGCAGCAGAGCGCGGTCGGCGGCGTCGAGACGGCGGTCGACCTCGGGGGAGACCGTCGACGTCACCGTCCAGTCGCTGCCGTTGCGGTCCAGGCGCACCGCGCCGATCTCGGCGAGGTGGAAGAGCGTGGCCACGAGCGCGCGCTTGGGCATGGTCTCGTTGGCGACGAAGAACGTCTGGGCGGGGCCGAGGACGGCCCCGGAGACCTGCGGGTCCTCCGGCGGCCCGTACATGACCGGCATCAACGGTGCCGACTCCCGGCTGCGGAGGGTCCACCAGAGGCCGAGGCCGAAGGTGACCAGCGACAGCACCAGCGCGATGATCAGGCCGGTCACCGAACGGCCGAAGACCGGATCGAAGCGGATGGACCACGGCAGCACGGTCCGGTCGGGCGCGGCGAAGGGTAGGTCGGCGCGGACCGCGACACCGGTCATCGGCGCGAGCTGCCCGGTGGTGACGACGCGGGTGGTGGCATCGGGTGCGGTGATGGTGCACTCGACGCCGCGGTTGGTGGCGCAGGTGAAGGCGAGCGGTTCGGCGGGCAGCCGGATGGTGCTCTCGGTGCGCAGCATGGTCATCTGCCAGCCGTCGGCCACGACGCGCCAGATCAGGCGGGAGGCGTCGTCGTTGCCCCAGCTCGAGGTGTCGTTGCGGCCCGGCGGGGAGTTGCCCGGGGCCAGCACGTTCTCCACGCGGTACTTGATCACGTAGGTGTGCGAGCCGGGAGTCACGTAGCGGTCCGGGTCGCCGATCTTCGCGACCCGGAACCGGTTGCTCTGTTCCCAGCTCAGGTCGAACGGCACGGCGGTGCCGTCGACGGTGATGGAGATGTCCGTGGGCGGGTACCGCACGCCCCGGTTGGCGGCGTCGGCCACGTCCCAGAAGCGGAAGATGCCGTGTCGGCCGTACGGGAATTCCGCGGTGACCGTCTCGACGGCGTCCAGCGAGCCGTCCCGGTGGACGGTGACGTCGGCCTTGTAGTCGGTCACCACCACCGGGTCGGCGCTCACCGAATCCGACGACGACGTGAAGCCGAAGGCGGGCACGAAGATGGCGATGAAGGTGATCACGAGCGCCGCCAACGACAAGAGCACGCGCTTCATAGATTCGCTCCTAGGTGTTCCGCCACCGGTCGGCGAACGGGAGAGTCAGACTACTTGCCGCCGAGCATGCCGCCCAGGATCGACCCGAGCGGATTGTTGCCGCCGCCCTTGCCGCCAAGAACGCTGCCCAGGATGTCGCCCAGACCGCCGCCGAGGCCGCCACTGCTCTGCGTGCCGCCGCCGAGCATCCCGCCGAGGAGATCACCCAGGCCGCCGCCGGAGGCCTGACCGCTGGTCGACGACTTGCCGCCGAACTTCGACATCACGAAGCTGAGCACGATCGGAGCCAGCAGCGGCAGCAGCTTCTGCACCAGACCCTGGTCCACACCGGCCGCGGGCACGGCACCGCTGATCCCCTGGGCGACGGTGTCGGTCTGGTCGCCGAACAGCTTGCCGACGATCTTCTCGCCGTCGGCGGTGTCGACCTGCGCGAGGTCGATCTCGCCCTGGGCGAGGTCGTTGTCGTGCTGGGCCAGCGCGCCCGCGAGGTTCGCGGTGGAGGCCTCGTCGCCGGTTTGGGCGGCCAGGCCCGCGACGAGGCTCGGCAGCGCTTGGGCCGCGGCGGCGCGGATGTCGTCGGTGCTGGCGCCGGTCTGGGCGGCCAGCTGGTCCAGGGGCAGACGGTCGAGCAGTCCGTTGAGATCAGCCATGGCTCGGATTCTGCCACGGCGACACGGCGATTCGGTTGCAACCGAGAGGTTCCGTGGTGGGCGTGCTCCTAGGCAGCGGGCGGCGCGGTGCGGAGAGTGAAATCGCCGGTGGCGCAACGGGTCCCCACACCTGCAGGGCACCGTCGGCCCACGTATCGGGGTGTCTGAGCAGGGTCAGCGGACGTGGCGGTCGAGGAAGTCCTTCGCCTGTCGCACGGCCTTGCGCGACTCCGGCGTGAAGTACGGGAACATCTGGAACACGTGCCCCTGACCGGGCCACTGCTGCAGCTCCGAGGTTCCGCCGGCGGCCAGGATGTTCGCGTGGATGGCGCGGGCGTCGTCGGCCATCACCTCGCGGGCGCCGTACTGGATCAGCGTGTCGGGGATCGTCATGTCCGGGGTCAGCGCCACCCGCATCCGGGTGTGTGCGCCGGAAGCTCCGCCGACGTACATGCGGAGCAGCCGCTGAGCGGCGACGGCGTCGATGTGCGGGTCGCGGACACCGGTGCGTTCCAGTGCGCAGGCCATGTCGAACGACGGGTCGTACAGCGGGGAGATCAGCAGCATGGCGGCCGGCTGCGGAATCCCGTCGCGATGGTTGGCGGCGATGAGGTCCTGCGCGAGATGGCCGCCGGCCGAATCGCCGGCGACGATGATCTGCTCGGGAGCGAAGCCCTGATTCAGCAGCCAGCGGTAGCCGCGGATGGCGTCGTCGCCGCCGGCCGGGAAGCGATGGCGGGGTCCGAGGCGGTAGTCGAGGCTGAACGCGCCGATGCCGGTGCGCCGGGTGAGGCGTGCGACGAGGCCGCGGTGGGTGCGCGGCGAGCAGATGAGGTAGCCGCTGCCGTGCAGGTAGTACAGAATGCTGCGGCCGGAGGCCGGATTCGGGAGCGCGCCGCCGTGACGGTCGGCCTCGTGAACCCACTCGCCGCGCACGTGCCCGTCGTCGTACCGGGTCTTGATCGCGGTGGTGCGGGTGCCGCGCGGCACCGGACTGATGGCGGCGAGCGAGCTGTTCAGGGCCGGCCGCACCGTGGTCAGGGCCACCGGACCCACCAGCGGTACGCGGCTGACCACCCCCATCATCGGGCGCGCTGCGCGCCAGGCGTAGCCGTTGAGAGTGCGGGCGCGCAGCGAGCCGCG
The DNA here is from genome assembly GCF_039542465.1 of Gordonia alkaliphila. Lineage (NCBI taxonomy): Bacteria > Bacillati > Actinomycetota > Actinomycetes > Mycobacteriales > Gordoniaceae > Gordonia > Gordonia alkaliphila. The sequence goes on along the minus strand of NZ_BAABIE010000003.1, from coordinate 248,951 downwards.
CCCGGCCAGACCGTCGGAGACCTCTGTGCTGCTCACCCTTGAGACGCTACGGCGGAAATGCCTCATTGCGGGCAGGTTTCGGCGGGATCACCAGCCGATTTTGCGTCCGGTCGCCGCGGCGTGGCAGACTTGACCTACTGCGCTCGGTTCTTCCGAGCGGGCCAGCAATGAAGCTGATCTCCCCGGCGGTGCGATTCGCGCTGATTCTTCCGGGACTTCTCCAGTACGTATGAGTGCGCAGCGTGGCGTACGGAGTAGGCAGATCCATGATGCACTTGCCGGGGCCCGTCGGGCTCTACGACCCCATCAACGAACACGACGCGTGCGGCGTGGCCTTCGTCGTCGACATGCACGGCCGTCGCAGCCGGGACATCGTCGAGAAGGCGATCACCGCACTGGTCAACCTCGAACATCGCGGTGCCGCGGGCGCGGAGCCGAACACCGGTGACGGCGCCGGCATCATGCTGCAGGTGCCCGACCGGTTCCTGCGCGCCGTGGTCGATTTCGAGCTGCCGCCGGAGGGCGAGTACGCCACCGGTATCGCCTTCCTGCCGCAGGCCGCCGACGATGTGGTCGACGCCGTCGCCGGTGTCGAGAAGATCGTCGACGCCGAGGGCCTGGTGCTCCTCGGCTGGCGCGAGGTCCCGGTGGACGACGCGTCGCTGGGCGCCCTGGCGCGCGACGCCATGCCGACCTTCCGCCAGGTGTTCCTCGGCGGCGCGTCGGGCATGGACCTGGAACGACGGGCCTACGTGGTGCGCAAGCGCATCCAGTACGAGCTGGGCGAGAAGGGCGCCGGACAGGACGGTCCGGGCCGCGACACCGTCTACTTCCCGAGCCTGTCCGGGCAGACCATGGTCTACAAGGGCATGCTGACCACGCCGCAGTTGCGCGACTTCTACCTGGATCTGCAGGACGACCGGGTGGAGAGCGCGCTGGGCCTGGTGCACTCGCGCTTCTCCACCAACACGTTCCCGTCGTGGCCGCTGGCCCATCCGTTCCGTCGGGTGGCGCACAACGGCGAGATCAACACCGTCACCGGCAACGAGAACTGGATGCGGGCGCGCGAAGCGCTGATCGACGCCGACGTCTTCGGCGCCGGTGCCGCCGACAAGATCTTCCCCGTGTGCACGCCGGGCGCGTCGGACACCGCGCGCTTCGACGAGGTGCTGGAACTGCTGCACCTCGGCGGCCGCAGCCTGCCGCACGCCGTCCTGATGATGGTGCCCGAGGCCTGGGAGCGGCACGAGACCATGAAGCCCGAGCACCGGGCGTTCTACGAGTACCACTCGGCGCTGATGGAGGCCTGGGACGGACCGGCGTCGGTCTGCTTCACCGACGGCACCGTGGTCGGCGCCGTGCTCGACCGCAACGGCCTGCGGCCCTCCCGCATCTGGGTCACCCGCGACGGCCTCGTGGTGCTCGGCTCGGAGGTCGGCGTCCTCGACATCGACCCGTCCGAGGTGGTCTCCCGGCAGCGCCTGCAGCCGGGCAAGATGTTCCTGGTCGACACCGCGCAGGGCCGCATCGTCGGCGACGAGGAGCTCAAGGACGGCCTGGCCGGCGAGCACCCGTACCAGCAGTGGCTGGACGAGAACCAGATCCACATGGCCGATCTGCCCGAGCGCCCGAAGGTGTTCATGAACCACGACCGCGTGGCGCACCGGCAGCAGCTGTTCGGCTACACCAATGAGGACCTCCGCATGCTGGTGGCGCCGATGGCGGCCGCCGGCGCCGAAGCCATCGGTTCGATGGGCACCGACACCCCGATCGCGGTGCTGTCGGCGCGACCGCGCATGCTGTTCGACTACTTCCAGCAGCTGTTCGCGCAGGTGACCAACCCGCCGCTGGATGCGATCCGCGAGGAGATCGTCACGTCGATCGGGCAGCGGCTCGGCGGTGAGCGCGACCTGCTCCACCCGGGCCCGGAGTCGGCCCGGCAGATCGTGCTGAGCCAGCCGATCCTGGACAACGAAGAACTGTCCCGACTGGTCGACATCGACGGCACCGCAACGGGTTTCCCGTCGGCGCACATCCACGGCCTGTACCCGGTGGCCGAGGGCGGCGCGGGTCTGCGTCGCGCCCTCGACGATGTGCGGGCGCAGGTGTCGGCGGCCATCGCCGACGGCGCACAGATCATCGTGCTGTCCGACCGCGAGTCCAACGAGAAGCTCGCCCCGATCCCGTCGCTGCTGCTGACCGCGGCGGTGCACCACCACCTGGTGCGCGAGCGCACGCGGACGCGGGCCGGCATCGTCGTCGAAAGCGGGGATGCCCGCGAGGTGCACCACATGGCGCTGCTGATCGCCTTCGGCGCCGTCGCCATCAACCCGTACATGGCCTTCGAGTCGATCGACGACCTGGTCGACACCGGTGTGCTGTCGATCGATTACCCGACCGCCTGCGCCAACTACATCAAGGCCGCGGGCAAGGGCGTGCTCAAGGTGATGAGCAAGATGGGCATCTCCACCGTGCCGTCGTACAACGGCGCCCAGCTGTTCCAGGCCATCGGCCTGAGCCAGGGCCTGGTCGACGAGTTCTTCACCGGCCTGCGCAGCCAGCTCGACGGCATCGGCCTCGACGAGGTGGCCGGCGAGGTGGCCGCGCGCCACGATCTCGCCTTCACCGAGCGGGCCTCCGAGCGGGCGCACCGCGAGCTCGAGGTGGGCGGCGAGTACCAGTGGCGTCGGGAGGGGGAGTACCACCTGTTCAACCCCGACACCGTGTTCAAGCTGCAGCACTCCACGCGCACGGGGCAGTACGGCGTGTTCAAGGAGTACACCAAGATGGTCGACGATCAGTCGGCGCGCCTGGGTACGCTGCGCGGCCTGTTCGACTTCAACTTCGGTGACCGGGACCCCATCCCGATCGACAAGGTGGAGCCGGCCAGCGAGATCGTCAAGCGCTTCTCCACCGGTGCGATGAGCTACGGCTCGATCTCCGCCGAAGCCCACGAGACGCTGGCCATCGCGATGAATCGCCTTGGCGCACGGTCGAATTCGGGTGAGGGCGGGGAGGACCCGCGTCGTTTCATCCGGGACGAGAACGGCGACTCGCGGCGCAGCGCCATCAAGCAGGTGGCGTCGGGGCGGTTCGGCGTGACGAGCCACTACCTGACCAACTGCACCGACATCCAGATCAAGATGGCCCAGGGTGCGAAGCCGGGCGAGGGCGGTCAGCTGCCCCCGCACAAGGTGTACCCGTGGGTCGCCGAGGTCCGCGGCAGCACGCCGGGCGTCGGCCTGATCTCGCCGCCGCCGCACCACGACATCTACTCGATCGAGGATCTGGCGCAGCTGATCCACGACCTGAAGAACGCGAATCCGGAAGCTCGGATTCACGTGAAACTCGTCTCCGAGCTGGGTGTGGGCACGGTCGCGGCCGGTGTCTCGAAGGCGCACGCCGACGTGGTGCTGATCTCCGGGCACGACGGCGGTACCGGTGCGAGCCCGTTGACCTCGCTCAAGCACGCCGGTGCTCCCTGGGAGATCGGCCTGGCCGAGACCCAGCAGACGCTGCTGCTCAACGGTCTGCGCGACCGGATCGTGGTGCAGGTCGACGGCCAGCTCAAGACCGGCCGCGACGTCATGATCGCGGCGCTGCTCGGCGGCGAGGAGTTCGGTTTCGCCACCGCGCCGCTGGTGGTCTCGGGCTGCATCATGATGCGCGTGTGCCACCTCGACACCTGCCCGGTGGGCGTCGCGACGCAGAATCCGCTGCTGCGCGAGCGCTTCACCGGCAAGCCGGAGTTCGTCGAGAACTTCATGCTGTACATCGCCGAAGAGGTGCGAGAGCTGTTGGCGCGCTTGGGGTTCCGCACGCTGCAGGAGGCCGTCGGGCAGGTCGAGGCGCTCGACACCACCAAGGCCGTCGCGCATTGGAAGGAGGCCAAGGCCGGTCGACTGGATCTGTCGCCGATCCTGGCGCAGCCCGAGTCGCCGTTCATGAACCAGGACCTGTACTGCTCCGGCACGCAGGACCACGGTCTGGACAAGGCCCTCGACAACGAGCTCATCGCGAAGGCCCGGTCGGCCATCGAGTCGGGTACGCGCGTGCACATCGAGACGCCGATCACCAACGTGAACCGGACGGTCGGCACCATGCTCGGGCACGAGGTCACCAAGGCCTACGGCGCGGCGGGACTCCCGGAGGGCACCATCTCGGTGGCGCTCACCGGCTCGGCGGGCAACAGCTTCGGCGCCTTCCTGCCCGCGGGCATCACCATGCGCCTGACCGGTGACGCCAACGACTTCGTCGGCAAGGGTCTGTCCGGCGGCAAGATCGTGGTCGCCCCGTCGGTGGACGCCCCCGCGGGCTTCCTCGCCGAGGAGAACATCATCGCCGGCAACGTGATCGGCTTCGGCGGCACCGCGGGCAAGATCTTCCTGCGAGGTGTGGCGGGCGAACGGTTCTGCGTGCGGAACTCGGGCGTGCAGGCCGTCGTCGAAGGCGTCGGCGATCACGGCTGCGAGTACATGACCGGTGGACGCGTGATCGTTCTCGGCACCACCGGCCGCAACTTCGCGGCCGGCATGTCCGGCGGCGTCGCCTACGTCTACGACCCGAAGGGGGAGTTGGCCGGCAACCTCAACACCGAGTTGGTGGACCGCGAGGTGCCCGACGCCGACGACCTGGCCTACCTGCAGGCCATGCTCACCGAGCACCGAGACGAGACGCGGTCGCCGGTGGCGGCCAAGATCCTCGGCAACTGGGCGGTGGCCCAGACCAAGTTCGCGAAGGTCATGCCCCGCGACTACAAGAGAGTGCTTGTCGCCATCGACGTCGCCGAGCGCACCGGACGAGATGTGAACGAAGCGATCATGGAGGCGGCTCGTGGCTGATCCGAGAGGTTTTCTCAAGTACACCGAACGGGAGACGCCCACCCGGCGTCCCGTCGAACTTCGACTGCGCGACTTCAACGAGGTCTACAACAAGTTCGACCACGGCACCCTGCAGAAGCAGGCGAGCCGGTGCATGGACTGTGGAATCCCGTTCTGCCACAACGGATGTCCGCTCGGGAATCTGATTCCGGAGTGGAACGACCTGGTCTTCCGCGGGCGGTGGGCCGACGGCATCGAACGACTGCACGCCACCAACAACTTCCCGGAGTTCACCGGGCGGCTGTGCCCGGCGCCGTGCGAGGCGTCGTGCGTGTTGGGCATCAACGCCCCGGCGGTGACCATTAAGCAGGTCGAGGTGGAGCTCATCGAAAAGGCCTTCGACGACGACTCGGTGGTCCCGGTGCTGCCGTCCGAGCCGACCGGTCGCAGCGTCGCGGTGATCGGTTCCGGCCCGGCCGGACTGGCCGCCGCCCAGCAGCTGACCCGGGCCGGGCATGCGGTGACCGTCTTCGAGCGCGCCGATCGGATCGGCGGACTGCTGCGGTACGGCATCCCCGAGTTCAAGATGGAGAAGCGCATCATCGACCGTCGTCTCGAGCAGATGACGGCCGAGGGCACGGTCTTCCGCACCGGCGTCAACGTGGGCGTCGACATCACCGTCGAGGAGTTGCGCGCGCAGTACGACGCCGTGGTCCTGTCGGTCGGCTCCACCATCGGCCGCGACCTGCCGATCCCCGGGCGCGAGCTCACCGGGATCTACCAGGCCATGGAGTTCCTGCCGCAGGCCAACCGCGCCGCGGTGGGCGAGGAGGTGGCCGACCAGGTCACCGCGGAGGGCAAGAAGGTCGTCATCATCGGCGGCGGCGACACCGGTGCCGACTGCCTGGGCACCTCGCTCCGGCAGGGCGCCGAGGTGGTCCACCAGTTCGAGATCATGCCGCGCCCGCCGGCCGAGCGTGCCGACTCGACGCCGTGGCCGCTGTACCCGCTGATGTACCGGGTGTCGTCGGCGCACGAAGAGGGCGGCGAGCGCGTCTTCAGTGTCAACACTGAACAGTTCCTCGGCGAGAACGGTCAGGTCACCGGCCTGCGTGCGCACGAGGTGCAGATGGTGGGCGGCCGCTTCGAGAAGGTCGAGGGCACCGACTTCGACCTGGAGTGCGACCTGGTTCTGCTCGCGATGGGCTTCGTCGGCCCGGAGCGCGGCGACCTGCTCGACAAGTTGGGTGTCACCTATGACCCGCGCGGCAATGTCGCGCGCGGCGAGGACTTCGGGGCCAACGGCGTCCCCGGAGTCTTCGTTGCCGGGGACGCCGGCCGCGGGCAGTCGCTCATCGTGTGGGCGATCGCCGAGGGCCGCGCCGCGGCCGCGGGGGTCGACAAGTACCTGATGAGCAGCACGGAGCTCCCCGCTCCGATCGTCCCGACCCAGGTGGCGCAGCGCTGACCCGCACGGTCTGACCTGCCCAGCTCGGTCTCGGTGATCTACTGCGGTGCGGTGGAGCCGCGGGGGACCAGTTCCACGGGCAGGATCACGTCGGCGGGCCGCTCGTCCGGGTGAGCGATGTTCTCCAGCAGCAGCCCGACACCGGCGGCGCCGATCTCGTGGGCGGGGGTGACGACCGTGGTCAGCGGGACCGGGAGCTGGGCGGCGACCGGGATGTCGTTGTAGCCCACCAGGCCGAGCTGATCCGGGATGGACAGGCCCCGGTCGCGGGCGACGCCGAGAATGCCGATCGCGATGGAGTCGCTGGCCGCGAAGATCGCGTCCGGCGGGTCCGGGGCGTCCAGCAGCCGGTGGGCGGCCGCGATGCCGCCGGCCACGTCGAAGGCGGTGTGGGTGACGTGCTCGGCGGGGAGCGAGACGCCGACGTCGGCCATCGCGGCGACGAACCCGGCGAGGCGGTCGTTGCCGGTGGTCGCGTGCGGCGGACCGCCCACCACGGCCGGGCGGCGGTAGCCGCAGTCGAGCAGGTGTCGACCGGCGAGTACTCCGCCGAGGTGGTCGTCGCCGCCGGCGTACGGCAGCCCGGAGTCGGCGTGCCGGTTGAGCGCGATCGCGGGCACCGAGAGCCCCAGGTCGGCCACGAACTCGGCGGCGGGACTGTGCAGGCTGCTGAGCAGCAGACCGTCCACCTGGCGGCCGGTCAGCAGGTCGATGGCGGCGCGCTGATCGGCCGGGTCGTCGGGCGGACTGCTCAGCAGCAGCGAGTAGCCCGCCGTGCGCGCGGCCTCCTCGGCGCCCTGGTAGATGGTCGCGACCACGCCGTCCGTGAGTCGCGGCATCACCGCGCCGATCGTGGTGGTGCGCCGAGTGCGCAGGCTCGCGGCCCAGAGATTGGGGCGGTAGCCGAGCTCGTCGGCCACCGCGCGAATCCGGAGCGCCGAGTCCGACCAGCCGTCGACCGGCTCGGTCTGGCGCAGCACCCGCGACACCGTCGAGGTGTGCACCCCGGCGCGGTCGGCGATCTCCTTCATCGTCGGCGGCCGTGCGGTGCGCCTGGATTCGGACATCTCGGGGCCTTTCGGTGGTGGGGATTGACCCGATGGTGCGTGGCTGGTTAATCTCATTTCAACACGGCGCAATCGATTGCGCAAAGGATTGCACAATCGTCGCGGCCGTGCGCTACAGCTTTCGCACCGGAGAAGGAAACCGCCATGGCCGACACGCGCACCGTCACCGAACTCTTCGCCCTCGACACCCTCCTGCACGACGACGAACGGCAGATCCGGGACACCGTCCGGCAGTTCGGCAACGAGAAGATCCGTCCGCACATCGCCGACTGGTTCGACGAGGCGCGGATCCCGGTGCGTGAACTCGCGAAGGAGCTCGGCGGCCTCGGCGTGCTCGGCATGCACCTGGAGGGCTACGGCTGCGCCGGCATGAGCGCGGTGTCGTACGGCTTGGCCTGCCTGGAACTGGAAGCCATCGACTCGGGTATCCGCTCGCTGGTGTCGGTGCAGGGCTCGCTCGCGATGTTCGCCATCCACCACTGGGGCAGCGAGGAGCAGAAGGAGCACTGGCTCCCGCAGATGGCGGCCGGCGACGCGATCGGCTGCTTCGGTCTCACCGAACCCGACTTCGGCTCCGATCCCGGCGGCATGCGCACGCGGGCCGTTCACGACGGCGGCGACTGGGTGCTCAACGGCACCAAGATGTGGATCACCAACGGCTCCGTCGCCGACGTCGCCGTGGTGTGGGCCAACACCGACCTGGAGGAGGGCTCGCGGGGTATCCGCGGCTTCGTCGTGCCCACCGACACGCCGGGCTTCTCGGCGCCGGAGATCCGCGCCAAGATGTCGCTGCGCGCATCGGTGACCTCCGAGCTGGTCCTGGAGGACGTGCGGTTGCCCGAGTCGGCGATGCTGCCGAAGGCCGCCGGTCTGCGCGGCCCGCTGTCGTGCCTGAACGAGGCGCGCTTCGGCATCATCTTCGGCGCGATCGGCGCCGCGCGCGACTGCCTGGAGACCGCCGTCGACTACGCGTCGACCCGTCTCGTCTTCGACAAGCCGCTCGCCGCCTACCAGCTGACCCAGGCCAAGCTCGCCGACATGGCGCTGGAAGTGGGCAAGGGCCACCTGCTGGCGTACCAGCTCGGACGACTCAAGGACGCGGGTGAGGTGGAGCCGGCACAGGTGAGCCTCGGCAAGCTGAACAACACCCGCGAGGCCATCAAGGTGGCGCGCGAATGCCGAACCATCTTGGGCGCCAACGGCATCACGCTCGCGTACCCGGCGATCCGGCACGCCAACAACCTCGAGTCGGTGCTCACCTACGAGGGCACCTCCGAGGTGCACCAGCTGAGCATCGGCCGCGCCCTCACCGGCGCCTCGGCCTTCCGGTGACCGACACCGCGGGCGCGCTCGACGGCCTGGTGATCGCCGACTTCGGTCGGGTGCTGGCCGGACCGTACGCCACCATGCTGCTCGCCGACCTCGGCGCCGAGGTGATCAAGGTGGAGCGGCCCGACGGCGGCGACGACACCCGCTCGTGGGGTCCGCCGTTCGCCTACGAGCAGGCCACCTACTTTCAGGCGGCCAACCGGAACAAGATCTCGCGCGCGCTGAACCTGCGCGACGACGACGATCTCGCCGCCGCCCTGGAGCTCGCCGCGCGCGCCGACGTGGTGGTGGAGAACTTCCTGCCCGGCGCCATGGACCGGTTGGGTCTGGGCTACGCGGCGGTGGCCGAGGCCAACCCGGGAGTGGTCTACTGCTCGATCACCGGCTTCGGTGGACACAACGACCTGCCGGGATACGACCTGCTGGTGCAGGCGGTCGGCGGTCTGATGAGCGTCACCGGGCCGTCGCCGGAGGAGCCGATCAAGGTGGGCGTCGCGCTGGTCGACGTGGTGACCGGACTGCACGCCGCGGTCGGGATCCTGGCGGCGCTGCGCCACCGGGATGCCACCGGTCGCGGCCAGCGCATCGAGGTGAACCTGCTGTCGTCGTTGCTGTCGGCCCTGGTCAATCAGGCGTCGGGCTACGTGGGCGCGGGCGTGGTCCCGCGGGCGATGGGTAACAAGCACCCGAGCATCGCGCCCTACGAACTGGTGCCGACCGCCGATCGAGCGTTGGCGCTGGCCGTCGGGAACGACCGGCAGTTCCGCGCGCTGGTCACCGAACTCGGCGCCGCCGCGATGGCCGACGACCCGCGCTTCGGTACCAACACCGAACGGGTGGCGCACCGCGGCGCACTGCTCGAGGGGTTGACGCCGCTGCTCGCCGCGGACACCGCTGACGGCTGGTTCGGCCGCCTCACCGCGGTGGGCGTGCCGTGCGGTCCGGTGAACGACCTCGGGGAGGCGTTCGCCCTCGCGGAGCGGCTCGGCCTGGCACCGATCGTCGAGATCGACGATCCACGGCGCGACGGCCCGGTGCGGACCGTCTCGCACCCGATCACCTTCTCGGCGACGCCGGCTGCCTACCGGTCGGCGCCCCCGAGGCTCGGCGAAAGCTGAGGCACCCGGCGGCTACGGTCACCAATCCCAGATGAGGGTGCCGTCCGGACCGATCTTGCAGGTCGCAATACCGTCCGTGTACTGGACTCGGGCCCGGGCGCCAGGTTCGCTGCAGCTGGATCCGCGTTCGACAGCGGGACGGGACTGGTGTGTGAGGTCGGTCCACGCCTCGTTCATGGCGCTGCAGTAGAGCGTGCCGTCGGCGGAGTAGTCGTTGAACTGATCGGCACCGCACGGCTGGCCTTCGACCGGCGCGGGCGTGACCGGCACGGTGACCGTCTCGGTCGGGGTCTGCGCCTGCACCGTCGGGGTGGTCGCCGCCGTTGTCGTGGAGCTCGGCGTCGTCGTGGTCGTCACCGTGTGGGTGCTCGACGGTGCCGCAACCGTCGAGTCGGAGCCGTCCGATTGCCCGTTCAGGAAGACGAAGGTGCCGGCAGCCACGAGCGCGATGGCGGCGACGATGACGGCCGCCGGCAGGAGCCATTGGCTGCGGCCGGTGGTCGTGGTGTGCGCATGGCGCACGGCCGGTGCGGAGCCGGCCAGGGTCGGGGAGTACGCCGGGCCGCCGGTGGGAACCGCACTGGGCTGGGTGGCGGCGGAGAGCGCCGCGACGAACTCGGCGCAGGTGCCGTAACGCGAGGCAGGATCCTTGGCGAGTGCGCGTGCGAAGACCGCGTCCCACCCGGCCGGGACGTGCGGTGCCACGGTGCGGATCGGCGGGACCGGTCGGTGCAGGTGCGCTGCCATGAGCGCCGAGATCGAGGTCTCGGTGAAGGGCGGACGGCCGGCGAGCAGGTGGTAGGCGGTGCAGGCCAGCGAGTAGATGTCCGACCGGTTGTCGACGGGAGATCCGTCGATCGCTTCGGGACTGATGTACGCCATGGTGCCGATGGTCATGCCGGTCGCGGTGAGCGACGTCGATTCCTCGGCGGCCTTGGCGATCCCGAAGTCGGCGAGCTTCACGGTGTCGAGCGCCGGAGGGTTCGCGTCGCGATCCCACGCGATCAAGATGTTGCCGGGCTTCACATCCCGGTGGGTGATCTTCTGGGTGCGCCAGGCGTAGTCCAGCGCCGCGCCCGCCCCGGCGATCAGCGGCAGGACCAGATCCACGGACAGCGGACCCCGCGCCTGCACGAGGGCGCCGGCGTCGGTGCCGTCGACGAACTCCATGGCGATCCACAGGCTGCCGTCGTGCTCGCCGCGGTCGTACAGGGTGACGATGTTGGGATGCGACAGCTGCGCGAGCAGGTCCGCTTCGCGCGCGAACCGGGCGGTGAAGTCGTCGCTGCGGGAGAGTTCGCCGGGCAGCAGTTTCAGCGCGTCCCGGCGCGGCAGCCGCGGATGCTCGACGAGGAACACCTGACCCATGCTGCCCGCGCCGAGCCGACGCAGAATCTTGTATCCGGCGATGCGGTCGTCGTTCATGCAGGTGTCCTTTCGCCGCAGCCGCCGGGCCCCGTGTCACGACACGGGGCCCGGCGGATCGGATCATGCGGGTCGGTCAGCGGGTGGCGAAGTAGACCTCTTTGCCGAAGATGCCCATGTCCACACGGATCAAGCCCTTGTCGCCGTCGGCGATCTCGAAGTCGACGTTGCCGGTCACCGAGGCTCCGTTGTACACCTCGCCGTCGAAGGTCGGATCCGGACCCACGGCGTTGTTGTCGTAGGAGTTGATCACGTTGCCTGCGCTCGTGACATACGCAACGGTGAGGTCGAAGGTCGACTTCGAGCCCTCGCCGACGTACTTGGCGGTGAGGTTGGCCAGGGCGTACTCGTTGCCCGCGGCGGGTTCGTCGTTGAAGCTGTTGGCCGCGAGCACCTTCTGCGTGGCGTTGGGATCGAAGCTGTTGAGCGTCACTTCCCAGTCGCCGGCCTTCAGCGTGCTGCCGAGCGGTGCCGGATTCTCCTTGGAACCGACCGCGCCGGAGTCCTCGCCCTGATCGGTGGTCTCGCCGTTCGGGTCGACCAGGGAGACGGTGTCGTCGGAGTTCAAGGCGTCGTCGACGGCGTCGGTGACCACCGTGAGGAACACGACGACGCCGACGATCGTGCCCACGATCGAGATGATCACCGCGGCGATGGCGGTGCCCTTCGGCTGCGAGTTGAACAGCCCGACGATGCCCAGGATGAAGGCGATCGGCAGCAGGATCCAGCCGATGATCAAGGCGCCCGGGATGCAGGCGAAAAGGAAGCCGACGAGCGCGGCGACCAGGGCGATGATGCCGATCGTGTTGCGCGACTTCGGTGCCGGGGGAGGCGGTGGGGTGCCGAACGCGGGATAGGTCGGCGGCACTTGAAACTGCCCCGAACTCTGGAATTGACCGGGAGTCTGGAACTGACCCGAACTCTGGAACTGGCCCGGCTGGTACTGGCCGGACTCCTGGTCCTGGGGAGTGCCCGGCTGCTGCGGCGGCACCGGCTGCTGCGGGGTGCCGTCGGGCTGCTCTGCGGGCGGGGGCGTGGGGTTGGTCATCGGAAGTCCTCCTCGGCGATCGACCTGCCGGCTCGGGGTCGCCGGAGAATGTCGTTAGAAGGTATATCGGAGAGCTCCGACATTCTCGGCGTGTCGTCCGAACGGCCGACACACTCGGCGGACCGTCGTGCGGCGCACCACAGGCGACGCGCCGAGGCGGCCCGCGCGGGTAACGTTCGGCGGCCGGAGCACGACATACGGGCCAAGAGCACGTCCGAATCTTCCGGGGAGGAGACCCATGTCATCGCTAACCAACGATCGGGGTCGACGGCGCTCTGGACGCGAGGTCGCCCGCACCGTGTGGGGACGTCTCCGTGCCCCGCGGTCCCTGGCCGCCGACCGCGAGCGCCTGGTGACGACGGAGGAATTCCGTCGCCTGCGGCGCGCTGCGTGACCCTCGCCGCCGCTGTTCGTCTGATTCAGGCACAGTGGAGGCGTGAAGTCTGTCCTCGCCACATTCCGTCGTTCGCCCGGCTTGATCGTCGCCGCGATTCGCGCCGCGACTCTCCGGCAAGCCGTGGTGGCGTTCCTGGTGGCCGCCGTCATGCTGGTCCTCGTCGGACTGGCGACCGTGCTGATCCCCAACTCCCTGTTCAGCCGGGAGATCCCGCCGACGGCGTGGAACTATCCGGTGTGGATCCTCACCGCGGTGCTGGCCGGTCTCCTCGCCGCCACCTATGTGACGGACAAGGACGCGCCCGCGGTGGAGCAGACCGACCGGGAAGGGCGCTGGGGCATCCTCGGCGCGGGCCTCACCTGGTTCGCCGTCGGCTGCCCGGTGTGCAACAAGATCGCCTTGCTCGCGCTCGGCTACTCCGGTGCGCTGGCCTGGTTCGCGCCGCTGCAGCCGGTGTTGGCGGTCGCCGCCCTGCTGCTGCTGTGGTTCGCACTGGCCCGACGACTCGAAGGCGCGCAGATGTGCGCCCTCCCGCCGGTGCCCGCGGGGGCGGCCGGCTAGCTGCTCGGTGCCGTGCGCACGCGCACGCTGATTCCGCCGATCTCCACCACGTCGCCGTCGTGCAGTTGCCGTCCGCGTCGGGTCTCCAGCTCGTCGTTCACGGTGACGAGCCCGTCGGCGAGGACCATTTTGGCGTCGGCGCCGGTCTCGATCAGACTGGCCAGCTTCAAGAACTGGCCCAGGCGGATGCTGTCGTCGCGAATCTCGATGTCGTCCACCCGGCCCATTCTGCCCGGTCGCCGCGCCGTACCCGACTCGCCCCGAGGGTCAGACGACCACGAGCACGTTGAGTCCGGGGATCACCAGCAGGGTGCCGCGCATCCACCGTAGGCCCGCTGTCACGGGGTGACGTGTGTTACCGGGCGGTACAGTCGGCGTCGCGCCCGGCCTACACTCGGTGCTATGACCGCGATCGAATTCACGCCCACCGCCGACCTCGTCGACCAGATCGGCGACGACGTCCGCAGTTGCGACACCCAGTTCACCCAGTACGGCGGCCAGCGCGAGTTCGTCGGCGTGGTGACGACGGTCCGCTGCTTCCAGGACAACGCGCTGCTCAAGTCCATCCTGTCCGAGCCGAACCCGGGCGGCGTCCTGGTGATTGACGGCGGTGGCTCGCTGCACACCGCGCTGGTCGGCGACATCATCGCCGAACTGGGCCGCAGCAACGGCTGGGCCGGGATCGTCGCCAACGGCGCCATCCGCGACGCCAAGACCATCGGCACCATGGCCATCGGCGTGAAGGCTCTCGGTACCAACCCGCGCAAGTCGTCCAAGACCGCGTTCGGCGAGCGCGACGTGCCGGTGGAGCTGGGCGGCATCGTCTTCACCCCCGGCGACCACCTCTATTCCGACGACGACGGCATCGTCGTCGTGACGCCCTGACGCGCACCAGCCCGTTTCCCACCTGAACTGGAGAAGAACCATGGCTAAGCCCACCCCCGCGTATTTCAAGCGATTGGCCGCCCTCGCGGCGATCGACGACCCGGCCGACCGCCCGGCCAAGCCGGTACTCGAAGCCTTCAGCGGCGCCGAGATGGCCACCATCCCGGTGGCTGCCGTCGAGGACCTGGAGCTGGCCGTCGAGCGTGCCCGCCTGGCACAGGTCGAGTGGGCGCAGCGCAGCGCCGCCGAGCGGGCCGCCGTGCTGAGCCGTTTCTCCGAGCTGGTGTACGACAACGCCGACGCCCTGATGGACATCGCGCAGGCCGAGACCGGCAAGGCGCGCATCTACGCCCAGGAAGAGGTCCTGGACGTGGCGCTCACCGCCCGCTACTACGCCACCCACGGCCCCAAGATGCTGGCTGAGCGCAAGGTCCCCGGCATGATCCCGGGCGCCACCGACGTTCGCGTCCGCTTCCAGCCCAAGGGCGTGGTCGGCGTGATCAGCCCGTGGAACTACCCGCTGACGCTCGCCGTGTCCGACGCGGTCGCCGCGCTCGTCGCCGGCAACGCCGTGGTGATCAAGCCGGACAGCAACACCCCGTACTGCGCCCTGGCCCTGGCCGAACTGCTCTACCAGGCGGGTTTGCCCCGCGAGCTGTTCGCCGTGGTCCCCGGCCCGGGTTCGGTGATCGGACAGGCGATCGTCGAGAACACCGACTACCTGATGTTCACCGGCTCGTCGGCCACCGGCGCGCTGCTGGCGCAGCAGGCGAGCAAGCGTCTCATCGGCTTCTCCGCGGAGCTGGGCGGCAAGAACCCGATGATCATCACCGCCGACGTCGACATCGACCGCGCTGTGGAAGGCGCCGCCCGCGCCTGCTTCTCCAACTCGGGTCAGCTGTGCATCTCGATCGAGCGGATCTACGTCGACGCGTCGATCGCCGACGAATTCAAGAGCAAGTTCGCCGACTTCGTCGAGAAGATGAACCTCTCGGCCAGCTACGACCTGTCGGCCGACATGGGCTCGCTCGCCTCCGCCGACCAGGTCAAGACGCTGGAAGAGCACGTCGACGACGCGGTGTCCAAGGGCGCGACGGTGCTGGCCGGCGGCCGCAAGCGCGCCGACCTCGGGCCGTTCTTCTATGCCCCCACGGTGCTCACCGACGTCACCGAGGACATGCTGTGCTGCCGTGAGGAGACGTTCGGCCCGCTGGTGTCGATCTACCCGGTGGCCTCGATCGACGAAGCCGTCGAGCGCGCCAACGACACCGAGTACGGCCTCAACGCGAGCGTTCTCGCCGGTAGCAGCGCCCTGGCGCAGCGGATCGCCGAGCGCCTGCGCGCCGGCACCGTGAACATCAACGAGGGCTACGCCGCGGCCTGGGGATCCACGGCCGCACCGATGGGCGGCATGGGCAAATCCGGTGTGGGCCGCCGCCACGGCGAGGAGGGTCTGCACAAGTACACCGAGCCGCAGACCATCGCCGCGCAGCGTTTCATCGGCCTGGACGGCATGGCGGGCGTGCCGCGCAACGTCTTCCTCAAGCTGACGCCGCTGGCGATCCGCACCCTGAAGTACCTGCCGGGTCGGTAGGCCGACCGGCTGCTGCCGTCGGCGCGCGCTTGCTCAGGCGCGTCGGCGGCAGCGTCGTGTCACGGCCACGATCAGCGCGATGGCGGCCACCAGTGCCGCGACCATGCTCGGGGTGATCCGATCGCCCGGCAACTGGGTGGGCGACGTGCGCCGCAGCTGCGTGAACGCCTCGCGCGCCGCATCGGCCTGCGCGACGGAATCGGCGGGCCGTGCCGCGGGCGCGGCGGGCTTGGGGGCTTCTGCCTTCGGCGTTTCTGTCTGAGGAGCTTCGTCGGCCGGCGGCACCGCCTTCGCGGCCGGGGCCGTCTTCTTGGCAGGAGCCTTCTTCGCCGGTGCCTTGGCGGGCGCGGCCCTCTTGGCGCCAGTCGCCTTCTGCGCAGCCGTCTTCTTCGCCGGTGCCTTCTTAGCGGGAGCCTTCTTCGCCGGAGTCTTCTTGGCGGGCGCCTTCTCGGCGGGGGCCTGCTCGGCGGCCGAGGTCGCCTCAGCGTCGTCGTTTCCGCCGAGGGGTGCGGTGGATTCGTTGTCGGCCACGGTGGGCGTCTCCTTACGGGTGGACGTTCAGGCGGGCCAGCAGATCGTTGTCGATCGCGGTCAGCTCATTGCTGATCGCCCGCTGCGCGGCACGACGCTGCGCCGGGGGCATGGTGTCGGCGGCATCGGCGGCCACCACCAGATTGTTCAGCCGACCCAGCATGGTGTTGACGAAGGCGGAGCTCTCCGGCGTCGAGTCGGCCTCGCCCACCTTCTGCGCGGTCTCCTGGGCGGTGGAGATGCGGGCGCGCAGGGCGGCGCTGGGGCCGCCGAACTGGGTCAGGGTGGCGGCGGGAACGCCCGCGCGGCGCGCCTGCAGAGCGGTGATCTCCGAGCGCGCGGCGACGGCGCCGCGGTACAGGATCGGCCCGGCGATGGGCGCAAGGATGCGTCCGACGGTCAGGTAGCGACGGACCTTCGCCGGATTCAGCAGCGACTGCTTCTCGGCGACCTTCGCTTGTGCCGCAACGGTTTTCGCCTCGGCGGCGGCCACCTTCTGCTGGGCCTTGCCCGCGCTCTTGGTGGTCTTGCGCTCGGCCTTGTGCGCCTTGGCCTGGTACTTGTGCTCGGTCTTCAACGCCTTCTTGTGGCGCTTGGCTTCTTCGTGCGCGCCGACCTTCGCTTCCAACTGGACGCGGGTCTTGACGGCCTTCTCCTCCGCCTTGCGGATCTTGGCTTCGGCCTTGCGCTGCACGCGCGAGGCCCGGCGGGACGACAAGAGACCCATGGTGTCCTTTCCTGCGGAAGACCGGCGCGCAGCGCCTGACTGATACCAGCATTGCATAGTGTCTCTAGGGAATGAGACGGTGGCGCAGCGTTGCCACACCGGCGATGAATGGACGAGAGGTAGGCGGCACGTGGGTTCAGCGGTCCTCGGTGCACGAGACCTGGCCGGGTGTGAACACCGGTTGGCGTTGGACTCGGCAGCGCGCCAGGCCGCCGACGGAGCGCCGGGTCTGGAGACTCCGGAGGCGCGTCGCCGGATCGAGGCCGCGCAGGCCCACCGCGCGCAGGTCGTCGAGCAGCTCCGCGACCTCCTCGAGTCGGAACCGGCCACCGTCGTGGTGATCGACGACGATCTGCCGCAGCGCCGCCGTGCCGAACTGACCATGCAGGCCTGCGCCGACGAGGTCGACTGGA
The DNA here is from genome assembly GCF_039542465.1 of Gordonia alkaliphila. Lineage (NCBI taxonomy): Bacteria > Bacillati > Actinomycetota > Actinomycetes > Mycobacteriales > Gordoniaceae > Gordonia > Gordonia alkaliphila. Next base: position 231,568 of record NZ_BAABIE010000003.1, on the reverse strand, counting down.
TCTTCACCGCCGCGCTGCCGGCCGACGTCGAGGCCGGCCGACGCGGACATGCCGAGGCGCTGATCCGCGGCGGCAACGGCTACCTGCCGATGATCATCGTCAACCACCGGATCACCACCCCGGTGAAGGGCGAGCGGGATCCGGAGGTCCCGATCACGCTGCAGACCAGCCCGCTCGGACCCTGGCGGCCCGCGCTCGACGCGACGCGGAGCGCGCGGAGCAACCGCCGCGATGCGCTGCGGTTGGCGCAGTTGGCCGCGATGCTCGAGGCGGAGGGGCTGGCGCCGTCGGACGATCGCGCCGACTGGGTGGGCGTGGTGATCGGCGTCGACGCCGACTGCATGCTCGCCGTGCCCCTCGGAACCGTGATGGACGAGTACGACACGACCTTCGCGCGTCGTCGTGCGGTGGCGGAGGGAACGATCGCCACCGTCCCCCGCCGCATCAACGAGTGCCGGAGCTGCGACTGGTGGCCGCAGTGCGAGGCGCAGCTGGTGGAGGCCGACGACGTGAGCCTGGTGGTCGGCGGCACCGGCACCGCGGCACTCACCGCCGCGGGGATCACCACCGTGGAACAGCTGGCCGACTACCGCGGCGACGCGCCGCAGGACTGGCCGGGCAACCTGGCCTTCCTGGATGCGGTGGTCGCGGCGAACTGTCGTCGACTGGATGTGCCACTGGTCCGACGCCTCGAGCGGCCCGCGGTGTACCGCGCCGACATCGAGGTGGACGTCGACATGGAGAGCTACGGGGAGCGCGGCGCCTACCTGTGGGGCACGCTCCTGACCGATCATTCGACGCCGGAGCGCGGCGCCCAGTATCTGCCCTTCGTCACCTGGGATCCGTTGCCGACCTTCGACGAAGGTCATGCCTTCGGCCGCTTCTGGTCGTGGCTCACCGAGCGTCGTCGTCTGGCCCGCGAGGCCGGGAAGACGTTCGCCGCCTACTGCTATTCCGAGCAGGCCGAGAACCGTTGGCTGCGGGCCAGCGCGGACCGGTTCGCCGGACTCCCCGGCGTCCCGACGCGCGCCGAGGTGGACGCGTTCATCGCCTCCGACGAATGGGTGGACATCTACGTCGCGGTGAACCGCAACTTCATCTGCCCCAACGGCAAGGGCCTCAAGCGGATCGCGCCGGTCGCCGGTTTCTCCTGGCACGACGCCGAGGCCAGCGGCGAGGCGTCCATGGAGTGGTACGCGGCGGCGGTCGGTCTCGACGGCGCCGCCACCGACGTGAGCCAGCGCGACCGGCTGCTGCGGTACAACGAGGACGACGTACAGGCCACCAAGGTGCTGCGCGAGTGGCTGACGTCCGAGCAGATCCTGCGCCTGCCGACCGTGCCGGAACTCCTCGGCTGATCACCGGAGGCTTCGACAGGCTCAGCCGGCGGTGGGGACCCAGCCGGCGGTTGGGATCAGTGGACGGAGGTGTCGACGGGTTCGGGTGTCGACATCGCGGCTTCCCGGGCACGACGACGACGGGTCGCGACGATCACCGCCGTGCCGATGGTGATCATGGCCGCCACCGCGACGAGCGTGCCGATCAGCAGCTGCGTTCCGGCGCCGAGCAGGCCGTCGACCAGCAGCCACACCGCGAAGCCGAAGAACAGCGCAGCGGCGACGAGCGCGATGATGCGTTCGGGCAGATGTTTGCCGAGCAATCGGCCCACGGCGATGGCGAGGGCGTCGGCGGCGACCATGCCGAGGGTCGACCCGATCCAGATGCCGAGCCAGTTGTTGTCGGTGGCCAGCGTGATGGTGGCGAACATGGTCTTGTCGCCGAGTTCGGCCAGCATGAACGCGCTCATCACGGCCAGGAAGACCGAGCCGCTGACCCGCGCGGCGCGGGAGGTCTCGTCGTCGGACAGCTCGTCGCCGCGCAGGGTCCACAGGGCGAAGGCGAGCATCGCCAGGCCGCCGGCCACCGACATCAGGTCGGTGGGGATCGACGCCCCGAGGAAGTGGCCGAAGAACACCGAAATGGCGTGGACCAGTGTGGTTGCGACGAGGATCGCACTCAGCACCACCCACCAGCGGTACCGGATGGCGTAGGTCAGGGCCATCAGCTGCGACTTGTCGCCGAGTTCGGCGACGAAGATCACGCCGAATCCCAGGAGAGTCGCGGTCATCATGTAGGCCAGGCTAGGCAGCCTTGGATACCGGTCACAACACTCGTCCCTGCCGCATCTGTCCAGGTCGGAGGGCCATAATCGGGGTTTCGGCCACCCGGACCCGTCGGTGGCGGCGGTGCGGCGTCTTGCGGGTCGGTGGAACACACCAGGCACAATGGCCGGGTGACATCCTCCACCTCCGATCTGCGTGCCCGCGCGATCACCGGACCCCTGCGCCCGCTGGAGATCGCGATCGTCGCGATCCTGTCGGGTTTGACGGTGGTGGCGGTGGTCGTGGCCGCGGTGATTCCGATGGCGACCGCCGCCGGACTGTTCGCGCCGGTGCCGATCGCGCTGGTCGCCGCCCGCACTCGCCCGCGCGCCGTTGTGGCGGCCTCGGTCACCTCCACCGCGGTGACCTTCGCCGTGGCCGGCATGGGCGCGGCGCTGTCGGTACTGGCCGCCGCGGTGGTCGGCGGAGTGGTCGGCGAAGTGAAACGTCGCGGCGGGGGCCTCGCGGTGCTCACCGCGGCGTCGCTGATCGTCGCGCCGGTGCTGGCGTCGTTCTCCGTGCTGGTGCTGTGGGTGCTGGTGCCGCTGCGCGAACTCGCGCTGGAAGTGCTCAAAAACTTGATCGAAGGCGTCGGCAAGGCCGTCGTCTGGGTCGGCGAGCGGTTCGGCGCCGACATCTCCGGGGTGGGCGACTGGTTCGCCGGTCTGGCCCGGAACATCGTCGATCACTGGTGGATCTGGCTGTGGGTGTCGGGCACCGTCGGCACCTTGCTGTCGTTGTTGGTGGCCTGGTGGATCCTCAAGGGCGTGGTGAACCGCCTGGCCCACATCAAGATGCAGGACACCCTGGAATCGCACCGCGACCTGGAGGTCGACGAGGCGGTTGATCCTCTTCCGCTGCGGATGGTCGGGGTGGGCTACCGCTATCCCGGCACCGAGGTCGACGTCCTGACCGGCATCGACCTGACGCTCATCCAGGGCGAGTTCGTCGCCGTCGTCGGCGCCAACGGCTCGGGGAAGTCGACGCTGTCCAAGCTGCTGGCGGGCACGCCCGCGACCATCGGCGTCATCGACCGCCCGGGCGACCCCGGCCTCGGTCGGCGCGGCGGCACCGCCATGGTGCTGCAGCGCCCGGAAGCCCAGATGCTGGGTTCACGCGTCGCCGACGACCTCGTGTGGGGTCTCCCGGCCGACCAGGACGTAGACGTCGAGGGCTTGCTCGCCGAGGTCGGTCTGTCCGGGCTGGCCGAGCGCGAGACGTCGGACCTGTCCGGCGGCCAGCAGCAGCGGCTGGCGGTGGCGGCGGCGCTGGCACGGGAGCCGCGCCTGCTGATCGCCGACGAGGTGACCTCGATGGTGGACCCGGAGGGCCGGCGCGAACTCATCGAGATCCTCGCCGACCTGCCTCGACGACGCGGCATCTCCGTCGTGCTGATCACCCATCGCGACGCCGAGGCGCGCGCCGCCGACCGGGTGATCCACCTGGAGGCCGGGCGGATCGTGACGCACCATCCCGACTGGATGCGGCCCGAGGCGCACACGCCGGTGCTGCCCGCCGTCCACTATGGCGAGCCGCTGCTCGAGATCAACGACGTCTCGCACACCTACCTCGCCGGCTCGCCGTGGGAGGTCACCGCGCTGCACCGGGTGGATCTGGTGGTCAATCGCGGCGACGGCGTGCTCATCGTCGGCGGCAACGGCTCCGGCAAGACCACCCTGGCCTGGATCATCGCCGGTCTCATCGCGCCCAGCAGCGGGGAAGTGGTGCTCGACGGTGCGCCGATGACCGAGCAGATCGGCGCCATTGGCCTCGGCTTCCAGCACGCGCGTCTGCAGCTGCAGAAGACCACGGTGAGTGAAGAGATCATGGCCGTCGGCGGTGAATCGGTCGGCACCCTCGAGGTGGCCCGCGTCCTGGACCTGGTGGCCCTGCCGCGCGAGATCGCCGCCCGCCGCGTCGACTCGCTGTCCGGCGGCCAGATGCGGCGCGTCGTGTTGGCCTCGCTGGTGGCGTCTGAGCCGAAGGTGCTGGTGCTCGACGAGCCGCTGGCCGGTCTGGACCCGGGCGCGCGCGAGGAGGTCCTCGACGTGCTGGCGGGGCTGCGTCACCGCGGTATCACGATCATCATCATCTCGCACGACCTGGAGGCCCTCGACCGCGTGTGCAACCGGCGAGTGGAACTGGTCGCCGGCGTTCTGGAGGCACGACGATGACCCTGCGCACCCCGCCCCTGCGGCAACTTCCCGGCGACTCGGTGATCCACCGACTGTGGGCCGGCACCAAGCTGATCATCGTGCTGACCCTGGGCGTCATGACCTGGGTGCTGCCGACCTGGCCCAGCCTGGCTTTCGTGGCGCTGTTCGTGGTGGTCTTCGCCCTGCTCGCGGGTATCCCGATCGGCGCGATCCCGCGGCCGCCCTGGTGGTTCTGGGCCCTGATCGGCGTCGGCATGGCGGTCACCGCGGTCTCCGCGGGCGGCGCGGGCGTGCTGACCTTCCTGCGCGGCACGGCCTTGGGCCTGATCGTGCTCGCCATGAGCATCATGGTGGTGTGGACCACGCCGATGGCCGAGATCGCCCCGGCGATCGCCCGGCTGATGGCGCCGCTGCGCCTGCTACGGCTGCCGGTCGACGAGTGGGCCGTCTGTATCGCACTGTCGTTGCGCGGGTTGCCGCTGCTGATGGAGGAGATGCGGATGCTGCGCGCCTCCTACCGCCTGCGCCCGACGTCGAACGCCAATTCCGGGCACCCGTCGGCGGAGATGTCGATCATCGACATGGTGGTCGCGGCGATGAGCTCGGCCATGCGTCGGGCCGCGGAGATGGGCGAGGCGATCACCGCGCGCGGCGGCACCGGTCGGCTGACCGCCTACCCGTCCCGGCCGGGCCGGGCCGACGTGGTCGCGCTGGTCCTGACCGCGCTCGCCTGCGCCGGTGCCATCACGCTGACCGTGCTGCTCTAGTCCATCGCGACACGATGCGGCGACGGCGGCCACCCGGGAGGGTGACCGCCGTCGGTCGTCGTGCAGTGCTGCGTGTCAGGCGGGGACGATGAGGCCCTTGCCCTGGCTGGTGGCGCGAGCGTAACGCTCGGATGCGTCGTCCCAGTTGACGACGTTCCACCAGGCCTTGACGTACTCCGGCTTCACGTTCTGGTAGTCGAGGTAGAAGGCGTGCTCCCACATGTCCAGCATGACCACCGGGATCAGGGCGGCGGAGGTGTTGCCGCTCTGGTCGGTCAGCTGCTGGATCACCAGGCGGTCGCCGATGGTGTCGTAACCGAGGATGGCCCAGCCGCTGCCCTGCAGGGTGGTGGCTGCCGCGGTGAAGTGCGCCTTGAACGCTTCGAAGCCGCCGAAGTCGGTGCCGATGGCCTCGGCCAGTGCGCCGGTGGGCTCGCCGCCGCCGTTGGGCGACAGGTTCTTCCAGAAAATCGAGTGGTTGGTGTGACCACCGAGGTGGAACGACAAGTTGGCCGACAGTCCGTAGACCTTGCCTGCGATGTCACCGGCTTCGCGAGCGTCGGCCATCTTCTCCAGGGCGGTGTTCGCGCCGGCGACGTAGGTGGCGTGGTGCTTGCTGTGGTGCAGCTCCATGATCTTGCCGGAGATGTGCGGCTCCAGAGCGCCGTAGTCGTAATCGAGTTCGGGCAGGGTGTATTCAGCCACGATCTTCCTCTCTTCGGTTGTCTTTCCGGATTAAGTCCAGTTTCTACACTCCCCCACCCGCGGGAGGTTCGCAAGTGCCCGGGCGGAGTCTGTGCGAAGCGGTCAAAGGAGCGCGACGCCCACGATCAACAGGACGATCCCCACAATACTGACGGTGGTGATCGCGCATTGGGCGGCGAGACTGAAACCGCGCGGTGACGCGTCGCCTTCGGCCGGGTCCGCTGAGTGCATCGATCTCGGTCGGGTGGTGCTCATCTGGTCGGCTCGCTTTCCCCTCGTCAGAGCCGCGGACCGAAGTGCGATACGAGTGAGGCAGATCACACTAATGGCTCTTCCGGTTGAGCCTACCCAGACGCGGTCGTGGTGCCAAACGCGGGTCGACCTGCTTTTTCCGTACCCTGGACGCCATGAGCCTCTTCGATCGGATCATGGCTGCGGCCGACGTCAAACGCGTGATGGTGAGCCCGGAGAAGGCCCTGCCCGGCCGTGCCGAGGCGCTGCCGATCCCGGCGGTGCACGCGCTCCTGGGGCATCCGCTGCGCGGCTCGGCGGACGCCGACGGCACGTACGCCCACGGCGGGCTGGGTCGGTGGCCCGCACCCCTGCACACGATCGTGCTGGCCGGCGGCTGCTTCTGGGGCGTCGAGGAGATCTTCTGGCAGGTTCCGGGCGTCTATACGACGGCGGTGGGCTACGCCGGCGGCTATACCCCGAACCCCACCTACGAGGAGGTCTGCACCGCGCAGACCGGTCACACCGAGGCGACGCTGGTGGTGTTCGACCCCGCGCAGGTGAGCGTGGAGGACCTGCTGGCCCTGTTCTTCACCAGCCACGACCCGACGCAGGAGATGCGCCAGGGCAACGACGTCGGCACCCAGTACCGTTCGGCGATCTACACCTCCACCGCGGCCGATGCGGAAGCTGCTGCCGCTGCCGCACAGCGCTTCGCGCCGGTGCTCGCGGCCGCCGGGTTCGGGCCCGTCACCACCGAGATCGGCGAGCTGAGCGCGGTGGGCGACGGCCACTTCTACTACGCCGAACCGGTCCACCAGCAGTATCTGCACCACAATCCGCACGGATATCGCTGCCACGCGTCCACTGGGCTCACCTTCCCGACCGCGGGCTGAGTCCGCGTGGCCGCCCGCGTCACCGCCGAGCAGGCGGCCCGTACCCTGCTGCACCGGCAGCATCTCCTCGAGCGCGCGGACGAGGACGCCATCGAGGTGATCGATCGGTGCGTGGGCCTGCAGGCCCAGGACCCGCAGGCGCCGTTCTTCGCGTTGTGGTCGAGGATCGTCGACTTCGACCCGGACGAACTCGACGAACTGCTCCTCGACCGCGAGACCGTGCGGATGCCGCTGCAGCGCGGCACCGTGTTCCTGATGGATGCGCTCGACGCCCGATGGATCCGGCCCGCGGTGCAGGCGGTGTTCGACGCCGCCCTGGCGCGTACCCATCTGCCGCGACTGAGTGGTGTCGACGTGGACGAGGTGGTGGCCCTCGCCCGTGCCGAGTTCGCCGAGCACGCCGCCCAGGACGGATTGTCGGGTGCGGCGTTGCGGGCGACGCTCAGTCGGCGGTGGCCGCAGGCGCCCGCCGAGGCGTTGGCCGCGGTGGTGCGTGGACGTCTGCCGCTGGTGCAGACCCCGCCGCGCGGCCTCTGGGGACGCAGCGGCGCGCCGGCGTTCCGGCTCCTCGACGACTGGATCGGGCCGGGTGAACCCGCCGTGGTCGACGACGAGGCTCGCAAGGACCTGATCCGCATGTACCTGCGCGGTTTCGGGCCGGCCTCGGCGAAGGCGATCGCCGGCTGGACCGGCTTGACGGGTCTGACACCCTTGCTGAAGGCGATGGACGCCGACTGGGAGGTGGTCACCTACATCGGTCCCGATGGCGGTGAACTGTACGACCTCGAAGGCCTGTCGCTGGTCGACGGCGAGGCCGCGGCGCCGGTCCGGCTGATCGCGCCCTTCGATCAGGTGTTGGTGGCGAACGTGGACCGCGATCGGCTCGCCGCACCCGAGGTCTATCGCGCCACGGTGACACCGAACGGCCGGTCGCCGGGATTCGTGCTCGTCGACGGACGCCTCGTCGGGACTTGGCAACTGGTCGAGGGACGCGTGGAGTTGACCGAACTGGCGGACGTGCAGCCCGCGCAGCGCACCGAGGTGGAGCGGGAAGCGACGGCTCTCGCCGACTTCGCCGCCCAGTGATTCTCCACCGCTGTCCACTGTTCGGAGGAACAGCGCATCGGGGCGACACGCGCAACTCGAAAGTGGAACTTGAGAGTGTCGGGCGGCGTGTTGTCCACACGCTGTCCACAGGACCTGACGGACTTTCGAAGGTGGACGATCGCGAACCGGGTGGTAACCGGCTGATGACCCGGGAGCGGAAAATCGTGCGAAAGTGTGAGGAAACCGTCATGTTTGGCACTTTTACCTAGGTCTTGTCCACAAATCCACAGGGTTGTACACACCATCCGGGGAAATTGGACAGACGTGTGGATAACTGTGGGAAACGCGGCCTGTGGAAAACTTTGTGGGCCCGCGCGGGACGGTCTGCCGCGATCGTCTCCCTCCGATGTGCTAGAAACCGGTGCCGGTCGCGACCGGCCGTCGAAGCCCGAGTGGGTCGCCGGAACCCCGTCGGTCGCGGTGACCACCGCCAAGCTCGTCGCGGATTGTGGGAACATGGGAGACGTGAGCATGGACATCGAGCAGATCGACGTCGCCGGGCTACCGGACGACTTCACCGATGTTGACGACCGCGTCCTTCTGGATGTCCGCGAGGACTACGAATGGGAAGAAGGGCACGTGCGTGGCGCGCTGCACATCCCCTTGGACGACGTCCCCGGACGGCTCGACGAGATCGACCTCGACCGCGACCTCCTGGTGATCTGTCGGACCAGCGGGCGGTCGTTCCGGTTGCTGCAGTACTTGGCGATGCGCGGCATCGACGGCACCTGCGTGACCGGCGGCATGGTGGCCTGGGAGGCTGCGGGCAAGGCCGTCGAGACGGGGATGGGCGAACCGACTTGATGCTCGACGTCTGCCTGCGGTGCCAGATCCAGGCCGATCACCTGCCGGGCCGGACCACGTGTCCGCGCTGCGGGGGAAAGCTGTCGGTGCTCGACGCGCAGACCCGCCGTTCCGTCCCGATGCCCGCGCAGTCCGCACCCGCCCAATCCCCGCCGGCCCAGTCCCCGCCGACCCAGTACCCGCCTGGGCAGCCGTCGGCCCGCGTGCCGCAACGACCGCGCCCGGCCGGCCGGCCGCAGCCGCAGACCACCCGCGCTCCGCTGCGGTGGGTGGCGCATCGACCCCTGAACACGCTCCCTCCGGCGCGCCCGGTGCGTCCGGCGGCTCGGATCGGCACCCCGCGGTACACCGAGGTGCCGCGGTGGGGCCTGCGCGACGTGGGGGTCCCGCCGGGCGACGACAATCGCGAGGCGAAGAGCCCCGGTGCGCGCCTGCGGTGGGCCCTGCAGATCATCTGGCCGGTTCTCGCGGTGGCTGCAGCTCTGCAGTTGCTCCGCTACTGCATCCTGATGTTCAACCGCAGCCATCCCATTCCGTACTGGCTGGATCTGGCGAGCCTGTGGCTGCTGCTGATCTCCGGTGCGGTGGCCGTCGCTGCCGCCGTGTGGGGCCTGTTCCTGTTCGCGCGGTGGCTCCTGGCCGCGCGCGAGCGGTCGTACGAGACCGTCGAGACCAGTGATCCGCGCCGGCGCTGGTTGATCATCGCAGGAGCGGTGCTTCCGTTCGTCAACGTGCTCACCGCACCGCTGCTGCTGCTGGAGGCCGCCGCCGCGGTCGGTCCCGCGCAGGCCGCCCGGGTCCGACCGGCGATCAACCGGGTCGCGGTGGCCTGGGGCCTGGTGAACGGCCTCGCGTTGATCGCGCTGGTCTACCGGATCGTCGCGTGGTCGAGCGGGTCGATCCAGGTGGGCGCCGACGCGATGGTCGCCACCCTGGTCACGTTCGTGGCGTCGGGGATCTTCGTCGCCTGGCTGGTCCCGCGCCTGGACGGGCTGGTGGCGACCGACCTCCCGTCGGTGGCGCCGGCCCGACGGTTCGTGGTGGCCGCGTGAGCACCTCGGGGGTGTCCCGCTCGGGCAAACCGGCCGTCGTCGCCCATCGCGGGGCGTCGGCCGATCACGCCGAGCACACGCTCGCGGCCTACGAGGCCGCGCTGCGGGAGGGCGCCGACGGCCTCGAGTGCGACGTCCGGCTGACCGCCGACCACCAGTTGGTGTGCGTGCACGACCGCACCATCGACCGGACGTCGAACGGTACGGGCGTGGTGAGCGAGCTGACCTTGGATCAGCTGCGCGAGTACGACTTCGGGTCCTGGCACAGCGGGGCGTCGGCCACCGTGCTGACGCTGCCCGAACTGCTGGAGTTGACGCTGGACTGGCACCGGCCGGTCCGCCTGTTCATCGAGACCAAGCATCCGGTGCGCTTCGGCAGCCTGGTGGAGCAGCGCCTGCTCGAGACCCTGCACGAGTTCAAGGTGGGCGCCCCGCCGTCGGCGGATCACAGTCGTGCGGTAGTCATCTCGTTCTCGGCGTCGGGTGTCTGGCGGATCCGGCGGTCCGCGCCCATGCTGCCCACCATCCTGCTCGGCGAGACGGCCCGCGGGCTCACCACGGGCGCGGCCACGGCCGTCGGCGCCACCGGGATCGGGCCGTCGGTGGCGACTCTGCGGACACACCCGGACCTGGTCGACAAGGCCGCCGCCGGGGGACGGGTAACGTACGCGTGGACCGTCGATGAACGTGATGACGTGCAGTTGTGCGCGGATCTGGGCGTGCGCTGGATCGCGACCAATCATCCCGCTCGGGTGCGTGACTGGCTGGTGACCGTCGACTGACACCGTCGACCTCGATTTCGGTAGGGAGAGGCTGAACCATGGCCAAGAAGAGCAAGCGCAACAGCGGACCGCGCCCGGGTAGTAACCGGGCGGAGCGCGTCGCGGCCCGGAAGGCGCGGCAGGCGGCGGCGCTGGCGCCCCCCGCCCGGCCGTTCGAGGCGTTGCCGGCGGCCGAGTGCGACCTGGTCGCGCTCCGGGCCTTCGTCGCCTCGGCCACCGCCCAGGTGACCTTCGCCGACGGCTTCGAGGCGGCCAATGAAGTGGACTTCGCGACCATCCTGCCGGGTGCCGGCGGGGCGTTCGTGCGCTCGCGCGATGCCGCGACCTGGGGTGAGCGCGGCGCTGCCCGCGGCGTCGACGGCAAGGTGACGCAAGGCCTGGTGGGCCTGCAGACCGACCCCGAGCCCGCGGACCTCGCGGCCTCGGTGGCCACGGCGCTGACCTGGGCGGCCTCGGCCGAGCCCGGGAGCGAGTACCGCGGCGGCGACGCCGAGCGCGGACTGGCCGACATCGTCGACCCGACCGCAGCCCTCGATGTGGTGGTCTACCAGGACTTCTCGTGGTGGTTCGCCGACGACGCCGAGGTGACCCCGCAGATCCAGCAGATGCTGGGGCGGGCCAACGAGACGATCATGCCGACCGCGCGCCTCACCCCGAACAGCGGACTGGGTGCACCGTGGTGGGTGGATGCGGGCGAGCGTGCCCACCTGCGCTGGGTGCGACCCGAAGACGAGGACGCCCTGATGAAGGCCATGGCACGACTGCACGCGGCCGGCCGGCTGACGATGGGCGAGGGCTCCCGCTTCGCGGGCTCGTTCCGCACGCACGGCCTGGTGGTCCCGGTCTTCGATCTGGACAACGAACGCCACCACGAGGAGTGGTACGACGGCTTGGCGCAGCTCGACGAGTGGTTCGGCGAGGCCCTGGCCGACGACGCGGATCTCACTGCGGCAGAACGCGGTTCGCGGGCCGGCATCCTGGGCCGACAGGTCACCCTGCGCTGAGCGCGGGTGCGCCTGATCAGGCGCCGCCCTCGCTGAGCAGGTCGGTGGGGACCGGCTTGCCGCGTCGCAGGTAGTCGAAGAAGTCCGCCGTCGACTGGTCGGTGGCCAGCGAGTCGCCGTCGTCGGTGTAGGTGCTTCCGCCGGTGGGGACCGTGGTGGTGACCGTGTCGCCGTTGAGCTTGTAGCCGAGCCACGCGAGATGCCACAGGTGGTCGCCGTCGGCGACGGTCAGCGCGGCCACCGCCCCGTTCAGGAACGGGAACAGCTGGAACGGATTGAGCAGCACGCCCGGGCTCATCGCGCGATGCATCAGCGCGGTGAGGAACTTGCGCTGGTTCACCACGCGTTCGAGGTCGGCGTTCGGGAAGGCCCGGGTGCGGACCAGGCCCAGCGCCTGCGCGCCGTTGAGCGTCTGGCAGCCGGCCTTCAACCGGAGTCCGGCCTTGGGGTCGCGCAACGGCTGGTCCAGGCACATCTGGACCCCGCCGACCGCGTCGACCAGACGGTCGAAGCCGCCGAATCCGATCTCGGCGTAGTGGTCGATACGCATGCCGGACAGGTCCTCGACCGTCCGCACCAGCAGCTGCGGACCGCCCTCGTTGAAGGCGGCGTTGATCTTGTGGCTGCCCATGCCCGAGATCGGGACGTACAGATCGCGCGGGATGGAGATCAGCATCGCGCTGCCGCTCGGCGGCAGGTGGGCCAGCATGATGGTGTCGGTGCGGGCGCCGTCGCTGTCGCCGGTGGCGAGCTTGTCCTTCTCGTCCTGGGTCAGATCGGCGCGGGAATCGGTGCCGACGATCAGCCAGGTGGTGCCGGGCGTGCCCGCCGGGCGACCCGAATACGCGGCGAGCGCGTCGACCCGATGCAGCTGGGCGTCGTAGTAGAACAGGACGCCCACCGGCAGCAGGACCAGGATCAGCAGCACCACCAGGAACCAGCGCAGCAGATGGCGCTTACGTTTGCGCTTCGGCTTGCCGGCTTGACCGGGTTTTGCGGCCGGGGGTGCGTTCGGGGGACGGCTCCCACTGTCGTGCCCGGAGGCGCGCGCCGATCGTTGTCCGGCGCGATCACCGGACCGGTCGGTGGCCGGGATGGGCTGGGGCTCCTGCCGCGGTGCGTAACGACTCGGCTCCGCTGCGGGAGCGGGAGTCGGGGCGGGTACCGCGCCGGCGGGCGGCGGTACGGGGCGACCCGAAGGTTCCCGCGACCAGGCCTGCGGGCCGGGTCGCTGCGGGGGGCCCGGCACATAGGTGGTGCGCGGAGCTTCGGGCACCGGCCGGCGCGGTGGTTGCTGACCCTGCGGCGGAACGACCCGCTGCGGCTGCCGCCGCGTCGGCGGAGGCGGCGGCACCTGGCCGCGCCCCGCATGCGTGGGGCGCCGGGGCGGCTGCGGAGGAGACGCGGGCGGTCGGGGTGACGGGGAGACTGGGGGTGACGGGGAGACTGGGGGTGAGGGGGGAACGGCCTCCGGCGGACGGCCCGATCCGCCGGGCACCCGCCGGTTGGGCGGTCGCGGAGGCTGATTCATCCTCGCCAGAATACCGACGTGGCGAGGATGAGCGCGCTCAGCGCGGCTCGAGGACCTCGAAGCCGGTGAAGCGGGCCAGTTCCTCGGGGATCCGCACCGAGCCGTCTGGCTGCTGGTGGTTCTCCAGGATCGCGACCAGCCAGCGCGTGGTGGCCAGCGTGCCGTTCAGCGTGGCGGCGGTCTGCGGCTTGCCGTTCTCGTCGCGGTAGCGGGTGGAGAGGCGGCGGGCCTGGAACGTGGTGCAGTTCGAGGTGGACGTCAGCTCGCGGTAGGTGTTCTGGGTGGGGACCCAGGCCTCGCAGTCGAACTTGCGCGAGGCGGAACTGCCCAGGTCGCCGGCCGCGACGTCGATCACGCGGTACGGCACGTCGACGGCGGCCAGCATCGACTTCTCGAAGTCGAGGAGACGCTGGTGCTCGGCGGCGGCGTCCTCCGGCTTGCAGTAGACGAAGCCTTCCACCTTGTCGAACTGGTGCACGCGGATGATGCCGCGGGTGTCCTTGCCGTACGAGCCGGCTTCGCGGCGGAAACAGGTGGACCAGCCGGCGTAGCGCTTCGGACCGTCGGACAGGTCGAGGATCTCGTCGGAGTGGTAGCCGGCCAGCGGCACCTCGGACGTGCCGACCAGGAACATGTCGTCCTGCTCCAGGTGGTACACCTCGTCGGCGTGGGCGCCGAGGAAGCCGGTGCCGTCCATCACCTCGGGTCGCACCAGTACCGGCGGGATCATCATGGTGAAGCCGGCGGCCGTGGCCTTCGCGGCGGCCATGTTCAGCAGCCCGAGCTGCAGCATCGCGCCCGGTCCGGTGAGGAAGTAGAAGCGTGAGCCGGAGACCTTGGCGCCGCGGGCCATGTCGATCAGGCCCAGCGACTCGCTGAGCTCGAGGTGATCCTTCGGGTCGGCGATCTCGGTGGGCGTGCCCACGTGCTCGAGCACCCGGTAGTCGTCCTCGCCGCCCGGTGGGGTCTCCGGCGCGATGAGGTTGGAGATCGCGCGGTGCACCTGGTTGAAGGTCTGCTCGGCGTCGGACTGCTTGGCGACCGCGGCCTTCACCTGTGCGCCGAGCTCCTTTCCGCGCTCGAGGAGGGCGGTCTTCTCGTCGCCCTGCGCCTTGCCGACGAGCTTGCCGAGACCCTTCTGCTCGGAGCGGAGGGTGTCGGCCTCGACGATCGCGCTGCGCCGGGTGGCGTCGGCGTCGAGCAACTGGTCGACGAGTGCCGGATCCTCGCCGCGGGCGCGCTGCGAGTCACGAACCAGATCGGGATTCTCCCGCGCAATCTTCAGGTCAATCACGACTCAAACCCTACTCGGAGCGCAGCGTTCCCGATCGCCAGGCATGATGGACGACGATGACTGATCCCGAACTTGAGCCCCAGGGCCCCGAAGACGACGGCGCGGTGCGCCGTCGGGTGTCGGCGACCCGTCTGGTCACGGTGTTGGTGGCGGTCCTCGTCGGCGCTGCTGCGGCCGGCGGTGTGATCGCGTGGCGCGGCGGATTCTCCGAGGCCGGCGGACTCGGCGAATCGGTGATCGGCGAGGGCAACTCGTACACCGAGACCGACTTCACCCGCTCGGTGCCCGGCGACTGCCTGACCTGGGCCGACGACACCGCGGGTACGCCGAGCAAGGTGTCTTGCGAGCAGCCCCACCGCTTCGAGGTGGCGGGCACCGTCGACACCGAGCAGTTCCCGGGCGCCGAGTTCGGTGCTACCGCACCGTGGCCCGGCCCGGAGCGGTTCGTGACGGTTCGCGATGAACAGTGCGGCGTGCTCGTCGACCGCTACCTCGGCAGCGGCGGTCTGGATCCGCAGGGCCGGTTGGCGGTGGGCTTGATGTATCCGTCCAAGTCGCAGTGGGAACGCGGCGCCCGAGTGCTGCGCTGCGGCATCGAGGAGCCGGGACCGGGCGGTACCCAGCTGGAGACCGCGGGTACCGCGGCCGACGCCGACCAGTCGTTCGCCTGGCCCGACGGCACCTGCATCGGCTTCGACGACGCGACCCGTAAGCCGACCACCCAGCCGGTGGACTGCTCCGAGCCGCACGCCTTCCAGACCACCGGCGTGGTGGATCTGTCGCAGCGTTTCGGCGGCCGCGACTCGGGTAAGCCGTGGCCGACCGTCGCCGCGCAGAACGAATACCTGCAGACCATCTGCCCCAACCAGACCAACCGCTTCTTCGGCGGCGAGAAGAACTTCGCAAAGACCACCCTCAATGTGCAGTGGTCGGTGATCTCCGAGGTCAGTTGGCACAGCGGCAGCCGCCGGGTGGTCTGCTACGTCGCACTGCCCGACCGCGGCGGCTTCGCCAAGCTGGTCGGCGATGCGCGCGAACAGGTGTTGATCAACGGGAAGGTGCCCACCGCACCGGCCCAGGGCCCGCCCGGCCGGGCCCTGCCCACCCCGGTGCCGTTGCCGCCGGGATACGCCCCGAGCGATCGGGAAATGCAAGCTCCCTCAGGAGGGTGACGTTGGCAGTCAAGATGTCCGACGAGAAGTTCGAGATTCTCGTCGGGGAGGCTTTGGATCTCCTCCCGGAGGAGCTCATGCGCGCCATGGACAACGTGGTGATCCTGATCGAGCCGTTCAATCCGGAGAACCGCAACCTGCTGGGTCTGTACACCGGGGTGGCGCTGACCCGTCGTACCCACGACTACAACGGCATGCCGGACACCATCGCGATCTACCGCGACATCATCCTGTCGATCTGCCACACCTCCGACGAGGTGCGTCAGCAGGTGGCGATCACGGTGCTGCACGAGATCGGGCACCACTTCGGTATCGACGACGACTGGCTCGACGCCCACGGCTGGGGCTGACCGCCCTCCGCGCTGTCGTTTTCCGGTGAACCTGTCGGTTTCGGCTGTACCCGTCGTTCTAGAACGACAGCCTCGACCGAAAACGACAGCTTCGACTGAAACCGATGGGCGAACCGAGGACGACGGAGCGCATCAGCGGACGAGGTCGAAGTGGCGGAGCCAGCGCAGCACCTCCGGCACCACGCGTCCCCGCTCCAAGTCGACCCAGAGCCAGCGGACCACCATCACTCCGAGCGCTCGTAGCTCATCCTCCCGGCGCTTCTCCTTCGCGACGATGCTCGCCGGGGTCTGACCCGGGCGGGCATAGGTGCGGCCGTACTTCACCATGCCGTCGAATTCGCCGACGAGGCGGCCGCCCCAGGAGAAGTCGACGCGCGGGGAGCGGGTCCGACACCGGTACCGCACCTGCAGCTGCGCGGGCGGCAGCCCGGCCAGGATGAACTGGGCGCGACTCCAGGATTCCCCGACCGACTCGGCGCCCGCGTCGGCGAACTCTAGCGCCCGCTGAGCCATCGCCGCACCGCGGCGGCGCCGGGTGGCGAGCTCGGTCCGGAGGCCGTCGAGCGTCGCACCGAGGCGCAGCGCGCCGTCCAACGCGGTGAGGGCCTGTGCGAAGTCGCCGATGCAGGCGACGTCGATCGCGGTGCGCTCGAGGGAGGTGACGCGTACGGCGTCGATGACGGTCGGGTTGAGCGCGTGCCCCGGATGGAGGTGTCGCTGGTGGCGTTGATAACCGCGTCCGGACTGGCCGCTGAGCAGGTGCACCCGGGTGAGATCGGGTTTGAGCAGGGGCAACCGGTGCAGCGCTGCCGCCGACTGGTGGGACAGCACCGGAGCGGCGCCCCGCCCGGCGGTGGCGAAGGCGAGGCAGCGGAGGCGGTAGACGGCGTCGTCGTACCCGGGCCCGTCGGACACCGAACCCGCGGGCGCATAGGCGCCGTGGCCGAGGTGGATCAGCTCTCCGGACCGAGTCCGGGATTTGAGCAGATCGTCGGAGTGGCCGTGGCGCAGTACGAGGGAGCGGCGAACGATACCGAAGCGGTCGACGGGCAAGTCCATGCCGCTTAGACGCGGGGAGTGACCGGTTCGGTTCCCTCGCCACGCGCACACCGTCGGTTTCGGCTGTGCCCGTCGTTCTAGAACGACAGCTTCGACTGAAACCGACAGCTTCGACTGAAACCGACGGGGCGAACCGAGGACGACGGGCGAACCAAGAACGACGGCGCGGGTCAGCCGAGCGGGTTGTCTTCGTGGGTGAAGTCGGTGAGGGCACCCCAGCGGATCAGCTGCCAACCTTCGGGAGTCAGCTCCAGCTCCACCGAGTCGGTGTTGCGCAGGTGGTTGCGCATCGCGAACTCGGGGTCGACGCCAGCCAGGTGCGCGGCGACCAGCCGGATCGCGGCGCCGTGCGAGACCACGTAGACATCGCGGGGCTGCTCGATGCGCAGGTTCTCGGTGGCGAGGCGATCGAGCACGGGGACGTAGCGGTCGCGCAGCATCTCCAGTGATTCACCGCCGGGGAGGCGGGCGTCCAGGTCGCCGTGATGCCACGCGTGGACGACGTCGCGGAACTGCTCGTGCGCTTCGCGGTCGCTGCGGCCCTCGAGGTCGCCGACCTGTACCTCGTGCACGTCGTCGATGGCAGCGGTGTCGGTGTCCCACGCGGAGGCGATCAGTTCGGCGGTCTGCTGCGCGCGGTTGGCCACCGAACTCAGCAGCACGGCCGGTGCGGCCAGCGGGTTGTCGAGGCCGAACCGAATGCCTTGGCGCGCACCGAAATCGGTGAGGTGGGCGCCGGGCAGGGCGGTGTCGAGCTGCTGCAGCACGTTGGCGGTGGTCTCGCCGTGGCGGACCAGGAAAAGGCGAGCCATGTCAGTCATCCCCTTGTTCGAGTTTGGCGAACCAGCGCAGGCTCTCCGCGTGGTCGGTGGGCTCGCCGGCCGCACCGCTGCGATCGACGGGCCAGGAGCCCAAGAACACCACGCGCTCGGCGCCTCGGTGCAGCGCCCGCAGGGCTTCGCCGACGGCGGCATCGTCGAGATGACCGGCGGCGTCGAGGAAGAACCGGTACTGCGCCGAGCCGCCGAGGCGTCGAGGCCGGGACTCGATGCGCGTGAGATCCACTCCGCGAGAAGAGAATTCGGTCATCGCGGTGACCAGTGACCCGGGCTCGTTGGTGAGGTCGAGGATCACCGACGTCCGGTCGGCGCCGGTGCGCGCCGTGGGCGGACCGGGCCGACCGATGAGCAGGAACCGGGTGTGGGCGTCGGGCGAATCGGCGACGTCGCGCGCCAGCGGAACCAGGCCGTGCAGGTCGGCGGCGATCTGCGTGGTGACGGCGGCGTCGGCCAACCCCTGCGCAACGTCTTGCGCCGCACCGGCATTCGACGATGCGGGCACGAAGGAAGCGTTCGGAAAGCGTTCGGCGACCTGCTCGCGGACCTGTGCGGAGGCGACCGGATAGGCGGCGAGGGTGCGTACCTCGTCGGGGGCGAGGGCTTCGCGGGCGGCGATGGTGAAGGCGACGTCGAGCGTCACCTCGGCGTACGCCTGGACGCGGTGCTCACCGGGCGGCGGCACCAGAGCGTCCATCGTCGCGGGCACCGAGCCCTCCAGTGAGCTTTCGATCGGCACGCACGCGTAGTCGGCGGCGCCGCTGCGGACCATGGCGACGGCGGCGGCGGGGGAGTCGGCGGCCACGGTGCGCACCGCCTCGTCGTCGCCGGTCACACCGCGTTCGAGGAGTCGGTTCAGCGCCATCTCGGTGAAGGTTCCGGCGGGACCGAAGTATGCGAAGACGGACACAAGCCCAGGGTAGTCGGTGATGGATTTCGCGCGAGCTGTTGACGGGGCCGCGGGCCAGCCCATAGGTTAGGTAACACTTAGTTAGGCGAACCTAAGACGAAGGGAGGCTCCATGTCGGGAGCCCAGTCCAGCGCAGTGTCTGTGCCCTGCGATGCCGAGCGTATTCAGTCCGCTTGCCGGCGGGCGCAGGAGGGCACCCTGTCGGTGGACGGCCGCGCGCCGACCGCGGTCGCCATGGTCCACCTCTTCGAGACCGAGGCCTTTCTGCTGGTCCCGGGGCCGGCAGGTGTCGGCGGCGACGGTGTGCCCGCGATGCTCGAGCTCGCCGACTGCGCCCCGATCAGCCTGCGCGAACGGGTGCGGTCGCTGGTGTGGCTGTCCGGTCGCGTGCACGGGGTTCCGGCGCAGTTCGAGCGCGAGCTGGCCGTCGAGATCGCCGGCGACCATCCCGACGCGCGACTCCTCGACGTGGGCCACGGTCACTGCCTGCTGCGGCTGGCCGTCGACGATGCGGTGATCGCCACGGCCACCGGGGCGTCCGCGGTGCCGGCCAGTGCGCTCTCGTCGGCGGAGCCGGATCTGTTCTGGGAGTACGAAGGCCAGTGGCTGGCGCACCTGGACGCCGACCACCCGGACCTGGTGACGCGGCTGGCCGATCAGTTCCCCGAACACCTCCGGCGCGGACGCGTCCGACCGCTCGGGCTGGATCGGTTCGGCATCACCTTTCGGGTGGAGACGCCGTCGTCCGACGACGATGTCCGGCTCTCCTTCGAACGGCCGTGCACCGGGATCGGCGACCTGTCGGCCGCGCTGCACCGGCTGGCTGCCGGGCACTGATCAGCGCCCGGAACCTCCGCGCGGTTTAGGCTGGCCGCGTGAGTCTCTGGGCGCGGCTGGCGCGGGCACCGGAACCGGACGTGCCGGTGGTGCGCGACCCGGTGGAGCGGCGCGCGCTGATCTGGGAGCTGGTGATCGTCGGGATTCTGACGTTCGGCTTCTCGGCGCTGGGCGCGCTCATCTCGCTGATCGACGCCGAGCTCAGCGGCGGCATCGCGCAGACCACGGTCGCGCTCAATCCGGAGCAGGCGCAGCTGGGCATCCTGGACCTGATCGCCCAGCTGATGCGTGCCGCCAAGCTGATGGCGATCGGCGGCCTCGGCGTCTATCTGTTGTGGCGCAGCGGGATTCGGCTGCCGCTGGTGGGGATGGCGAAGCCGTCGGGGCGTGACGTTCCGCCCGGCCTGGCCCTCGCCGCGCTGATCGGTCTGCCCGGCCTCGGCTTCGTCGCGGTGGCCCGAGTGCTCGGTCTCAACGCTCAACTGGTGGCCAGTGACACCGGCGGACCGTGGTGGCAGTACATCACCCTGGTCCTCATCGCGATCGGCAACGCGGTAGGTGAGGAAGTGATCGTGGTGGCCTATTTCCTGGTGCGGCTGCGCCAACTCGGGGTGGGGCAGAACGCGGCCCTCGCCGCCTCGGCGCTGCTGCGCGGCGGCTACCACCTGTATCAGGGTTGGGGCGGCGGCCTGGGCAACGTGGTGATGGGCCTGATCTTCGGGCGCTGGTACCAGGCCACCGCGCGACTCTGGCCGCTGATCATCGCGCACGCCACGATCGACATCGTCGCCTTCCTCGGTTACGCCCTGCTCGCCCCACAGCTCACTTGGCTCACGGGCTAGGGTCGCGGCATGGAAGAAGTTCGGATCTCCGAGCATGTGGTGCTGCTGCGCGGCACCAACGACGGCGCGTACCCGTACGGCAATCCCGTGCGTGTGCACGGCGGCGACACCACCGTGCAGATCGACTCCTCGCTGGAGGCGCCCGCCGTCGAGACCGACCTGGTGCTGCTCAGCCACTACCACGAGGACCATGTGGTGGGCCTGGGCGAGACGTCGGCGCCGGTGCAGATCCACCAGCGGGATCTGCCGGCCGTGCAGTCGTGGGCGGAGTTCTGCCGCTACATGGACTCGCCGCCCGAGGAGATGGGCGAGGAGCTGCGCCGCCAGTTCCGGTGGTCCGAGCGGCCCGACGCCACCGCGCTGCACGACGACACGGTGATCGACGTCGGCGGCGGCGTCCGTATCCGAGTGATCCCGCTGCCCGGCCACACCGGCGGGCACTGCGGCTTCTTCGTGGAACCGGACGACGTGTTCTTCCTGGCCGACGTCGACCTGTCGTCGTTCGGGCCGTTGCACGCGGATCTGGAGTCGCGGCTGTCGGACGTGCGGACCAGTCTGGCGCGCTGCGCGGAGATCGACGCCGCCGTCTACACCACCTACCACCACAAGGGCCCGTACACCGACCGGGCCGCATACCTCGCCGATCTGCGTCGGCACACCGCTGCGGTCGACGAGCGCGGTGCGCGGATCCGCGACCTCCTCGCCCAGGGCCTGACCGCGGAGCAGATGATCGGGCGCGGTGTGGTCTACCGCCTCGACGGGCGACGCCCCTGGTACGCCGACGCCGTGGAAGAAGTGATCGTGGGCCAGTACCTGGCCGAGTTCGACGAGGTCGCGCGCCGATAGCGACGACCGCGGCTATCTGGTCACGGTTGCGCCGTTACCAGCGATTATGCCGATTCCTGGTGGACAATTCTCGATATGAACACACGGCGCGCAGGGGCCTGGCTGGTGGCGGCCACGGTTGCCGCGGCGGTGCTGACCGGCTGCGGTGACGACGCGGACTCCTCGTCGTCGACCACGAGCTCGCAGTCCGTCGTGAGCGTGACGGTCACCGAGACGGCGTCCCCGACGAACGGGGGACCGGCGAACGATGCCTCTACTGCCCAGACTCCGAATCCCCAGACTCAGACTTCCCAGAGTCCGATCACCGGCACCTTGCCCGTGCAGCACGACGCGTCGACGAACGCGCGGCTCACCGTGACCGATGTCCGGGTGGGCGGCCACGACGGCTTCGACCGCGTGGTCTTCGAATTCGGCGGCGTCGGGACGCCGGGGTGGCGGGTGCAGTTCACCGACGATCCGCGGCAGGACGGCAGCAGTGATCCGGTGATCGTGCCGGGCCGCGCCGTCATCGCGGTGACCCTGATCGGCGTCGGCTATCCCGGCGATACGGGCGTGGCCGAGTACAGCGGACCGAACCCGGTGGCCGGGGTCGGCGGGATCACGCAGGTGAACCTGGAGGGCGTCTTCGAGGGACAGCAGCTGGCGTTCATCGGCGTGAGCGCCGCGCAGCCCGCCGTGGCGGTGAGCGCGTTGAGCAGCCCGACGCGACTGGTCATCGACATCGCGCGGTAACCGGGCAGGTCAGTCGCCGACGACGCCGTCCGCGACCAGTGCGTCGATCTCGTCGGGGGAACAACCCATCGACGCCAATACGGTGCGGGTGTCCGCGCCGAGCGCGGGCACGGCGCCCATCGGTGCCTCGAAATCGGCGAAGGTGGCCGGCGGCAGCAGCGCTTCGACGGCCGCGTGTTCGGTGTCGACGGTGCGCCAGCGATCGCGGGCACGCAGCTGTGGATGTTCGACGGCGGTGCCGACGTCCTTGATCGCCGCCGCGGGCACGCCGGTGTCGGCCAGGCGGGCACTGAGGTCGGCGGCGGTCCACTCCACGGTGAGGGCGGCGACCACGGCATCGCACTCATCGCGATGGCGGACCCGGTCGATGTTGGTGGCGAAGCGGGGATCGTCGATGAGGTCGGGCCGCCCGAGGACGTCGGACATCAGTGCGCGCCAGCCATTGTCGCTCTGCACGCCGATGAGGATCTCGCCGTCGGAGGTGGGGTAGGAGTCGTACGGCGCGATGGAGACGTGCCCGACGCCCATCCGCGGCGGTTCGGCGCCGGTGTGCATCCGGCTGTACATCGGGTAGCCCATCCACTCGAGTGTCGCTTCGAGCATCGACACCTCGATCTGTGCGCCCTCGCCCGTGCGTTCCCGGCGCAGTAGTGCGGCCAAAACCGCTTGGGCGCAATACATTCCGGACGCGATGTCGGCGGTGGGGATACCGGTCTTGACGGCCGACTCCGGGGTGCCGGTGATCGAGATGAGGCCGGCCTCGGCCTGCACCAGCATGTCGTAGGCCTTGCGCTGCGCGTACGGTCCGCCGTCCCCGTACCCGGACAGATCCACCGTGATCAGCGCGGGGCGGGCGGCCCGCAACGCGGCCGCGCCCAGGCCGAGGCGTGCGGCGGCGCCGGGGGCCAGATTCTGGACGAAGACGTCGGCGTCGTCGATCAACCGGCGCACCAGCGCCCGGCCGTCGTCCGACTTCAGGTCGACGGCGACGGACTCCTTACCGCGGTTGAGCCACACGAAGTGGGCACCGGTGCCCGCGACGAAGTCGTCGTAGCCGCGGGCCAGATCGCCGCCGTCGGGACGTTCCACCTTGATCACCCGCGCGCCGAGATCGGCCAGCTGCCGGGTGGCGAGCGGGGCGGCCACCGCCTGCTCCACGGACACCACGGTGAAGCCCTCCAGCGGCGGCGTCACTCAGCCCTCGGCCGCGGCCGTGCGCTCGGCGCGGAGCTCGTGACCCTTCGAGGTGAGGCAGCGGCCCGACTCCAGGTCCCACTGCCAGCCGTGCAGGTTGCAGGTCAGCTTGCCGCCCTCGATCACGCCGAACTTGCTCAGGTCGGCCTTCAGGTGCGGGCAGCGGCGCTGAATGGTCCAGCCGTCCAGGTCCACCGAGGCGTCGTCGTCGTGCGCCTCGGCGAACCAGCCGTCGGCGTAGGCGATGCGCTCGTCGGTGAGGCACTTGAAGAACGTGTAGAGGAACTCGTTGTAGCCGCCGATGCGCCAGGTGGTGAAACGCGTGGACAGGAAGATGGTGTTGACCCAGTCCGGCTCGTTGTCGCGGAGCACCGTGCGCACCAGTTCCGGGGCGATGCGGAAGCCGTAGCGGTACTTGCCGTCGCCGTCCTCGCGCATCCGGACGGTGCGCTGCGGGAAGTCGAGGACGAAAGTCTCCTCGCCGACCACCAGACCCACCGGGTAGCCGATGCCGTCGCAGATCAGGTCCGACTGCGCCATGATCGGCTCGAACAGCGCCTTGAGCTGCGGCAGCAGCGGGTCGCCGTCGGGCGCCGCCCAGGTGGCCTTCTCCGCGGCGATGATCGGCGCGAACTTGGCCTTCATCTTCTCGAGGTAGCCGGCCTTGTGCTCGCCGAAGACCTGCTCGGGCGGGTACGGGTGGTCGATCTCCACCAGATCCGAGCCGCGGAACTGCGCCGCCGAACCGGACACCATCATCAGGCCGCGATGGCGCTCGCCGTCGTCGGTCCCGTGCGTCACCATCTGCTCCAGGAACTCGGCCTGGTCCGGGAAGATACTGGCCTGGTCCGATTCGCTGCCGGTGTTGAAGTCGTTGAGCACGAACAGGTCGTCGTCGAGGAACATCGGCGGACCGGCCGACGGCACCACCCAGGTGGCGCCGACCTGCTCGATGTAGCTGCGCGCCCGGTCCATGCCGCGCTGGCGCTTCTGCTTGGCGAAGTTGGCCTTCGACTTGCGGGGGATGTCGTAGACCATCGGGTACCAGATGGCGCCCGAGTACTGGAGCAGGTGCACGTCGACGTGCCCGAACGCCTCCTCGACCACGTCGAGGTCCACCGGCCGGGCGTCGTTCATGTTGAACACGACGGTCTCGCCGTCGTCGATCAGGATGCCGGAGTCGCCGATGGGGCCGTCGGCCGGTGCGCGCAGCGCGATGATCATGATGTCCAGGTCGCCCTTGGGGCCGCTGACCTTGTGCTTCACCGAGTCGGTGGTCTCGACGAACTTGTGGAAGCCCAGCCGCTCCAGGTCGCGTCGCAGATCCGGCACCGGGTAGTCCGGCAGGAGGACGGTGGCGTCCTTGTTGACGTTCTCGATCAGGTTGCGCTCGTCGTAGTGATCACGGTGCAGGTGCGAGACGTACAGGTAGTCGCAGTCGCCGAGGGCCTTCCAGTCCAGTTCGGTGTTGTCCGGGAACGGGATCCACGAGGCGAAGTACGCCGGGTTGACCCACGGATCGCAGAGGATGGATCCGGCCGCGGTCTCGATGTGGAAGCCGGCATGGCCGATGCTGGTGATCTGCACGGTGGGAGGACCTTTCGGATAGTGCAAGGCTGTGCCTTCAGCCTATCCGGGCGCGATGACGCCGCGCCCGGGACTAAGGTCCGCGCACCGCCGCCCGTCCTGTGATTCCGCGCGCATCGGCGGTGGCCGAGTAGCCGGATCGACGGTAAAGGTGGAACGAGAACGTCGTCGAGGGAAGCGGGAAACCGATGGGTGTGCTGGACGCGTTGCTCGACCGTTCGGTGATTCCGGGCTACTCGAGCCTGGGGTTCCGGCTGCGTGCCGCGGGGTGGTCCGTCGACGACCCCGCGCCGGGCAGCCTGACCGGTCGCACCGTGGTGGTGACCGGGGCGACGTCGGGCATCGGCGCGGCGATCGCCGAGGGCGCGGTGGCCCTCGGTGCACACGCGATCCTGGTGGGCCGACGCCGCGCGCGGGCCGACGCGGTCGCGGCTGGCATCGTCGAACGATTCCCCGGCGCGCGGGTGAGCGTGGAACCGGGCGACGTGTCCGCCGCCGAGCAGGTCCGCGACCTCGCCGCCCGCCTGGCCGAGTACCCGGTGGACGCGCTGGTGCACAACGCCGGCGTGCTGCCGCCCGAACGCACCGCGTCGGCCGACGGCCACGAACTCTCGCTGGCCACGCACGTGCTCGGGCCGATCGCGCTCACCGAGTTGCTGCTGCCGCAGCTCGCGCAGAGCGCCGATGCGCGGGTGGTCTTCATGTCGTCGGGTGGGATGTACACCGCGGAACTGCCGGTCGACGACGTCGACTACCGGCGCGGCGAGTACCGCGGGGCCCGGGCCTACGCCCGATCCAAACGCGTCCAGACGGCGCTGGTGCCGTTCCTGGCCGATCGCTGGGGCCCGGCCGGGGTGATGGTCGCGGGCATGCATCCGGGCTGGGTCGACACCCCCGGCGTCGACGATGCGCTGCCCCGCTTCGCGAGGTTCGCGGGACCGCTGCTGCGCAGCCCGGTGCAGGGCGCGGACACCGCGGTCTGGCTCCTCGCGATCGACCCCGTCCCGCCCACCGGCGGATTCTGGCACGACCGACGGCAGCGCCCCGAGCACTATCTGGATGGAACGCGATTCGACGAGACCGCGCGCCGCCGCGTCGCGGAGCAGATGCGCACGATGGTGGAGGAGGAGTACCTCCGATGATCCGCATGAGCCGTGAGGTGCGGACCGCGGCGTCGGCCACGAGACCGACCTCTCGACTATCGCGTCACCCGGGCGGGGCCGACGGACTGACCGCCGCCTTGGCGGAGCTCGACCCCGCGTAGGCCGCGCGAAAAAAAACTTCTCTCCCGCACCCATCCGGCCTGCGCGCCGATCCGAATGACCCATGTCACTGCTGACGGCGCCGACGAACCCGCCGGCGCCTTGGACTAGGGAGTTTGAGAGATATGGGTACACGCAGCACCATGACCAAAGCGGCCGTCCTCGGCTGCTCGCTCGCCGTCGCCGCGGCCATGACCGCCTGTTCGAGCGACGACTCGTCGACCGCGTCGTCGACCAGCACCATGACCACCGGGATGATGGCCGACATGGCCACGTCCGACATGACGACCCCGGCCGACGCAGCGATGGCCGGACTGATCGGCTCCGGCTGCGCCGCCTACGCGCAGCAGGTGCCCACCGGCCCGGGGTCGCTCGATCAGATGGCGACCGAGAAGCTCGGCGTCGCCGTCGGGAACAACCCGATGCTCACCTCGCTCGCGGCGGCCGTGTCCGGCCAGCTCAACCCCGATGTGAACCTCGTCGACACGCTCAACAGCGGTGAGTTCACCGTCTTCGCACCCGTCGACGCGGCGTTCGAGAAGGTGCCGGCCGCCACCCTCGACATGCTCAAGACCGACGCGCCCGCCCTCACTTCGCTGCTGACCTACCACGTGGTGTCGGGTCAAGCCGGGCCCGACATGGTGGCCGGCGAACACCAGACGGTGGAGGGCAGCATGCTCACCGTGACCGGCAGCGGCGATGACACCAAGGTCAACGGCGCGAGTGTCATCTGCGGCGGCGTGAAGACGGCGAATGCGACCGTCTACCTGATCGACCAGGTGCTGATGCCGCCGACCGACGAGAACTGACCGCGGAATCGACGATCTGATCGACGACGGTGCGCGGCCTCGACGCCGCGCACCGTCGTCGTCCCTCACTCACCGAAAGGCACCCCATCATGCGCATCGCTCGTCGAACCCTCACGTCCGCTCTGCTCGCCGTGACACTGCTGTCCGGTGCCGGCGTCGGCACCGCGGCCGCCGGCCCGAAGCCGGTGCCGAAGGTGGAGCTCGACCGGTATCTGGGGACGTGGCGTCAGCTCGCCGCGGTGCCGGCGCCGTTCAATCTCGTGTGCGCCCGCGACACCAAGGCCGAGTACTCGCTCGCCGGGAACGGCGAAGTGCGCGTGCAGAATTCGTGCACCACCTGGGCCGGCACCCCCAACACCATCACCGGTCGGGCGAAGGTCCTGGACCGTGCCACCGGCGCCCAACTCCGCGTCCGGTTTCCGGGCGTCCCGAACTGGGGAGAGTCGGAGACGGTGCCCAACTACATCGTGGTGGGTCTGGACCCGGACTATTCGTGGGCGGTGGTGACCGATCCGAGTCGCCGGTCGGGCTTCGTGCTCTCCCGCACGCCGGCCCTTGATCGCAGCCAGTGGAAGTCGGTCCGCGCGGCGATCGCGCGGGCCGGGCAGTCGGACTGCACCTACCTCACCTCGCCCACCACCGGCGGGCTCAGTGAGATCGTGCCGCTCTGCACCAGGTCGCGGTAGAGCCCGTTTCCCTGGACTAGCCGACGAGGTCGGGGATCGAGAAGGTCAGGCCTTGCCCAGCTGGTGGCCGAGGCATTCGGTGAGCGTCGGACGGCGGAAACGGTGCCCGCATTCGTGCAGGATCGCGGGGAACACGGCCTGATCGGCGAGGGCCAGTTCGCGCGCGCCCTGGCGGCCCAACAGCAGCTGCGGGCCGAACTCGGGGACCCGGAGCAGTGCGGGACGACGGAGTACGTGCGCCAGCGTGTCGGCGTACTCGTTGGCACTGGCCGGCTGCGGGGCAACGGCGTTCACCGGGCCGCGGAGACCGTCGTCGTACAGGGCGCGGTGATAGACGTCGATCAGATCGTCGAGGTCGATCCACGACAGGACCTGGTGGCCGCCCCCGAGCGGTCCGCCCAGCCCGGCCGCGAAGATCGGCCGCTGCAGTCCCAGGGTGCCGCCCAGCGGACTCTGCACGATTCCGGTGCGCACCTGCACGGTGCGCAGCCCGGCCGTGGCGGCCGGGGCGGTGGCCTCCTCCCACTGCTGCACGATGTGTGCCAGGAAGTCGTCGCCGGCCGCGGCCTGTTCGTCGAGTTCCTCGCCGGGACGGGCGTGACCGTAGAAGCCGATCGCGGAAGCACTGACGAACACCACTCCGGTGCGGGCGGCGGCGAGCTCGGCCAGCCGCCGCGTGGGCCCGACGCGACTGTCTCGGATCGCCGCCTTGTGCCGATCGGTGAAACGACCGGCGATCGGTGCTCCGGCCAGATGGATCACGGCGTCGACCCCGGTCAGCAGGTCGGCGGCGGGCGCGTCCGGGTTCCAGGTTCGCTCGTCGGGGCCGTTCGCCGGTCGCCGCACCAGCCGGATCACCCGGTGCCCGCCGGTGGTCAGGAAGGCGCACAGCTGGGTGCCCACCAGGCCCGACGCCCCGGTCACCGCGATGACCCGGGGCTCGAGGCCGGCGTCGCGCGCCTGCGCGTGTCGGGCGAGGTCGTCGGCCACCTGGCGGTGCCGGAACCGGAACGTCGAGCGCAGGGCTGCGCCCGGGACCACCGTGGTGACCCGATCGGTCATCCGCGTCCGCTCGCCGGGTTCCGGAAGGAACTCGTGCTCGTGGCGCCAGCCGCCGGACAGCGCTGCGGGAGCCGTGCGCGCATCGACGGTGATCCGCTCGTCGACGAAGCGGTGCGGGGGCCGATGGTCGTCGGCCCGATGCTGCGCACACCAGCGCAGCCCACCCGGCAGACCCAGCAGTGCCCGGCCGTCGGCCAACGACGACGACTCGGTTAGTGCGCGCATCGGCTGCCACGGCGGCAGCAGACGGTGCAGTGCGCCGGGCCGCGCGTGCCAGGCGAAGACCTCCTCGCACGGCGCGTCGACGGTGCTCGAATACGTGATGCTCATCGTCGGACATCCTCTCGTTGGCGCGGTGGGTGCACAGGGCATTCGGAACCGCGAGCCGCGCGGATGGGACGGACCCATCCGGCTGGGTGTCGGCGCCGAATGCCTTCGCGTGATGGAACACAGCTTGGCATCGTCATCGGGTCGGATCGCCGTGATCGGCAGCGGCGTCGCGGGTCTGACCTCAGCGTTTCTCCTGTCCCAGCGCCACGAGGTGACGCTGCTGGAAGCCGACGACCGGCTGGGCGGACACGCGCACACGCAGACGGTCGTCGCCCCGGACGGCGCGGACGTGGCCGTCGACACCGCCTTTCTCGTGCACAACGACCGGACCTATCCCACCCTGCTCCGACTCTTCGAGCACCTCGGCGTGGCCACCGGGGACACCGACATGTCGATGTCGGTCCGGTCCGAGTTCACCGGCCTGGAGTACGCGGGAGCGCTCGGTGCCGCCGGGCTGTTTCCGACGTGGCGCAACCTGACGCGCGGCCGCTATCTCTGGATGCTCGCGGAGGTGAAGCGCTTCCACCGGCTCGCGCAGGCGGTGCTCGACGATCCCGGCGACGACGAGCCGCTCGGGGTGTTCGTCGAGCGGGCCCGCCTGTCCCGCTACTTCCGCGACAACTTCTTGTACCCCCTGGTCGCGGCCGTGTGGTCGTGCGACGCCGACACGGCCGAGCAGTATCCGGCGCGCTACCTGTTCGAGTTCCTCGCCCACCACGGCATGCTGTCGGTCTTCGGTTCGCCGCAGTGGCGGACGGTGACCGGTGGATCGCAGGTCTACGTCGAGGCGGTGGCCGCGCGGGTCCGCGCGCGGGGCGGGCGCATCGCGTGCAGCACGCCGGTGACGGGGCTGCGCGAAGTCGGCGGCGGCGTGGAGCTGACGGCGGCGGGGGAGCGGTGCACCTTCGACGCCGCCGTGGTGGCGACCCACTCCGGTCAGGCGCTGGCGTTGCTCGCCTCGCCGTCGGACCTGCAGACGCAGGTGCTGGGCGACCTGCGTTACGCCGCGAAGCCGGCCGTGCTGCACACGGACCAGACGCTGCTGCCGCGAGCGCGGCGGGCGCGGGCATCTTGGAACTACCAGATCCGCGACGACGGTTCCGAGGTCGCCGTGACCTACGACCTCACTCGGCTCATGCGCCTGCCGCACGGCCCGGAGGCCCCGGGGCGGCCGCGCTACCTGGTCACCATGGGGCGGACCGACCTCGTCGACCCGGCGACGGTGCTCGCGTCGATGACCTACGAGCACCCGGTGTACGACACGACGTCGGTCGCGGCGCAGCGGCGATTGCCGGACATCGATACCTCGGCGATCGTCTTCGCCGGCGCCTACCACGGGTGGGGCTTCCACGAAGACGGCGCCGCGTCCGGGGAGCGGGCCGCTCGCCGGTTCGGCGGGGTCTGGCCGGACGAGCCGACTCTCGGACGGACGGAGGTGTCCCGATGACCGCCCCGGTGCCGTCGCTGGTCTACACCCGGATCCGACATGCGCGCCGGGAACCGGTGGACCATCGGTTCGCGCATTCGAGCCTGAGCTGGCTGGTCGACGCCGACCGCCTCCCCGTGCTGCCGCGCGGACTGCGCTGGACCGCCCGCTTCCGGGCCGACGACCACTTCCCGCAGGCGAGCACGCCGGGCGCGACGCTGCGGCAGCGGCTCGACGAGTACCTCGCCGCGACGGGTGAACGCGCCGTCGACGGGCCGGTCACCGCGCTGCTGTCGCCGCGAGTGGCCGGGTACGTGTTCAATCCGCTGTCGGTGTTCTGGTGCCACGACAGTTCCGGCGCTCTGCGCTGCGTGGTGGCCGAAGTGCACAACACCTACGGCCAGCGGCACTGCTACCTCGTTCACACCGACGACGCCGGCCGCGCCGCGGTGGACAAGGAGTTCTACGTCTCCCCGTTCAACGACGTCTCCGGCCGCTATCGCCTGCTGCTCCCCGAACCGGACGCCGACGGACGCGTGCACGTGGCGATCACGCTGGAGCGCCCCGGGCAGCCGCCGTTCACCGCCACCTTGCGCGGCGTCGCGCAGCCGGCCACGACTGCCGCCGTCCTGCGTGCCCAACTCCGCGCGCCGCTCGCCCCGTGGCTGGTCTCGCTGCGCATCCGGATCCACGGCGTCCGGCTGTGGGCCCGCGGGCTCCGCGTACAGCCCCGACCCGAAGTCCCGACGACCCCGACCACCCCGACCACCCCGAGAGGACAGACCCGATGACGATCAACGACTGCTGCAACCACGCCGAGGTCCGCGTCGATCCGGCGCGGTGGCCGGACGTCGCCGCACCCCGGGGCGGGCGGCTGCGCGCCCTGGCCGCGGCACGGCTCTTCGCAACGGCGACCCGCCGTCTCC
Organism: Gordonia alkaliphila; assembly: GCF_039542465.1. NCBI lineage: Bacteria > Bacillati > Actinomycetota > Actinomycetes > Mycobacteriales > Gordoniaceae > Gordonia > Gordonia alkaliphila. The sequence goes on along the minus strand of NZ_BAABIE010000003.1, from coordinate 200,211 downwards.
CGGTGTCCATCGAATACCCGCGGGCGCGTCGAGACCGAACCCGGTCGGGCTCCCCGCGTTCGGGAGAAGTGCTGCCGCGCATGATCATTCGCGACCCGCAGGCCCTCTATCAGCGGATCGGATCGGACGGTCTGATCGGTTTCGGCGAAGCGTTCATGGCCGGCGACTGGACCACCGACGATCTGGTGGGCGTGCTCACACCGTTCGCCGAGCGCGTCGCCGACCTGGTGCCCGCGCCCCTGCAGAAACTGCGTTCGCTGGTGCTGCCCGGACACCCGGACGGCGAACGCAACACCGTCGCGAACACCCGGTCGAACATCGCGCGCCACTACGACCTGTCCAACGACCTGTTCGGCGCCTTCCTCGACGAGACCCTCAGCTATTCGAGCGCCTACTTCGGCACCGACGCGGCGGCCGATACGGCGACCTGGGGCGATCTGGCCGATGCCCAGCGCGCGAAGATCGACCGCCTCCTGGACCAGGCCGAGGTGGGGCCGGGCACCCGCCTGCTCGAGATCGGCACCGGGTGGGGAGAGCTGTGCCTGCGCGCGGCCGAACGCGGGGCCCGGGTGCGGTCGCTGACGCTCTCCAGCGAGCAGCGCGACCTGGCGCGCACCCGCATCGCCGCCGCGGGCTACGCCGAGCAGGTCCGCGTCGACCTGCTCGACTATCGGCTGGTCGACGGCGAGTACGACGCCGTGGTCTCGGTGGAGATGCTCGAGGCGGTCGGCCGCGAATACTGGCCGGAGTACTTCCAGACCGTGCAGCGGGTCCTCGCGCCCGGCGGGAAGGCGGCCATCCAGGTGATCACCATGCCGCACGACCGCATGCTGGCCTCCGGATCGACGTACACCTGGGTGCACAAGTACATCTTCCCGGGCGGACAGCTGCCGTCGATCGAGGCCCTGCGCGACGTCGTCGCCACCGAAACGGATCTGACGATGACCGATGAACTCGCGATGGGACGCCACTATGCGCGAACCCTGCGGCTGTGGCGCGAACGCTTCCTCGCCCAGTCCGTGACGATCGGCCGGCTGGGCTTCGACGCCGTCTTCGAGCGGATGTGGACCTTCTATCTGGCCTACTCGGAGGCGGGCTTCCGCTCCGGCTACTTGGACGTCTACCAGCTGCGACTGGACAAGCCGGCGACGCGCGGCGGGCCGGGTTAATCATGACCGCCGTGCTCGGTCCGGATAGGCTGGGGTGCACTGCACCGCTGCCGTCGCGACCGACGGGGCGCCCCGAGAGAGAGCGAGACGTGAGCACCGACGTCGCTGAACTCGAGGATCTGCTATCCCAGGTGGCCGACGGCGACCGCGCGGCCTTCGCCGAGCTGTACGACCGCACCAGCGCGCGCGTCTACGGCCTGGTGCTGCGGGTCCTCCGCGATCGGGGTTACAGCGAAGAGGTCACCCAGGAGGTGTACCTGCAGGTCTGGCGGGACGCCGGAACTTTTCGTCCCGAGCGCGGCAGCCCGCTTTCGTGGTTGCTCACCCTCGGGCATCGTCGTGCCGTCGATCGGGTGCGCGCGGAGACGTCGGCGTCGGACCGGGAATCGCGGTACGGCCGGGACGAGTTCGTCGCCGAGACCGGCGACCTGGAGACCGAGGTGCTCGCGCGCGACGAGGCGCAGCGGGCCCGCGACTGCTTCGACACGCTGACCGATCTGCAGCTGGAGGCGGTCAGCCTCGCGTACTACGACGGCCTCACCTATCGGGAGGTGGCCGAGCAACTGACCGTGGCTCTTCCGACGGTGAAGAGCCGGATCCGCGACGGACTGAAGAGGCTGAGGGGGTGTCTGGGCGGTGAGCGATGATCTCGACCCCCGCGAACTCGCGGCGCTGTTCGCCGTGGACGCGCTCGACGACGTCGAACGCGCGCGGCTGCTTCGGGCGCTGCGCGAGGCGCCGACCGCCGAGCGCGCCGATTTCGACGCGGAGGTGGCGTCGATCCGCGAGGCCCTGGCGGACCTCAGCGCGACGACCGCGGTGCCGCCGCCGCCCGCCCTCCGCGCGCGGCTCCTCGAGGACGTCGACGACGTTCCCGCTCCGGCCGAGCCGGCGCGGCGCGATCCTCGACGAATCCGGCTGTTCGCCGCCGCTGCGGCCGCCACCGTGCTTCTGGGCGCCGGTGGCGTGGTGCTGGGGTACACGCTCGGCGGCGACGCCGAGCCGGTCGCGCCGACCACGGCCGAGCAGATCTTCGCGGCACCGGACGTGCGCACCACCAGCGGCGACGTCGCCGGAGGCCGGGCGACGATCACCTATTCGCCGACGGCCGGCGAGGGCATTCTGGTGATGAACCAGGTACCGAGCCCGGCGCCCGGCACGATCTACCAGATGTGGCTCGACGGGCCCGACGGTCCGCGCCTGGCCGGCACCATGTCCGAGACCGACGTCGCGCCGTCGACCACCGCGGTGATTCACGACATCGGCGGTGCGACCGCGGTGTCGTTCACCGTCGGTGACGCGGCCACCCCGGACAAGATGATCGGCGAGCCCGTCGCGACCCTGCCGCTGTCTTGAGGCCCCGCGAGCACGGGGCACTAGGCTGGCAGCCATGGAACCCGTATACGACACGGTGATCGGCGCAGCGCGGACGCTGTGGCTGGCCCAAGGCCTCAAGTTCAAGATCTCCGGCGTCGAGAACGTGCCGGTGAACGGACCGGGCGTGGTGGCCATCAACCACACCGGCTACCTCGACTTCACGCTCGCGGGCATCCCCGCGCACCTGCAGGGCCGTCGTAAGGTGCGCTTCATGGCCAAGAAGGAAGTCTTCGACAACAAGGTCGGCGGCCCCATCATGCGGGCGCTGCGGCATATTCCGGTGGACCGCGGCAACGGCGCCGAGAGCTACCAGATGGCGGTGGATTACCTGCGCAACGGCGAGTTGGTGGGCGTCTACCCCGAGGCGACGATCAGCCGCAGCTTCGAGATCAAGGGCTTCAAGTCGGGGGCGGCGCGGATGGCGCTCGACTCCGGTGCGCCGATCATCCCGACGGTGATCTGGGGCGCGCAGCGCATCTGGACCAAGGGTCAGCCGAAGGCCATGGGGCGCAACAACTTCAAGATCGCCATCGGGGTGGCCGAGCCGATTGCGCCGACCGGTACCGCCGAGGAGATCACCCAGCGCCTGCACGATTCCATGTCGGCGAAGCTGCTGGAGCTGCAGGAGATGTACGCCGAGTGGAACGGCCCGTACCCGGCAGGCGAGTTCTGGGTGCCGGCCCGGCTGGGCGGCGGAGCACCGACGCTGGCCGAGGCCGACGCGATGGACGCGGCCGACGCCGAGGCCAAGGCCGCTCGACGGGCCGCCGGCGAGCAGAGCGCCGGAGACGCCTGACGCAGCGGGTCGCCATGGAACCGGTCTATCGCACACTGGAGCTCACCGCGGAGGCGCTGGTGCGTGCCCAGGGCATGCGTCGCGAGTACTTCGGACTGGCGAACATCCCCGCGACCGGCGGTTTCGTACTGGCCCTCAATCACAACAGCTACACCGACTTCCTCGCACCGGCGTTGGGGCTCAAGCGGGCCGGTCGGCGCGGCCGTTTCATGGTCAAGTCCGAGCTCAACGACGTCCCGGTGATGCGTTTTCTGGTGGCGCACACGCAGTCGGTCCCGGTGGACCGTTCGGCGGGCGGCGCGGCGTACCACGCGGCCGTCGATTCGCTGCGTGCCGGGAACGTCGTCGTGGTGTATCCGGAATCCACCATCAGCCGCAGCTTCGAGCTCAAGGAGTTCAAGTCGGGTGCGGTGCGCATGGCGGCCGAGGCCGGGGTGCCGGTGCTGCCCGCCGCGCACTGGGGTGCGCAGCGGCAGTGGAGTAAGGGCACCCGGCGGCGCATCGGGTTCGCTCGTATCCCGGTCCACGTGCGCTTCGGGACGCCGCTCGAATATCCAGCCGACGTCGACGTCGACGCGGCCACCGGGCATCTGCGGGAACTGATGGCGGCGCTGCTGAGCGCGGTCCAGGAGGAGTACCCGGAGGCGCCCACCGGCGCCGACTGGCTGCCCGCTCGGCTCGGCGGCTCCGCACCGACGCCGGGGGCGGCCCTGACCATCGAAGAAGCCGAGGCAGCCGAGAAGGCCCGACGGCGTGCGGCGAAGGCCGCCGAAGACGAAAGGAAACGTCGATGACGCGCGAGTCGTGGGGACCGCCGACGATGATCGCCTCCGATGTGGACGGAACGCTGCTCGACGACAACGAGCGCTTGACCGACCGAACGCGAAACGCCCTGGAGCGGGCCCGCGGCGCCGGGGTGGAGTTGGTGTTGGCCACCGGCCGCCCGCCGCGGTGGATTCCGCAGGTGGCCGATCAGTTGGCCGACTCGTCGGCCGCGGTCCGGTACGCCGTCTGCGCCAACGGCGCCATCGTCTACGACGTCGCCGCCGACGAGATCCTGCACGTGAACGCCCTGGTGCCCGAGGTGCTGCGCACGCTGAGCGAGGTGATCGCCGAACGGTTGCCGGGCGCGGGTCTGGCCGCCGAGCGGGTGGGCTCGGTGGGCAGTCGCCGCGGCGACGCGGCCACCCCGGAGTTCGTGGCGACGGCGGGCTACGAGCACGCCTGGCTCAACCCCGACCACGTGCAGGTCGGCGACGATGAACTGTTCGAGGCGGCCGCGGTGAAGCTGCTGGCCCGGGTACCCGGCATGTCGTCGCGCGACATGGCGGACCGGCTCCGGCCCGCCCTGGGCGGTCTGGCCGAGGTGACCTACTCGATCGGCACCGGACTGATCGAGCTCGCGGTCCCGAACACCCACAAGGCCAGCGGTCTGGCCTGGCTCGCGGCCAACACCGACGTCGACGGCCGGGCCCCGATCGCCTTCGGCGACATGCCCAACGACATCGAGATGCTCGTCTGGGCGGGCCTCGGCGTGGCGATGGGCCACGGCGACGAAGCCGCCCTGGCCGCCGCCGACGAAGTGGCCCGGCCCAACTACGAGGACGGCCTGGCCCAGGTCCTCGAGCGCTGGTTCTAACCCACCCCACCCCCGCCCCCCCACCCCCCACCCCCCGACCGCCCCTCTGGCGTGTCGCGACCCTGCTCTCGCCTCGCTCCCCGGGCTCCGAGCGCGAGGCGCAGTCAGGGTCGCGACACGCGGGGAGGGGTCGGCGGGGGGAGGGAGCGGGGAGTGGCGCCGGGGTGTTCGAAGCGTGTTCGACAAGCGTGACCCGGTTGTGACCGTGGCGGCTTGTGCGCCTCGCCGTGTGATCACTACTGTCACATGAGTCCCATTGATCACACGGGCCACAGGCTGCAGCTGGGGTCCCGCGCGAAGAGGTAATGCAGTGCCACTGACCCGACCCGGCCGAGCTAAGAAGCGAACTCTCACCTTTGCCGCCCTGGGGCTGGCGCCGTTGTTGGCCGCCGGCGGAATCGCCCTGGGTGGAAGTCAGTTGCTCCCGGACACGGGGGTCGCACTGAGCGTGAACTCTCCGCTGATTCTGAACGGCAAGGGTCACGGTCACGGGCGCGGCATGGGCCAATGGGGCGCCTACGGCTATGCCAAACAAGGCTGGAATGCCGACAAGATCCTGCGTCACTACTACGGCAACACGACCGCGGGGAAGGTGGACAACCCCGACATCACTGTCTCGCTCAGCGAGCGGCAGTCGGTGCATGTCCGCGCGGACGCTGGTGCCAAGGTGGCTGGCCAGACGGTGGCTCCCGGACAGGCAGTGCGCCTGTCCGGGGGCAACGCCACCATCACCGAAGGGTGCAACGGCGCCGTCGTTCGGACCGTTCCCGCCCAGTGGGTGGAGCCGATCAACGCCGGGCCCAACCGCCCGGCCAATGAACTTCTCACCTTCTGCGACGGCGGCAAGTACCGCGGCGCCCTGGGCTTCGGCCCGGACGGGGTGGCCAACAAGGTCAAGGTCGACGACTACGTCAAGGGCGTGATCCCCAAGGAGTCGGTCCCGGCGTGGGCGGACTCCGGCGGCTTCGAGGCGCTCAAGGCGCAGGCCGTGGCGGCGCGCTCCTACGTCGTGGCCGGTCTCGCGGCGGGCCGCAAGATGAACAACACCCAGCAGTCGCAGGTGTACCACGGCGCCTCGGGCGAGGATCCCCGCACCAATCGGGCCGCGGATGCCACCGCAGGTCAGGTCCGGATGCGCGGCGGCAAGCCGGCGCTCACCGAGTTCTCGGCGTCGACCGGCGGCTACACCGCGGGCGGCGACTTCCCGGCCGTGGTCGACGCCGGCGACCGTGTCTCCCCGAACCACAACTGGACCGCCACGGTCAGTCCCGGCAGCATCGCTTCGGCGTTCGGCGTCGGCGCGCTCCGCAGCTTCGAAGTGATCGAGGCCAACGGTCTCGGCGAGGGCAGCGGCCGCGTGGGCAAGGTCCGCGTGGTCGGCAGCAGCCGGACCGTGGAGGCCACCGGCGACGAGGTGCGGCAGAAGCTGCAGCTCAAGTCCGACTGGTTCTCCGTGGTCGGACAGAAGAGCATGCCCAAGATCGTCAAGCCACCGGTGGGCCCGACGAACCCGGGCGGCGGTGCCCTCGACTTCCTGGATCTGAGCCCGTTGACCGCACTGATGTCCGGCGATCTGCCGGACCTGTCGGCCCTCGGCCTCAGTGAGTTCAGCGGTGCCGCCGGCCAGCTGACGCCGGTCATCGAGCAGATGATCTCCGCCGGACTCGGCGTCCTCGGCGCCAAGCAGGTGGCCCTCGACCGCAGCGACAACTCGCAGGGTTCGCTGGGCACGGTCGCGAAGGACCGCAGTGACAACTCGCAGGGTTCGCTGGGCACGGTCGCGAAGGACCGCAGTGACAACTCGCAGGGTTCGCTGGGCACCGTCGCCAAGCCGGAACTGGTGGTCGACGGCAAGGGCATGCACGGCCTGGTGCAGATCCTGGAGAACGGCGTGATCTACTACAGCCCGCTCACCGGCGCCAAGGCGCTACTGGGTGACGCCTTCACCGATTACCTCGACCGCGGTGGCCTGGCGGTCCTGGGCTTCCCGACCGCCGACGCGCTCGGCTGAGGCCGGCTCTTCGCTGCACGACCACTCCCGCCGCCCGTTCCGGGCGGCGGGAGTGATCCTTCTCCACCTCCATCGGCCGCCGCGCCTTGGTCAACACTCAGGTTCCGTCCGATAGCCTGGTCTGTTGTGACCGATAACAGCGCCTACGACCTGATCGTGGTCGGTTCCGGATTCTTCGGCCTGACCGTGGCCGAGCGGGCCGCGACCGAACTCGGTAAGCGGGTCCTCGTCGTCGAACGCCGCCACCACCTCGGCGGCAACGCCTATTCCGAACCCGAGCCGACCACCGGCATCGAGGTGCACATGTACGGGGCGCACCTGTTCCACACCTCCAACCAGCGGGTGTGGGACTACGTGAACCGGTTCACCTCGTTCACCGGCTACCAGCACCGCGTGTTCTGCATGCACGACGGCCAGGCCTACCAGTTCCCGATGGGCCTCGGGTTGGTGTCGCAGTTCTTCGGCCGCTACTTCAGCCCGGACGAGGCCCGGGCGCTGATCGCCGAGCAGGCCAGCGAGATCGACACCGCCGACGCGAACAACCTCGAAGAGAAGGCGATCAGCCTGATCGGCCGCCCGCTCTACGAGGCCTTCATCAAGCACTACACGGCCAAGCAGTGGCAGACCGACCCGAAGAACCTGCCGGCGGGCAACATCACCCGGCTGCCGGTGCGCTACAACTTCGACAACCGCTACTTCAGCGACACCTACGAGGGACTGCCGGTCGACGGCTACACCGCGTGGCTGGAGAACATGGCGGCCGACGACAAGATCACCGTCGCCCTGAACACCGACTGGTTCGACGTCCGCGACGAGCTGCGCGCGGCCAACCCGTCCGCGCCGGTGGTCTACACCGGACCGCTGGACCGCTACTTCGACTACTCCGCGGGTGACCTGGGCTGGCGCACCCTCGACTTCGAACTCGAGGTGCTCGACACCGGCGACTTCCAGGGCACCCCGGTGATGAACTACAACGACGCCGACGTGCCGTTCACGCGGATCCACGAGTTCCGCCACTTCCACCCCGAGCGCACCGAGTACCCGACCGACAAGACCGTCATCATGCGCGAGTTCAGTCGCTTCGCGGACGGGAGCGACGAGCCGTACTACCCGATCAACACCCCCGAGGACCGCGACCGCCTCGCCGCCTACCGCGACCTGGCCAAGGCCGAGACGGCTGCCAACGGCGTGCTCTTCGGCGGACGTCTGGGCACCTACCAGTACCTCGACATGCACATGGCCATCGCCAGTGCGCTGACCATGTTCGACAACACGCTGGCCCCGCACCTGCGTGACGGCACACCGCTGGCGGACTGACCCGATGCGGAATGACGGAGCACGATAGATGACTTCAACCGACCTGGCCGCGACCGACAGCCGAGCCACCTCGCTGCTGCAGCGCGTGATCTTCCCCCGACCGGGTGAGCCGCTGGACGTGCGTTCGCTGTACCTGGTCGAATCCGATCGCAACGAGGCGCGGGCGCACGCCCCGGACCGCACCAGCGTGCGGCTCGGCGGCGAGTCCGAGGTCAGCTTCGCCACCTACTTCAACGCCTTCGCCGCCTCCTACTGGCGTCGCTGGACGGTGCTGACGTCGGTGGTGCTGCGCATCGAGGTGATCGGCAACGCCCGCGTGGACCTGTACCGGTCCAAGATCGACGGCTCGCGCATCGCCATCGGCGGCGACCTGGTCCAGGTCGACGCGAACGGCCGCGGCGTCTTCGAGTACGAGACCGACCTCGGCCCGTTCGAGGACGGCGGCTGGATCTGGTTCGACGTCACCACCACCGACGCCACCGAGATCGTGGCGGCCGGCTGGTACGCGCCGATCGAGGTGCCCGAGGGTGCGGGCTCGGCCAACGTGACCGTCGGCATCCCCACCTTCAACCGGCCCACCGATGCGGTGGCCGCGCTGGCCGCCCTGACGTCGGACCCGCTGGTCGACGCCGTCGTCGACGCCGTGATCATGCCCGACCAGGGCACCCGCAAGGTGGTCGACGAGCCCGGTTACACCGCGGCCGCGGCCGCCCTGGGCGATCGCCTGCACATCTTCAACCAGGGCAACCTGGGCGGCTCGGGCGGCTACTCGCGCATCATGTTCGAGGCGCTGCGGCTCACCGACAGCCCGTACGTCCTGTACATGGACGACGACATCATGATCGAGCCCGACTCGATCCTGCGCGCCCTCGCCATGTCGCGCTTCGCCAAGAAGCCGATGCTGGTCGGCGGTCAGATGCTGAACCTGCAGGACCGCAGCCACCTGCACTGCATGGGCGAGGTGATCGACCGGCATCGCTTCATGTGGACCGCGGCGCCGTTCGTCGAGTACGACCACGACTTCGCGAAGTACCCGCTGAGCGACCGGGACAACTCCAAGAACCTGCATCGTCGGATTGACGTCGACGGCAACGGCTGGTGGATGTGCATGATCCCGCGCGTGTGCGCGGAGGAGATCGGCCTGCCGTTGCCGCTGTTCATCAAGTGGGACGACTGGGAGTACGCGTTGCGCGCGGATCGCGCCGGCTACCCGACGGCGACCGTCCCCGGCATCGCGATCTGGCATATGGCCTGGTCGGACAAGGACGACGCCATCGACTGGCAGGCCTACTTCCACCTGCGCAACCGGCTGGTGGTGGCCTCGCTGTACACCGACGGCCCGATCGCCGGGATCCTGAGCTCGCACGCCAAGGCCACCGCCAAGCACCTGCTGTGCCTGGAGTATTCGACGGTCGCCATTCAGAACGAGGCGATGCGCGACTTCCTGGCCGGTCCGTTCCACATTCGCGAGATCCTGCCGACCGCGCTCGGCAAGATCGCCGGGATCCGCAAGAACTACCCGGACGCGGTGGTTCTGCCGTCGGCGGAAGATCTGCCGCGCACCTCGGGTGAGGCCACCCACCTCGGCGTCAACGAGCCCAAGGGCCCGGTCGCCAAGGTCAAGGCCCTGCTGGGCGCCGTGGTGAACAACGCCCGCCCGGCCGATCCGCGTCATCACGAGGTGCCGCAGGCCAACTACCCGCCGGTGGAGGCCCGCTGGTTCTCGCTGGGCCGGGTCGACGGCGTGACCGTCACCACCGCCGACGGCCGCGGCGTGGTCTACCGCCAACGCGACCGCGACAAGATGCTCGAGCTCGCCAAGGAGTCGGCGCAGTTGCAGAAGCAGCTGCGCGACCGGTTCGACGAGATGCGGGCGCAGTACCGCGCGGCACACGAGGAACTGGGCAGCAAGGAGAGTTGGGCACGTGTCTACGGAATCGACTGACCCGGTGACGGGCGCCGATCGCGCCCCGCGCGGTGAAGAACTGGTGCTGATCGGCGTGCAGTCGGCGTTGTCCGGCCGCCCCGGCGTGCTGCCCGCCGCGCGCGGGCTCAGCCACCTCGGCGAGCACGCGCTCGGCTGGATGGGGCTGGCCGCCGCCGGCGCCCTGCTCGCGCACCGGGCCGGCGACGAGGACCGCAAGCGCAAGTACATCGAGGCCGGCGTCGGCGCGTTCGGCGCGCACGCGGCGTCGGTGATCATCAAGCGCGTGGTCCGCCGCAAGCGTCCGAACCACCCGCTGATCGCCGTCGGCGTCAGTACGCCGAGCAAGCTCAGCTTCCCGTCGAGCCACGCCACGTCGACCACCGCGGCCGCGATTCTGCTCGGCCGCGCCGCCGGACTTCCGCCTGCTGTGCTGCCCGCGACCCTCGTCGCCCCCATGCTGCTTTCTCGTCTGGTGCTCGGCGTCCACTACCCTTCCGATGTAGCGGCGGGTGCAGTGATCGGTGCGGCGAGTGCCGGTGCGGTCATCGCGGCAGACAAGCTTTACATCGATCGGCTCGCGCCGTCGGCGTCGAACAAGTGAGGAACAGCAGATGAGCGAGGAGCCGATCGAGGGCGCCGTCACCGGGCCGCCGAAGAATCTGGCCACCGGCCTGATCAAGGCGATGCGACCCCGACAGTGGGTCAAGAACGTCCTGGTGCTGGCTGCACCGCTGGCCGCGGGCAGCGACTCGCTGACCGACGCCGCCAAGATGGGCAACGTCGGCATCGCGTTCGTGGCGTTCTGCCTCGCGGCGTCGTCGATCTACCTGGTCAACGACGCGCTCGACGTGGAAGCCGACCGCGCCCACCCCACCAAGCGATTCCGCCCGATCGCCGCGGGCGTGGTGCCGCGGAACCTGGCCTACGTGCTGGCGGTGGTCCTGATGGCCGCCTCGGTGGGCATCGCCTTCATCGCCAATTGGCAGACCGCCGTCACCATCGGCGTGTACCTGGTGGTGCAGCTGGGCTACTGCTTCGGCCTCAAGCACCAGGCCGTGGTCGACATCTGCATCGTCTCCTCGGGCTTCCTGCTGCGCGCGATCGCCGGCGGCGTGGCCGCCGACATCGATCTGTCGAGCTGGTTCCTGCTGGTGATGGCCTTCGGTTCGCTGTTCATGGCGGCGGGCAAGCGTTACGCCGAGCTGCAGCTGGCCGAACGCACCGGCGCCAAGATCCGCAAGTCGCTCGAGTACTACACCACCACCTACCTGCGTTTCGTGTGGACGCTCTCGGCCACGGCCGTGGTGCTCTGTTACGGACTGTGGGCCTTCGACGGCCAGCACAGCCAGAACGTCTGGTACGCCATCTCGATGGTGCCGTTCACCGTCGCGATCCTGCGCTACGCGGTCGACGTCGACGGCGGTTCGGCCGGCGAGCCGGAGGAGATCGCCCTCGGCGACCGGATCCTGCAGTTCCTGGCGATCGCCTGGATCGTCTTCGTGGCGGTCGCCGTCTATGGCTGATGAGGTCGAGGCCGATACCGCCACCGACAGCCGCACCGGCCGTCGGTGGCGCACTGACCGACGTCTTCTCGTCCCGGGCCTGAGCTGGCTCATCGGTACGGCTCTGGTTACGACGTTCTTCGCGATCGGTGCGTGGCAGCGTCGCTGGATCGCCGACGACGGTCTGATCGTGCTCCGCACCATCCGCAATCTCTACGCCGGCAACGGTCCGGTGTTCAACGCGGGCGAGCGGGTGGAGGCCAACACCTCCACCGCGTGGACCTATCTGCTGTCGTTCTGGGGCTGGGTCACCGGTGCGCAGCTGGAGTACGTGGTCCTGTGGGTCGCTCTGATCCTCTCGGTCGCCGCGATCCCGATCGCGATGTACGGCACCGCGCGGCTCTACGGCAACCGCTTCCTCGGTGCGGGGACCGCGGGCGCCAAGACCCTGACGCTGCTGCTTCCGCTCGGCTCGGTGGTCTACATCGCGCTGCCGCCGGCCCGCGACTTCGCGACCAGCGGCCTGGAGAACGGCCTGGTGATCTTCTGGATCGCCTGTCTGTGGTGTCTGTTCCTGGCCTGGGCGATGCGCGACCGCGAACGCACGGACTGGCGCGCGAACGCCGCCTTCCTGTTCCTCGCCTTCTTCGCCGGCCTGGCCCCGCTGATCCGTCCGGAGATCACCATCCTCGGCGGCCTCGTGCTGCTGGTGCTCTTCTGCGCTCCCATCGGCTGGAAGCTGCGGGTGTCGATGGTCGTCGTCGCCGCGGTGGTGCCGGTGGGCTACCAGATCTTCCGCATGGGCTACTACGCGATTCTGGTGCCGCACCCGGCCATCGCCAAGGACGCCAGCGGCGCCAAGTGGGGCCAGGGCTTCACCTACCTGGGCAATCTGTTCGGTCCGTACACCCTGCTGCTGCCGGTGATCCTCGCGGTGCTGGTGGCCGCGGTCGTCATCGCCACGCGCGTGCGCAGTCACGATCCCGAGCAGATCGACCCGCACGCGCACATCGCCGACGACATCCCGGACATCCTGGAACCGGTCTCTTCGCAGAGCCGGAACTGGGCCACCCGATGGGTCGACTTCCAGGCGCGCCTGCAGCAGCCGAGCACCGTGGTGATCACCGTGGCCGTGGCCGGAACCCTGCTGACGCTGTACTGGCTGCGCCAGGGCGGCGACTTCATGCACGGCCGGGTGCTGCTGGCCCCGCTGTTCATTCTGCTGCTGCCGCTGATGGTGGTGCCGGTGACCATCCCGACGAGCGCGCGCACGGCGCTCGCGCGCTGGCGACTCGCCGCGGCCGCGTTCATCATCCTGGTGGTCGGCGGCACGGTCTGGTGGGCCGCGGCGATCTCGCAGAACGTCCTCTCCGACGCCGGCATGGACATCGGCCGCGACGGCATCGTCGACGAGCGGCGCTTCTATGTGGCGAACATGGCCAACGAGAATCCGATCACGGCCGAGGACTATCTCGACTACCCGCGCATGCGCGCCATGATGGAGCGCATCGAGGAGCTCGACGGGAAGGGCGGCATCATCCTGCCCTCCGGCAACTACGACGAGTGGTACGTGGCCGAGCTCCGGAAGAACCTGCCCGAGAACAAGCGGAATCAGACCACCCTGTACTTCCTGAACCTGGGTATGACGGGCATGAACGCCCCGCTCGACGTCCGCGTGATCGATCAGATGGGCCTGGCCTATCCGCTGGCCGCGCACACCGAGCGTCTGGAGGACGGACGTATCGGGCACGACAAGAATCTGCCGACGGCCTGGGTGATCGCGGAGACCGGCGGTGTGGCGGGTGGTCCGGGTCTGCCCGGCTACATCGACCCGATCGAGGTGCGGCAGGCCAATGTGGCGCTCACGTGCCCGATGACTCAATCGCGCTTCGCCTCCTATAAGGAGACGTGGTCGTTCGCGCGGTTCCGGCACAACCTGCGCCAGGCCTTCGAGTTCAACAGCTATCGGATCGTGCGGCAGCCCGAGTACGAGATCTTGCGGTGCGGTTTGGAACCGATCAAGCTGGATGAGAAGTGATCCGGCTCACTGAGTGGGCATTTTCTATCTCGAAACGGTAACGTCGCTCCACAGCTACCCGATGGTATTGATAGCGAACGGCTCTGTGCGCAGTGATGCAGAGAGCGATCCGCGGCGTTGATTCCAGTACCGACACTGTGATCCAGGTCACTGTTTTGCGGTGGTGGGAACGAGGCGGATAGGCTTCCGTCCATCCGGTTACGGGTGTGGCGTGTGTCAAGTCAGGAGACTGCTGACACGGGACGAGGCGGTTGTCGGACCTGAGAAGGGTCTGACAATCGAGTAAGCGAAGGAAGAGAGCAGTAATGCGTGAAGCTAAGAGGAAGCCGTGGCGGGGCCGTCGCCTGACAGCGGTCCTGATCGCCGTGGCGACCACCGTCGGCCTGATCGGCACCACGATTGGCACCGGCGAAGCCAGCGCGGCCGTCGGCAAGACGTACTGGACCGACTCCTGCGGGATGCCGACCAACGGCGCCTTCGGCAACAAGTCCATGGCGCCCGGCAAGGTGAAGGTCCGTATCTGGTCCAAGCCCGGTAACCGTCGCACCGTCATCATGCTCGACGGCATGCGTGCCGAGTACGGCACCAGCGGCTGGGAGCAGCAGACCAACATCCAGCGTCTCGCCGATCGCGGCGTGAACGTCGTCGAGCCCATCGGCGGCCCGGCGAGCTTCTACACCAACTGGGATGCGCCGTCGAACTTCAACGGCCAGCAGCGCACCTATAAGTGGGGCTGCGTCATCACGCGCCTCGCTACCAACCTGCGCAAGGGCACCGGCGGTGTCCCGAAGCTCGCGACCAAGAACGGCAAGTTCGCGATCATGGGCATCTCGTCCGGCGGTAACGCCGCGCTGACCCACGCCGCGCAGCGTCGTGACCTGTTCTACGCGGCCGCCTCGCTCTCGGGCTACAACTACCTGACCGCGCCCGGCATGCGCACCATGCTGCGCGTCGCGATGCTCGACGTCGCTCCGGCGCCGTGGAACGTCGACTCGATGTGGGGCCCGCCGTGGAGCCCGCGCTGGCCGCAGAACGATCCGTTCATGCTCATCAACCGGATGTACGGCCTCAAGCTGTACATCGGCTCGGGCAACGGTCTGTTCGGCAAGTACAACTACCCGCAGAATGTCGGCGACGACCTCTTCAAGGGCACCCCGCTGGAGATCCTGGCACTGACGCAGGCGCTGGCCTTCGAGGGTGGCGCTCGCCTGCAGGGCCTGAACCCGATGACCTACTACGCCAACGGCACCCACGCGTGGGGCTACTGGCAGGACATGGTCTGGAACGCGCACCGTCGCGGGTTCTTCAACTGATCCAGTGACGTGGCTATGAAACATTAGTCACACAATTCACATGCGCCACAGCGTGGCGTACGGACAACGAGGCGCTCCACGTGTACAAAAACACGTGGAGCGCCTCGCATCGTCGTGTGCGGGCGATCCGCGAGCACAGCGATCGGGGTCCGTGATGGGCGCAGTGAAGGAGCAGGGACGTGGCGATGTGGAATAGGGCGACGAGCCGACCGGTGACCGGTCGTCGTACGACGCTGCGAACCGCGCTGATGGCGACGGCGACGAGTGCGGCGCTGCTGCTGCCGGTGGCCGGCCCCGTCGGCGCCGAGCCTGCGCAGCCCGCTCCGGCTGCGCCGACGGACCGTCCGGCCGCACCCGCGCCGGGATCCGGGGATCGTCCGGCGCCCGCCGACCGCCCGGCCGCACCCGCGCCTGCGGCACCTGCGCCGGCCCAGGCCGCGCGGGTCACCAAGACCTTCTGGTACGACAGCCACCGGGTCGCGCTGTGGGTCTTCTCGCCGGCGATGAAGCAGGAGATCCAGGTGCAGCTGCTCCTGGCCCGCGACTGGTTCGCCAAGCCGCGCGACAAGTTCCCCCAGCTGCTGACCCTGGACGGGCTCCGCGCGCAGGAGGATCAGAGCGGCTGGGTGATCAACACCGACATCCAGCGCTTCTACCAGGACAAGAACGTCAACGTGGTGCTACCGATCGGCGGCGAGTCGAGCTTCTACACCGACTGGAAGCAGCCCGACCGCGGCAAGAACTACCAGTGGGAGACCTTCCTCATCAGGGAGCTCACCCCGCTGCTGCAGGACCAGTGGCGGTCCACGGACGTCCGTGGCGTCCAGGGCCTGTCCATGGGCGGCACGGCGGCCATGATGCTGGCCGCGCGCAACCCCGGCTTCTTCAAGTTCGCGGCGTCGTACTCCGGCATCCTGCAGCTCACCTCGTACGGCATGCCGCAGGCCATCCAGTTCGCGCTGCGGGACGGCGGCGGCTACGACTCGATGAAGATGTTCGGTCCGCCGAGCGATCCGGCATGGGCCGAGCACGACCCGTATCTGCTGGTCGACAAGCTGCGCGGGACCAGCCTGTACATCTCGTCCGGCAACGGCGTCGTCGGTCCGCACGACAGCCCCAGCGAACTGCCGCTGTTGGCCACCAACTACTCCGGCGTCGGCCTCGAGGTCCTCGCCCGCTCCACCAGCCAGCAGTTCGCCACCAAGCTGAACAAGGAAGGCATTCCGGCGCAGGCGGTCTACCGCGCGTCCGGCACCCACACCTGGCCCTACTGGGAGTTCGAGATGAAGCAGGCGTGGCCGCAGGCGGCGAGCGCTCTCGGGCTGTCCGGCGACAAGGTGGCCTGCAAGGTGGGCCCCGCGTTCAAGAAGGCCAAGCAGCTGCGCAGCCTGGGCGGGTGCCTCACGGCGCAGTACCCGGTGCCCGGCGGGCACGCGCAGGACTTCCGCGACGGCCGCATCTTCACCGGACCGGACGGTCCCAAGGTGGTCGCGGGTGCGATCGGCGGCGCGTACGTGACGGCCTTCGATCGGCTCGGACTGCCCACCAGCGACGAGCGCACCTCGCGCGACGGCAAGGTGAAGTTCAACACCTTCGAACGCGGCAAGATCACCTGGACGCCGCAGGGCGGCGCGAGGGTGGAAGCCAAGCCGTGACGCCGCTCACCGTCGAGTGTGATAATCCGCTGAGTTTCTCCCGTGTTTATGCAGGTGAGTACCCCTCGGGGGGACCTGCGGTCGGATTTGGAAGGTAGCCTTTCCACCATGACTGGCAAGTTCTTTCGCGGCGTCCTCGGGTGCGCTGCCATCGCCGCTGCGGCGATCTCGCTGAGCGCGTGCGGGGATTCGTCGACGGCGAATTCTCCGCTCGATCAGGACGTCACCACGACGATGATCTCGGGCAGTGCGCCCGAGTCGGGCGAGCCGTCGTCGGTGTCGCCGTCGGAGGCCGCCGCCTCCAGTAGTGCGGCGGAGGCTGCGTCGAAGGCGACCAGCACGCTCCCGGCCACCAAGCCGGAGAAGCCCTCGGGCGGCCAGGCGGACGACTCGAAACTGAGCGAGAAGGACAAGGACTACCTCGCCGCGCTCAAACGCGACGACGTCGCCTTCCTCGGCGATGAGGACAACAACGCCGCCCTCACCTGGGGCTACTACGTCTGCGACGCCAAGGGCAAGAAGACCGACCCGGCGATGATCAAGATCTACGTGAGCGCCGGGCTCGGACCGTCGGTCAAGAGCGACAACGAGGCGGGGGCCAAGGCGGACAAGCTGATCGCTGCCGCCGAGAAGAACCTCTGCTGACCGCGTGAAGCGCCGTACCAAGAGGGTGGCGTTCGGCCTCGGCTTCCTGGCGATCGCCGCCATCGTGCTGGTGGTGGTGTTGGTGATCACCATGTTGTCGCCCGCTCCGCCGCCGCCGAAGGGGCCGTCCGGCCCGACCACGCAACCCGAGCATCGCCCCGAGGCGCAGCCGGCCGACTGCCCGGACGTGCTGGTGCTGTCGGTGCCGGGCACCTGGGAGTCGAAGGCGAACGACGATCCGTACCGGCCCACGGCCAACAGCCGGTCGCTGATGCTGCGCATCACCAAGGCACTGCAGGGCAAGTTCCCGCAGAGCCGCGCCGAGGTCTACACGGTGCCCTACGTCGCGCAGTTCCGGAACCCGACGGTGCTGACCGACAAGCAGCGCGACTACAACGATTCGCGGGCCCAGGGTAAGCGTCGTGCGTCGGCGAAGCTGGCCGAGACGCACGGCCACTGCCCGCTGACCAGCTACGTGCTGATGGGCTTCTCGCAGGGTGCGGTGATCGTCGGCGACATCGCCTCCGACATCGGCAACGGCCGCGGACCGATCCCGGAGCAGGACGCCGACCTGGTGCTCGGCGTCGGCCTGATCGCCGACGGTCGTCGGGAATCGGGCAAGCAGAACGACGTCGCGCCGAGTCCGGACGGCGTCGGCGCCGAGATCACCCTGGCACCGTTCGGTTCGCTGGTCCCCGGTATCGAGATGACCGGCCCTCGGCCGGGCGGATTCGGCACCCTGGAGGAGCGGACCTATTCGATCTGTGCGTCCGGCGACCTGATCTGCGATGCACCGCGCGTCACCAATCCGCTCAGCGCCATCGGCAAACTGGCGAACGCCGCGAACAATCCCGTGCACGCCATGTACGCGACCACGCGCTACTGGTCGGCGGGCGGTTCCACCGCCACCCAGTGGATGTTCGCGTGGGCCAGCAGGCTGATCGACGAAGCACCGCATCCGGCGCACTCCTGAGCGGAGACGAGGTCCGGCGGGTCGAGCCGTTTTCAGGTTCGTCACCTGCTAAGTTAACCTTTTCGTGACATTGCGACGGCAACTACAGGGAGGATGTCGGTGACTGCAGACCGGACTCCGAACCCGGCGACCCACACCGCCGAGGGATTCCGTAAGTTCCGCTTCGGTGCCGGCGGCGAGGGCAACAAGGACGAGGGCGGCGCCCGCCGGTTCGTGAAGCTCGCGCAGACCGCGGAGGAATACGGCTACGACACCTTCGCGATCCCGGACCATCTGGGCAACCAGGTGGGTCCGCTGGCGGCGCTCGGCGCCCTCACCCAGGCCACCAGCAAGATTCGGCTGGCCACGTCCGTGCTGGCCAACGGCTTCCGGCACCCGGCGATCCTGGCCAAGGAAGCCACCACGATCGACGTCCTGTCCAAGGGGCGGCTGGAGCTGGGCATCGGCGCGGGGTGGATGAAGGACGAGTTCGACAAGGCCGGCCTCGAGTTCGGCACGCCCGCCGAGCGGATCCGGAAGCTCGACGAGGCGCTGACCATCCTGGACCGCCTGATGCGGGGCGAGACCGTCGATTTCGATGGTGAGTTCTATCGCATTCGCGGCCTCGAAGGCAGTCCGCGCCCGCGGCAGGGTCCGCGTCCGCCGATCGCCGTCGGCGGTGGTGGACCCCGGATGCTGGCGCTGGCCGCCAAGCACGCCGACATCATCTCGGTGGCCACCGGTTCCACTCCGGAGGGGCTGCTGCGACTCTCGGACATGACGATGGCAAAGACCAAGGAGCGGGTGGACCGCATCCGGCAGGCGGCCGGCGACCGGTTCGACGACATCGAGCTGAACTGGACCATTGCGACGATCGTGATCACCGACGACCGGGTGGGGACCGCGGAGATGGCGCTCAAGGCGCTCGAACAGGGGTATCCGCCGAACATCGCGCGGGACGTCGAGCTGACCGTCGACGATATCCTGGCCTCGCCCTATCTGGCCTTCGGCACCTTCGAGGAGATCGCCGAACAGGTTCGAGAAGTGCGCAGGCAGACCACCATGAGTTACGTGGGAGTCTTCCCGACCCAGCTGGATGCCTTCGCACCTGTCATCCCGCTGCTGCGGGAGGAGTAGAATCAGCCAAGGTTTTGTGTGCCCCGGCTCGATGCGAAGCGTCGAAGAGCGGGGTGGAGACAGGGTGCCGATACCTCGGGGTGGTGGATACGGCACCGATGTGAATGAGAAGACGCCGCGCGTGCGGTACAGGAGTTTGCAATGCTGAAGACCGAATTCGAGGAGTTCCTCGACGAATCCGGCAACCTTCGAATCACCGAAGACGCCACCCTGGTGGACTACGTGGAACGAAACGTCCGCGAGCAGGCCGACACTCTGGCGTACCGGTTCATCGACTACAGCCGTGAGCGTGACGGGGAGGCCCAGGATCTGACGTGGGCCCAGTTCGGCAAGCGCCTGCGCGCGGTGGCGGCCCGGCTTCAGCAGGTCACCAAGCCCGGTGACCGCGTGGCCATCCTGGCGCCGCAGTCGCTGGAGTACGTGATCGGCTTCTTCGCCGCCCTGTACGCGAGCAACATCGCCGTCCCGCTGTTCAGCCCGGACGAGCCCGGTCACACCGACCGCCTGCACGGCGTGCTGGCCGACTGCCAGCCCACGGCGATCCTGACCTCCACCAAGTCGGCCGAGGCCGTCCGCGACTTCTTCTCGGACCGGCCCGCCAAGGACCGTCCGCGCGTGATCGCCGTCGACGCGGTGCCCGACTCGGTGGGCTCCACCTGGGTGGCGCCGGTGGCCGGCACCGACCACAACCGCGACACGGTGGCCTACCTGCAGTACACCTCCGGCTCCACGCGCGTGCCGGCCGGCGTCGAGATCACCTACGAGGCCGTCGCCGCCAACTGCCTGCAGATCTACGACTGCATCGAGATCGACCGCAACTCGCGCGGCGTCACCTGGCTGCCGATGTTCCACGACATGGGCCTGCTCACCGTGATCCTGCCCGCGCTGGGCGGCAAGTACATCACGATCATGAGCCCGGCGGCCTTCGTGCGCCGTCCGGGCCGGTGGATCCGCGAACTCGCGGCCGCAGACGACCGCGCGCCCACCTACGCCGCAGCGCCGAACTTCGCCTACGAGCACGCCGCCGCTCGCGGTCTGCCCGCGGACGGCGAAGAGCTGGATCTCTCGAACGTGATCGGTCTGATCAACGGGTCCGAGCCGGTCACCGTGAGCTCGATGCGCAAGTTCAACGAGGCGTTCGAGCCCTACGGCCTCTCGCCCAAGGCCATCAAGCCCTGCTACGGCATGGCCGAGGCCACCCTGTTCGTGTCCGCGACGCAGCGCGACAATGCGGCCCTGATCAGCTACGTCGACCGCGACAAGCTGAACGCGGGCGAGTTCGTGCCCGTCGCCGAGGACGCCGAGAACGCGATCGCGCAGGTCTCCTGCGGTCAGGTCGCGCTCAGCCAGTGGGCCTGCATCGTCGACGGCGACACCGCGTCGGAGGTGCCCGACGGCCGGGTCGGCGAGATCTGGCTGCACGGCCTGAACATCGGCAAGGGCTACTGGAACAAGGACGACGAGACAGAGGAGACCTTCCACAATCTCCTCACCACCCGTCTGCCCGAGGGCAGCCACGCCGAGGGCACGCCGGACGACGCGCAGTGGATGCGCACCGGCGACTTCGGCGTCATCTACGACGGCGAGCTGTACATCACCGGTCGCGTCAAGGACCTGGTGATCGTCGACGGTCGCAACCACTACCCGCAGGACCTGGAGGCGAGCGCCCAGGAGGCGAGTGTCAACCTGCGTCCCGGTTTCGTCGCGGCCTTCGCGGTCCCGGCCAACCAGCTCCCCGCCGAAGTCTTCGAGGGCGGCTTCTCCGGCCTCACCTTCGACGCCGACGATGCGTCCGAGCAGCTGGTGATCGTGGCCGAGCGCGGCCCCGGACGCAAGGTCGATCCGCAGGAGATCGCCGACACCGTGCGCGCGGCGGTCGCCGGGCGCCACGGCGTGATGGTGCGCGATCTGCTGCTGGTCCCCGCGGGCTCCATTCCGCGTACCTCGAGCGGCAAGATCGCTCGCCGGGCCACCAAGGCGGCCTACGTCGACGGCACCCTGCGCGGTGGCTATCAGCAGACGGCCTTCCCGGACGCCGGCGAATAAATCGTGACCTTCGAGCGGAAAGCCCGGTATGTCGTCGACATACCGGGCTTGACGCGTACTAACCGACTTCTTCGAATCAGTAGGCTGTAGAGCGATGTCTGACATTGAGAACCACGGCGCCGACTCCACCGAGTCGACCACCGAGCACCCCGATCACGCAGGGACCGCGGGCGAGACCGCCGGCGGCCTGACCGTCGAAGAGCTGCGCGACTGGCTGCGGGAGTGGGTCTCGACCACCACCGGTCAGCCCATCGACCAGATCGCCGACGACCGGCCGATGGAGGAGTTCGGGCTGTCCTCGCGCGACGCGGTGGCGCTGGCCGCCGACGTCGAGGACCGGACCGGTGTGATCCTGACGGCGACCGCCGCCTACAACCACCCGACCATCGCGATGCTCGCCAAGCGCATCATCGAGGGCGACCCGGACGAGGGCCTCGATCTCGACGCCGACCGGTTCTGGGAACGCGACCGCGACGCCGACGACGACATCGCGATCATCGGGCTGGCCACGCGCTTCCCGAAGGGCGGCTACACCCCGGAGTCCACCTGGGAAGCACTGATCACCGGCGTCGACGGCATCACCGACCTCCCCGAGGACCGCTGGGCCGAGTTCAAGGCCGATCCGCGGCTGGCCGAGGTGATCGCCGAGGCCAACGTGCACGGCGGCTACCTCGACGACGTGCGCGGTTTCGACGCGGACTTCTTCCAGATGAGCCCGCGCGAGGTCGAGATGGTCGATCCGCAGCAGCGCCTGGTCCTGGAACTGACCTGGGAGGCGCTGGAGAACGCGCACCTGCCGGCCAGCGACCTCAAGGGCGCACCGGTCGGCGTGTTCCTGGGCACCTCGACCAACGACTACCAGATGCTCGCCACCATGGGCCTGGGCGAAGGCGCCAGCGAGACCGCGGCCTACGCGCTGACCGGCACCGCGACGTCGATCGTCGCCAACCGCGTCTCCTACTTCTTCGACTTCCGCGGTCCGTCGATCGCCGTGGACACCGCGTGCTCGTCGTCGCTGGTGGCCGTCCACCAGGCGGTGCGCAGCCTCCGCACCGGTGAGACCGACGTGGCCCTGGCCGGCGGCGTCAACATGATCGTCACCCCGGCGGTGACGCTGGGCTTCGACAGCATCGGTGCGCAGGCACCGAACGGCAAGATCAAGGCCTTCTCCTCCGACGCGGACGGCATGATCCGCGCCGAGGGCGGCGGCGTCTTCGTCCTCAAGCGGCTGTCCGCGGCCCGCGCCGACGGCGACCAGGTGCTCGCGGTGATCGCCGGTTCCGCGGTGAACTCCGACGGCCGGTCCAACGGCATCTTCGCGCCGAACCCGGACGCCCAGGTCGACGTGCTGCGCGATGCGTACGCCGACGCGGCCATCGACCCGCGCACCGTCGACTACATCGAGGCGCACGGCACCGGGACGGTGCTCGGCGACCCGATCGAGGCCGACGCCCTCGGACGCGTGGTGGGCCGCGGCCGCAGTGCGGACGCTCCGGCGCTGCTCGGCTCGGCCAAGACCAACTACGGCCACATGGAGTCGGCCGCCGGCGCCGGCGCGCTGGCCAAGGTGGTGCTGTCGCTGCAGCACGACCAGATCCCGGCGTCGCTCAACTACGTCGGCCCCAACCCGTACATCCAGTTCGAGGCCACCAACCTGAAGGTGACCGCCGAGAACACCGCGTGGCCGCGCTACTCCGGCAACGCGATCGCCGGCCTCTCCGGCTTCGGCTTCGGCGGCACCAACGCTCACATCGTGGTGCGCGAAGTGACCCCGGAAGACCTGAACCCCGCAGCGGTGGCCGCGGCGCCGGCCGCCGAGCCGGTCGCGGCGCCCGTGGACGACTTCGACGACGACGAGGACTTCCTCACCGAGGCCGAGCGCGCGGTGCTCGCGGCGCAGGCACGCAAGACCGAGCCCGTGGTCGAGGTCGTCGAGGCGGATCCGACCGCGGGCTTCGCCCCGGTCGCCGGTCCCGACGCGGTGGTGCCGCTGGTGATCAGCGGCTTCCTGCCGTCGCGGCGTCGTCGTGCCGCCGCGGAACTCGCGCAGTGGCTGCAGACCGAGGAGGGCGCGGCCACCCCGCTGGTGGAGATCGGCCGTACGCTGGCCCGCCGCAACCACGGGCGCACGCGCTCGGTGATCATGGCCCGCAGCCACGCCGACGCGATCAAGGGCGCCACCGCGGTCGCCGAGGGTAAGAACGCGCCGTTCGTCTTCACCTCCGACTCCCCGGATGCGGCGTCGGCCGTGTGGCTGCTCAGCGGCTTCGGCTCGCAGCACCGCAAGATGGCCAAGCAGCTGTACCAAGACAATCCGGTCTTCGCGAAGAACGTGGACCGCGTCGACGAGTACGTGCAGAACGAGCTCGGCTACTCGATCGCCGAGATGTTCCTCGACGACGAGCAGACCTACGGCATCGAGACCTCGCAGGTCGGGATCTACACCATTCAGGTGGCCCTGGCCGACACCATGCGCCACTACGGCGCCGAGCCCGGCGTGCTGATCCCGCATTCGATGGGCGAGGCCTCGGCGGCCTACATCAGCGGCGGCCTGTCGCTGGCCGACGCCACCCGGGTCATCTGCCAGCGCTCGCGGCTGATGGGCGAGGGCGAGTCGATGCTGGTGGGCGACGACATCCGCCTGATGGCACTGGTCGAGTACAGCGCCGACGGCATCAACGACGTCCTCGTCGACTTCCCCGATCTGGAGATCTGCGTCTACGCGGCGCCCACGCACACGGTGATCGGCGGCCCCGAGCCGCAGGTCGACGCGATCGTGGCGCGCGCCGAGGCCGAGGGCAAGCTCGGCCGTAAGCTGGCCACCAAGGGCGCCAGCCACACTTCGCAGATGGATCCGCTGCTCGGTGAGCTCGCCTACGAGCTGACCGGCATCGAACCGCTGTCGCCGACCACCGGCTTCTACAGCTCGGTGGATCGCGAGGTGTTCTACCGCCCCGGCGCCGAGCCGGTGCACACCATCGAGTACTTCACCAAGGGGCTGCGCCACAGCGTCTGGTTCGCGCAGGCCATCGACAAGGCCGTCGCGAACGGCCACCGCACCTTCATCGAACTCGCGCCGAACCCAGCTGTGCTGATCTCGGTGGCGGCCGCCGCCTTCGGTGCCGGTATCCACAACGCCGAGCTCATCGAGACCCTGCGTCGCAAGGAAGACGAGAACGTCGGCCTGGTGACCGCGCTGATGAAGCTCTGGGTCCACGGCCACGCGGTGGACGTGGGTGCGCTGTTCGGCATCGGCCAGGACCTGCCGTACGCCGACGTCCCGCGGACCAGCTTCGAGCGCAAGCCGTACTGGCTCACAGCCACCGTCGACAGCGGCTCCGGCACCGGCACCATGCCGGGCGCCCACGTGGCGCTACCCGACGGCCGACACGCCTTCGAGGTGACCGCCTCGGTGGTGAAGGATCCGCGCGAGCTGGTGCTGGCTGCCGCCAAGCACGTCTTGGACTCGCCGACCGTCGTCGCCGCCGACTCGTACGGCGAACTGCCCGGCGAGGGCACGCTGACCACCGTGTACACCCGTCACCCGGGCGGTGGCGCACTGGCGATCTTCGCCGATGCCGCGCACGGGCACGCGCTGCTGTTCGAGGCGTCCGTCACCGGCGGTGCGCTCTCCGGTGCCGTGGTGCCGGTGGCGCAGGCACCTGCTGTCGTGCCGACGCCCGTCGAGGAGTCGTCCGGGCCGCTCGTCGTCGAGGACGAGGTGATCGACGACATCGGCGATCAGTGGACGCCGGAATCCGGCCAGTCCGTGGAGCAGCGGCTCGCGGTGATCGTCGGCGAGTCGATGGGTTACGACCCCGACGACCTGCCGCGTGAGGTCCCGCTGATCGAGCTGGGTCTGGACTCGCTGATGGCGGTGAGGATCAAGAACCGCGTGGAGTACGAGTTCGACATTCCGCAGCTGCAGCTGCAGGCCATGCGGCAGGCGAATCTCGCCGACGTCACCAAGTTCGTCACCTTCGCGGTGGAGAACCGGGACCAGGTGGACCTGCTCGCCAACGGTGCCGGCGACGGCCAGGAATTGGACACCGCCGCCCTCAGCGCCCTGATCGACGAGGCGAACGCACGCAAGGCCGCCGAGGCTGTCGCCCCGGCTGAGCCTGCCGCGCCGACTGAGCCTGTTGTGCCGGCTGAGCCTGTCGAAGCCCCCGAGCCCGTCCTACGACAAGCTCAGGAACCGGCCCTTCGACAAGCTCAGGAAACGGAGGCTACCGCGGACCTGACCGATCAGGCCCAGGTGGCGGCCGCGGCCGGGGCCGACGTCCCGCCGCGCGACGCGGCCGAGCGTCTGACCTTCGGTGCCTACGCCGTGGTGACCGGCAAGTCGGCCGGCGGCATCTTCAACAAGCTGCCCGTCCTCGACGAGGAGTCCGCGCAGAAGCTGACCGACCGGTTGAACGACCGCACCGGCGGCGACATCGACGTGGAGGACATCCTCGACTCGGAGACCATCGAGGACATGAGCGAGTACGTGCGCCGACACATGGAGGCGGCGGCCGACATCGACGGCTTCGTCCGCTACCTGCGCGTGCCCACCGGCGCGAACGGGGAACGCCAGCACACGTTCGACACCACCGCCGGCGACCCGATGCCGATGCTGGTCTTCCACCCGGCCGGCGGCAACACGTCCGCCTACGAGGCGCTGCTCAAGCGTCTGCCGGAGGATCAGCCGGTGATCGGCTTCGACCGCGTCGAAGGCTCCATCGAGGAGCGGGTGCACCAATACCTGCCCAAGCTCCGGGAGATTCAGCCGCACGGCCCGTACGTGCTGGTCGGCTGGTCGCTCGGCGGCGTCCTCGCCTACGGTGCGGCGCAGGTGCTGCGCGAGGCCGGCGAGGAGATCGCGTTCGTGGGCCTGATCGACGTCGTCCGTCCCCGCGAGGACATGGTGGAGACCCCGGAGACCAAGCGTGCCCGCCTGGAACGCTGGAAGGACTTCGCGGTCAAGACCTACGACCTCGACGACGACATTCCGCTGCCGATGGATCGTCTGGTCGAGGCCGACGACGACGAGCAGTTCGCCATCATCATGGAGATGATGTCGATGTCCGGGACCAAGATCCCCGGCGGCATCATCGAGCACCAGCGGACGTCGTTCCTCGACAACCGCGCGCTCACCAACATCCACCCGACCCCGTACGCGGGCAAGGTGGTGCTGTACCGCGCCGACAAGATGCACGACGGTGCCATCGAACTCGAACCGCAGTGGGCCGAGATCGACGAAGACGGGCGCTGGAGCGAGGTGGTCGACGATCTGGAGATCGTCCACATCGGCGGCGACCACCTGTCCATCGTCGACGAGCCCTATGTGGCGAAGGTCGGCGCCGATCTGACGAGTCGGATTGCGCAAGTGAACCAGAAGGAGTCCTGAGCGTGACGATCGATCACACCACCGCGGGTAAGCTTGCCGACCTGCGCGAGAAGCTGGCCCTGGCGCAGGAGCCGGGCGGCGCCAAGGCGATCGCCAAGCGTGAGCACAAGGGCATCTGCTCCCCGCGTGAGCGGCTGGAGATGCTGTTCGATCCGGGCACCTTCGTCGAGGTCGGCGCGCTGGCCAAGATGCCGGGCGCCGCCGACACCGGCTACGGCGACGGTGTGGTGACCGGCCACGGCCTGGTGCACGGACGTCCGGTCGCGGCCTTCAGCCACGACCAGAGCGTGCTCGGCGGCACCGTCGGCGAGATGTTCGGCCGCAAGGTCTCCAACCTGATGGAGTGGGCGGGCAAGCTCGGCTGCCCGATGGTCGGCATCAACGACTCGGCCGGCGCCCGCATTCAGGACGCCGTGACCTCGCTGGCCTGGTACGCCGAGATGGGCCGACGCAACGACCTGCTGTCCGGCCTGTCGCCGCAGGTGTCGGTGATCCTCGGCAAGTGCGCCGGCGGCGCCGTGTACACCCCCGCGAACACCGACGTGCTCGTCGGGGTGGAGGACAAGAGCTACATGTTCGTCACCGGCCCGGACATCCTCCGCGCCGTCAACGGCGAAGAGGTGTCGGCGGAGGATCTCGGTAGCGCCCACAACCAGGCGCGCTGGGGCAACATCCACCACGTCGCGCAGGACGAGAAATCGGCCTTCGAGTGGGTGCGCGAATACCTGCAGTACATGCCGATGACCTGCCATGAGCAGCCGCCGGTGATCAACCCGGGCCTGGAGCCGGAGATCACCGAATCGGATCTCTCGCTGAACACCTTCATGCCGGACAACGACAACGCCGGCTACGACATGCACGACCTCATCGTGCGGCTCTTCGACGACGGCGCCTTCCACGAGGTCGCCGAGCTGTTCGCGCCGAACATCATCACCGGTTTCGCGCGCGTCGACGGCCGCAGTGTGGGCGTCGTCGCCAACCAGCCCGCCGTGATGGCCGGAACGCTCGACACCGACGCGTCGGAGAAGGCGACCCGGTTCGTCCGCATCTGCAACGCGTACAACATTCCGCTGATCTTCCTGGTCGATACGCCCGGCATTCTGCCCGGTGTGGTCGAGGAAGCGAAGGGCACCATCCGGCGTTCGGGCAAGTTCCTGTACGCCTACGTCGAGGCGAGCGTTCCCAAGGTCACCGTGGTGCTGCGCAAGGCCTACGGCGGCGCGTACGCGGTGATGGGCTGCAAGCAGCTCGGTGCCGACATCAACTTCGCCTGGCCCACGGCCAAGATCGCGGTGATGGGCGCCGAGTCCGCCGCGGTGATCCTGACCCGCCACCAGACCGAAGGCCTCTCGGCGGCCGACGCCGACAAGGTGCGTCAGGACTTCATCACGTTCTACAACGCGATGATGGCCACCCCGTACCTTGCGGCCGAGCGCGGCTACATCGACGCGGTGATCGAGCCCGCCGACACGCGCCTGCAACTGCGCAAGGCCCTCGCTCAGCTGCAGGACAAGCAGGTGCTGCGCGCCCCGCGCAAGCACTACCTGATGCCGATCTAGTACTCGGGCGTCACCCGCCCACGTTCGCGTCAGGCCACACCACAGGCGGCAGCCCCGGCTGCCGCCTGTGGTGTGCGCTGACGCCGGTGGGTGGGACTGCCGCCTGTGCCCGCGACCGCCTGTGCCCGCGACGTCGCTAGGCGACGGCGGTGCCGAACGCCGTGCCGATGCCGTAGGTGACGCCCATGGCTATCGCGCCGCCGACCATCACGCGCAGCGTGGGGCGCAGCGGCTTCGCGCCGCCGAGGAGCGCGCCGATGGTGCCGGTGAGGGCCAGCGCAGCCAGCACGACGAGGAACACCGTCGGCACCCGCCAGGACTGCGGCGGCAGCAGCACCGCGATCAGCGGCAGCAGCGCGCCGAGGGTGAACGAGATGGCGGAGCTGACCGCAGCCATCCACGGATTCACCAGCTCGTCGGGGTCGAGGTTGAGCTCGGCGTCGGCGTGGGCGGCGAGGGCGTCGTGCTCGGTGAGTTCACGCGCCACCTGGTGCGCGGTGGCCGAGCTGAGACCCTTGGCCTCGTAGAGGCCGGCCAGCTCGTCGAGCTCGGCGTCGGGGTCGTCGGCCAGTTCCCGTCGTTCTTTGATCAGCAGCGCGGACTCGGCGTCGCGCTGGGTACTCACCGAGACGTACTCGCCGAGCGCCATCGACACGGCGCCGGCGGCTAGTGCCGCGATACCGGCGGTGAAGATGGGGCCGCGCGCCGCGCTGGCCGCAGCCACACCCACGACGATGCCCGCGGTGGACACGATGCCGTCATTGGCGCCGAGGACACCCGCCCGCAGCCAGTTGAGGCGGTTCGCCAATCCGCCGCCGTGCGGCTCGGAGTCGTGGGCGTGCGGGTTGGCTTCGGGGGCTGCCATCAGTCGACGGCGAGCACGCTCAGCTGGTCCCAGCCTTCGCCCTCCACCTGCCGGGCGATGATGTCCGGGGTCCGGGACAGGAACGGCTGAATCAGCGCGCCGCCGGTGCGGAAGTGCTCGCTGGTCGCGTGCGCCATGAAGCCGTCGTCGGTGTAGCCCTCGAGCACCACGTACTCGTTGGGGTCGTCGATGCTGCGCGACCAGTGGTACCAGAGGTTACCCGGCTCGTTGCGGGTCGCCTCGGTCAGTTCGGTGAGCGCGCTCGGGAATTCGTCGGCCAGTTCGGGCTTGACGTAGAAACGGACATTGACGATCTGCATGGGTGCGTCCTTCGCTAATGAGACATTCCGCTAATGGGACATTTCCCCGTACGCTACCCACTGCTCCGTCGCCCGTTGCCGCGACCCCGTCGGTTTGGGGATGTTCGGCGTCGGTGTCCGGTGGCGCCGTCGATCTAGAACGACGGCGCCACCCGAGACCGGCGGTGTGAACGGAAATGCGGCGAACGGAAAGCGCGACCGGAAAGCGTCAGTAGCCGGACGAGCGCATCGGTGCGGGACTCCAGAAGCCGTTCACCGTCCGGTAGCCGAGCTCGAGCTCGGCGGGCGCGGCGTCGGGCACCAGCGGGGTGAACCGCTCCAGCCCGCCCCAGTCCCGGCCCCAGTTGTTCCGCAGGTAGCTCGGCACCAGCGTGTGCGATAGCAGGGCGTCGGTGATGCCCAGCGGACCGCCGGACTTGCCCGCCATCCACGTCTGGCTGTTCTTCTGGGTGGCGTCGGCGTCGGGCATGATCCGCCACTCGGGCAGCTCCAGAACGCCGTTGCGCACTGCGATCGGCCGCTGGCATGGGAACACCAGGCCGGGCAGCCAGTCGATGAGCACCGGATCGGTGCGGCCGACGACGTCGTTGAGCGTGGCCAGCTCGGGGACGCGCGGCGGGGTGAACGCCAGCCACTCGGCGAGCGCGGGTGCTTCGTCGACCACGTTCAGACGCACCAGGGTGGCGCCCGGGGCGGCGTCCGCGAGCGGGAAGCGCAGGCTGCGCCACTCGCTCTTGGTCTCGATCGCGTCGATCGGGGTCTGCGGCGCACCCACCGGGACGACCTTCCCGTCGGCGCCGACGCGACCGTACTGGGCCACCAGCTTGCGGCCGGGGACCACGGCGCCGAGGCCGTTGATCGCCTCGATCGAGCCGGCCGCCGCGACCGTGAGCAGCGGCGACGAGTCCGGTGCCTGCCCGGCGGCGAACGGCAACTGGTACCAGTCGGTGGTGACCGTGGCCGGGCCCTGCGTGCGGTAGCTGCCCAGGACCGGCGTGGTGGCCGGGTTCAGGCCGTACGGCAGGCGGACCGAGGTGCTCTGCGGTGCAGGCGTGTCGGTCTCACCGGTAGCGGTGTCGCCGCTGCCGGATTCGCCGCTGCCGTCGTCGCTGTCCTCGCCGCTGACGTCGTCGGTGGTCGGGAGCGAGGTCTGCGGGCCGGCGTCCTCGGAATCACCGCTGGACTTGCGTTCAAGCGGATCGATCCCGACGTTCGACGGCAGGCCGTCGGGCGTGAAGCCGACGTTCTCGCCGGCCAGCGCGGCCTTCGGCGTGGGCGCCGGACGGCCGTCGACGGACGCGGGCTGCAGGATCGACGCGTTGGGGTCGCTTTCGACGAGGACGTCGTTGGCCAGCGCGCATTCGTCGCCGGTCAGAGCGCGGACGTTGGACTTGGCCCACGACCAGCTGTCCCGCTGTACCCAGGCGCCCTTCGCGAAGGAGCCGAGCATGAACAGAATCACCAGGGCCGAGATCACCGGCAGCGGCGAGACCTTGAGACGGTTCAGGCCGGTGCGCTGGTAGCCGGTGCGCTTGGCCTCGTCGACGTAGTCGTTGCGGAAGTAGTACCAGAGGCCCATCAACGCGCAGAAGATGGAGAGCGCCAACACCACCCAGCCGAGCTTGATGCCGGCCACCTCGATCGGGCGGTCCCACCAGGGGATGCCGTAGCTGCCGACGTACCACCACATGTTGGTGCCGGTGGCCGCGACCGCGGTGACCAGTAGGACGGCCGAGGCGAAGAACGCGCGGTTGCTGCGCGAACGCAGCAGCGCCGGCGACATCATGGCCGCCGCCGCGGCCACCAGGCCCGCGCCGATACCGGCGTAGATGCCCAGGTGGTGGGTCCACTTGGTGGGCGTGAACGAGATGAAGAACATGGTGCCGAGCATGATCGCGACCAGACGCCAGATCGGTGCGCGGGCGACGCCGTTCAGCGGGCTCTTGGACAGCAGGCGGAAGATCACCACCACCAGGGCCAGGAACATGATCAGAATGCCGAAGCGACGCGAGAACGTGCCGTCGCCGGTCTGCAGGATCAGGTAGTAGTACCGGACCGGCTCCTGCCACCACTCGAGGGTGGGGCCCACCTCGGAGGCGGTGGTGCTGCTCTCGATGAGCGGCATCAGCGGCTGCCAGTAGAAGATCAGGTACAGCACCGAGGTGCCCGCGGCGAGGACCGGCGCGATCATCGGCAGCAGGCCGTCGCGCTGACGACGGGACACGATGCCGCGGACCACCGGTCGCAGACCGGCGAGGAGGGCGGCCACGGCCATCAGGCCGCCGGGTGCGACGGCGAGGGTGAAGGCGCCGATGACCGCCGCCACCGCGTAGGGCAGCAGGCGGCGTGTGGCGATGGCGCGTTCGACGGCGCACCAGGTCAGCAGGGCGCCGATGGCTTCGAGCGGCTCGAAACGGATGCCGTTGTTGTACGGCAGCCAGATCGCGAGGAAGACCAGGGCGCTGGACCAGATGGCCGCCTGGTTGGTGCGCACCGCGCGACCGAGGCGGGGGATCACCTCGCGGCTGAGCAGCCACCAGCCGAGAAGACCGACGAGGAAGGCGGGCAGGCGCAGCCAGGGCGCGCTGACGCTGATCTGCGTCATCCACGACAGCACCTGGTACGGCCAGCCGAACGGGTCCTGGGGGACGCCGAAGTAGCGGAAATAGTTGTCGGCGTAGCCGGCTTCTTCGGTGATGCGGGCGACGGTGATGTTGTAGCCGTCGTCGGAGGTGTTGCCGCCGATCAGCCACCACAGGGCCAGCACCACGATGACCACGGCGTCGGGGCCGCGAATGGTGAACCAGCCGCGCGGCAGGAACCGCTTGTGGCCGCGACCGTCCCGGGAGTCGAGGACCCCGAGGGCCAGCAGCGCCAGCAGGGTCATCACGATGCCGACGATGATCGCGGCCAGCTTCAGCGGGGTGGGGGAGTTGACGTAGCGGGTGTCGATGTCGGCGTGCAGCGACAAGCCGTCGCGCGAGGCATCGGCGGGCAGATCGGAGAACACGCCCACGATCTGCGGACGCATGTCGGTGTCGTCGGTGCGGTAGCTGGTGCCGTCACCGTCCATGCCCGTGACCTGGGCCGTCACGCCGTCAGCGCTGCCGGTGAGCTCGAAGGCGCAGTTCGCGTTCGCCTGCGCGGCCTTGCGGTCGACGCTGAGCAGTAGGACGTCGCGCACCGTCATCACCAGGCGGTCCCGATCGGCCTTGATGAACAGGCCGCGGGCCGAGGCCTGCTTGCCCGCCGCGGGGATCGTGGACAGCAGCACGCCGCCGGCGGCGGGCAGGTCCTCGGCCAGCGAACACGGCACGGTGACGGACATGTCGGTGGGCACGAACGCGACCAGCGGCGCGGTCACATTGCTGATGGTGTCGGACTGCGGCCACTGCAGGGCGGAGGTCCGCTGCTGCACCGGCAGCAGCGGTGTGGCGATCGCCATGCACAGGCCGATGAGGCCCGCGATCGCCGCGACCAGTTTGGTGACGCGGTAGTCGTTGTTCTTCAGGAACGCCCACCGGTCGGTGGAGTCGGTGGAGTCGGGGGCCGTCGCGGTGTCGACGGGATGCTCAGCGGTCATTTCGTGGGCTCCAGGCGGATCGAGCCGGCGCGGGCCAGGCCGGACTGCGTCACCTGTTCCGTCGTGACGACGGCGGTGGCGGCGTCCGGGGCGAGCGGGGCGAGCTTCTCGAGCGTGCCCCAGTCCTGGTGCCAGTCATGGTTCAGATAGGTCGGCACCACCGTGGCCTTGGTGGTGGCCTCGGTGATCGCCAGCAGACCGCCGCCGCTCGTCGACATCCACGTCTTGGACTGCATGTTCATCGTCACGTAGTCGGGGAGGATGCGCCATTGCGGGACCTGCGCGACACCGTGTCGGAAGGTCAGCGGTTGCTGGCACGGGAAGAACGCGCCCACCGCGAAATCGATCAGGGTCGGGTCCTGCGAGCCGACCAGCTCCTGCAGGGTCACCAGCTTCGGCGCGCGCGGCGGCGTGATGCCGAGGAACTGCATGGGGCCGAGGTTGGTGTCGTCGAGCACCAGGCGCATCACGGTGGCGCCGGCGGGCGCCGAGGACATCGGGACGCGCAGGTTGCGCCACGGACGGTTGGCGATCTTGGGTCCCGGGTCGATCGGCAGCACGTTCGGGCCGATGCGCTCGAACTCGCCGTTCGCGCCCGGCTTGCCGAACTGGACCACCAGCGCCTGGCCGGGTATGTGCGCGCCGTTGGCGTCGATCGAGCCGACCGAGCCCGCGGTGGCGAAGACCAGCAGCGGCGAGGCGTCGCGGTCGGGCAGCTGGTACCAGTCGGTGCGCAGGTGTGCGTTGCCCTGGTAGCCGTAGCTGCCCAGCACCGGCGTGATGGCCGGGTTCAGGCCGAACGGCAGCGCGACCGTGGAACCGTTCACCGTGCGCGGACCGGTACCGCCGGTGGTGCCCGCGCCGAGCGTGCCGACGGTGGAGAACGGCTTGGACGTGGAGCCGGAGACGTGCATCTGGCCGGGGCGGGAGACGATCGGCTCGGGCGAGAGGTCGCCTGCCACGCCGTTCGGGGTGAACCCGACGCCCTCGGTGCCGGCCAGCGCGGCCGAGGCCGAGCGGCCGTTCGCCGGGGTCAGGAAGTTCGCGTTCGGATCGGGTTCGGCCAGCACCTGATCGGCCATGCCGCAGGAGTCGCCGCCGATGGAGGTGAGATTGTTGCTCAGACTCGTCATCGCGTCCCCGCGATTCACGACGGCCTTGCCGAACATCGCCAGCGTGATGAGCACGGTGAGGGCGGCGATCACGGTGATCGGCGACGAGGCGACGGCCATCCGTCGGACATCCGCGGAGCTGTCCGGCTGGCCAGCCGTGTGATGAGCCATGCCGCGGTTCTTCACGTAGTCCATGCGCAGCGTCTGCCACAGGGCGACGGCCACCGCGATCACCGCGAGGATCAGGATCAGCGACGACACCGGACGTCCGGCGATCGACGGTGCCTGGTCGAACCACGCGATGTCATAGCGCGCCACGTACGGCCACGCGTTGTAGCCGGCGGCGACGGCGGCGAGACCGAAGAGCAGCCCGGCGATGAAGACCGTGAGGTTGCGGCTCGACCGCGCCGCGGCCTGGGCCACCGCGAGGGTGCCGGTGGCGGCCAGCGCCGCCGCGAGACCCGCGAAGACACCGAACTGGATGGTCCACTTGACCGGAATGAAGAAGAACAGGATCAGAGTCACCGCGAAGGCGCCGACCAGGCGCCACGCCGGGCGCGGGCGCACACCGTCGATGGTCCCGCGGCGCAGCAGCAGTGCGGCGGTGACGATGGCCCCGGCGAAGAGCAGCAGCACCGGGATACGGCGGGCGATGGAGCCGTCGGGCGTGGTCACGGTGAGGAAGTAGTAGCGCAGGAACTCCTGGCTCCACGGAATGATCGGGCCCACCTGGTAGCGGGTCTTCATCGCCTCGATGACCGTCATCAGCGTCTGGTCGCGGAAGACCACCACCAGGACCACCGTGCCTGCCGCGGCGATCGGTGCCAGGAGCGAGAGCAGCGGGTCCTCGCGGCGTCGATCCACCAGGATGCGCAGCAGCGAACGGGCCGAGACCAGCAGGATCGCGACGGCGATCACGCCCTGCGGGGCGAGCGCGAGCGTGAACGCGGCGGCGAGCGCGGCCAGCGCGGCAGGCAGCAGCTGCTTGGTCGCGATCGCCTTCTCCGCGGCCCACCAGACCAGCAGGGTGCCGAGCACGATGATGCCCTCGGTGCGCAGACCGGCGCAGAACGGCAGCCAGAAGGCGACGAAGACCGAAGCGGCGGCCCAACCGGTCCAGCCGGTGGCCTTCACGGCGGTGCCGAGGCTGGGCAGGACCACGCGGCTGAGCAGGTACCAGGAGGCCAGGCCGCCCGCCAGGGCGGGCAGATGCATCCAGAGCAGCGACGGGGACACCTTGGCCCACTGCGCGAGGAAGCCGTAGTACCAGTCGAACGGGGCCTCGGCGATGCCGAAGTAGCGGTAGTAGTTGGAGAGATAACCGGCCGCGTCGGCGGTGCGGCCCATGTTCAGGATGTAGCCGTCGTCGGGGGCGCCCGCGCCGAGGAACAGCCAGATCAGCAGGACGGCGGTGACGACGAGGTCGGTGAGGCGGGGGCGCAGCGACCGGATCCACGCCGTTGCGCTGCGGCGGCGATTGGGCGGCGCGCGGTAGCCGCGCAGGCGGTCGAGGCAGTACAGCGCGAACAGCGCCATCAGGGTGGCCAGCACCGCGATGATCATCACGAGGGTCTTGAGGATCGAGGCCGACGACTCGTAGCGGTTGTCCACGGTGATCGTCGAACGCAGGCCCGCGGCGGCGAGGCTCTGCACCTGCTCGGTCGACAGATCGGTGAACAGGCCGTCGATCTGCGGGCGGGTGTCCGGCGGCAGCAGTTTGGCCGGGCCCAAGCCCACGAACTGGGCGCCGGTGCCCGCGGGCGAGGAGAAGATGCGCAGGTTCTTGCAGTCACCGGAGGCCAACTGCTCGAGTGTGGCCCCACCCGCGTTGTTGGCGCGGAACAGCACGGTGACGCGCTCGCCGTTGCTGTTGACGATCAGCGAGTTGTTGGTCTGCCGCTGTGCTCCCGGCGGCATGGTGGTCAGTACGGTGCCCGAGGTGCGGGCGGCCTCGGCCAATGGTGCACACGGGATCCGGATGTCCAGCGCCTGCGAGGTCTGGGCGATGAGCGGGGCGACGATCGACGGATCGTCGGCGTTCAGCTGCTGGCCCTGGGGCCAGGTGATGGTCGCCTGCGTCGTCGACACCGGGACGAAGGGCACGGCGACGGCGGCCAGCACGGCGATGACGCCGGAGATGGTGGCGAGTATCCGCGCCAACGGAGCCGACAGCGGGGCCGATCGCGGTGGGCGCTCGGTGTCTTCGATCTCAGTTGTCGGCTCAGGCACGACTTCTGAGGTTAGTCGAACAAGCTGAGCACGTCCCAAACGCGCACGGGCGTGGTCAGTATCGGATAGGTGCCGGACTCCACAGTCCGCTGCGGACCTCGGTGTCGTACTCGATCACGGCGGGGCGCGCCTCGTCGTACGCCGAGTAGCGCTCCAGGGCGCCCCAGTCCCGACCGATGTCGCCCTGCAGATAGGTCGCCACCGTCTCCGCGCGCTGGGAGACGTCCAGCCAGCCGAGCGGTCCGCCGCCCGGCGCGCTCTGCCAGGCTCCGACGGCCGCCGCCAGGTCGGCGCCCGGCTTGATCCGCCACATCGGCATCTCGGCGACGCCGGCGTGGAAGTTGAAGGGCCGCTGGCACGGCACCACCAGCCCGGACGTCCAGTCCGCATGGACCGGGTCGGTACTGCCGACGGTGTCCTGCAGCGTGGTCATCTCGGGCAGTCGCGGCGGGGTCACCACCAGGTAGTGGTCCGCGGCCAGATTGTGGTCGTCGGCGACGATGCGGATGGCCGTGAGGTTCGACGGCAGTCCGGCCGTATCGATGCGGACGTTCCGCCAGGACGGGTTTGGGCCCGGATCGATCATGGCGATGCCGCCGGTCGGCGACAGCGATCCGTCGGTGGTGGTGGGGCCGATCGGCTCGTCGGTGTACTCCAGGCGGAGTTCGCCCTGGTAGAAGTCGCCTGCGACGGAGAAGGTGATCAGCGGACGATCCCGGTAGTCGGCGGGCAGGCGGTACCAGCCGGACGTGAGGCCGGCCGGGGTCTGGACGTCGCCGGAGTAGCTGCCCAGGACGGCGGTGCGTTCGGGGTCCAGGCCGAAGGGCAGGGCGGCGAGGCTGCCGTTGAGGCCGGGCGTGCTGATCACGCCGCCGCCGGTGCCGCCGCTGTTGGCGATGAGCAGATCGGGGTCGGCGGCGGCCGCCCCCGCGAGCACGCCGAGGCTGCCCGACGAGGCCCGCGCGTTCACGTCGTTCGGAATGCCGTTGGCGGAGAATCCGGTGGTGGCGCTGCGATCGGAGCCCGCCGGTTGGCTGGTGGGTCCGGCGAGCGGATCGCGCAGGGTCGAGTCCACCGGGGTCAGTAGATAGTCGCTCGGGTTCGACTCGACCCACACCTTGTCGGCCATGCTGCACGGGCGGCCGGCCAGTGCTTCGAGGTTGCTGCGCGGCACCGAGTAGGAGCCGGACTGGTTGATGCCCGCGACGATGGCGGTGACCAGGGCGAAGACGACGAGGAGTCCCGCGGCGACGCCCATCGGCGCGCGACCCGGCCAGGCCACGCTGCGGCGCAGTCGCGGCCAACGCGCGTGCTCGGGGTCGTCGAGCACCGGATCGGCGCCGGTGAACGGCTCGCGGAAGTGGAACCAGAGTGCCACCGCGAGCAGGACCAGCGTCAGGTACAGCAGGACCTGGCCCACCATGGCGCCGCCGATGGTCACCTGCCAGACGCCCCACGGCATGCCCCACGCGGAGGAGTAGTAGTACGAGTTGGGGGCGGTCAGGGCCAGACCGGCGATGAAGACCACCAACGCCCCGAACAGGGTGCGGTTGCGGCGCGAATGGGTGGCCCCCGCGCTGGCCGCGACCGCGGCTAGCGCGGCGAGCGCCGCCGCCAGACCGGCGAAGACGCCGAAGTGGTGCGTCCACTTGGTGGGCGTGAACATGAGGAAGAGCAGGGACGCGAAGGTGATGCCGACGATGCGTTGCGCCGGGCCCGCGGCGGTGCCGGGGATGCGGCCCTTCCGGATCAGGACCGCGCCGGCCACCACCAGCGAGAGCACCATCGCCAGCACGGCGAATCGCCGCATGATGGAGCCGTCGGCGGAGAACGCGAACAGCGAGGAGTAGCGGTCGATCTCGTTGTACCAGTTCGCCGACGGTCCGACGGCGGTCTTCATGGTGGAGCTCTGCAGGAACGCTGCGAGCGTCAGATTGGTGAACACCACGAACAGGACGAAGGTGCCTGCGGCCAGGATCGGTGCGAGCAGGCTGAGGTAGGCCCATTTCGCGGCCCGGCCGGTCTGGGCGGTGACCTCGCGGGACCGCTTGACCAGGGCCAACAGCATGGGCCGCGCCCCAGCGACGAGGGCGGCGACGGCCAGCACGCCGGTGGGTCCGGCGGCGATGGAGAAGGCGGCGATCAGGCATGCGAGCGCCGCGGGCAGCAGGCGGCCGGTGGCGATGGAGCGTTCCACCGAACACCACGCGAGCAGGGCGCCCAGAGCGATGATCGGTTCCGGGCGCAGCCCGTTGTTGAACGGGAACCAGCAGGCCAGGAACACCGCGGCAGCGGTCCAGGCCGGTGCCGTGCTCGCCGTGCGCAGGTGGTTGCGGGCGCCGGCGGTGGCGCGACCCAGCCGCGGCAGGATCTCGTGACTGATGATCAGCCAGCTCGCGATGCCGCACGCCAGGGCGGGCAGCCGCATCCACGGGCTGGCCACGCTGATCTGGCTGAGCAGGCCGAACACCTGGTAGTACCACCCGAAGGGAGATTCGGGTGCGCCGAACCAGCGGAAGTAGTTGGCGGTGTAGTCGCTGTCCTGGGCCACCCGCGACATGGTCATCAGGTAGCCGTCGTCGGAGGTGTTGGGGCCGATGAAGTGCCAGACGAGCAGCAGCGCGATCACCACGCCGTCGCGCGCGTTCAGCCGCCACCACCGGGCGGGGAACACGCGGCCGTGGCCGCGGCCGTCGGTGGCGTCCAGCCGGGCCAGGGCCAGCAGTGAGATCAGCGTGGCGGCGACGCCGACGATGATGGCCAGCCACTTGAGCAGGGTGGGGCTGGTGCTGTAGCGGGAATCGATCACCACGTGGGCGGTCAGGCCGGGCAGCGCGTCGGCCGAGCCGGACAGCTGGGTGAACAGGCCGGTGACCTGCGGGCGCTGGTCGCCGAGGTCGTCGTCGCTGGTCGAGGCGGTGCGCGGCTGGCCGTCGTCGGTGCGGAGGCCGACGAAGGCCGCGGTCACCTCGGTGGCGTCGGCCGAGACCGTGATGGTCCGGCAGTCCCCGGAGAGCACCTGGTCCAGCGGGGCCGACAGCAACGGGATGTTGCGGTTGACCACCTCGACGAACCGGTCGGCGGCGAGGGCGTCGCTCGATCCCGTCACCCGCACGAAGAGGCCGCGTTCGGCGGCCTTGGGGGCGGACGGGGAGGTGGTGGACAGCAGGACCTGCTGGCCGCGCGGGAGTTCGGCCACCGCCGCGCACGGAATGGCGGCCTCCAGCGTGACCGGCGCGTACGAGATCAGCGGCGCCGAGACCGAGTTGACGGTGCCTTCCTGCGGCCAGCTGATCTCGGCGGTCGTCTGCTCGACGGGAAGCAGGGGAGCCAGGAGTGCCAGAAAGAACCCGAGGAGGCCCGTGATGATGGCGGTGACTTGGGCCCGCCGGACCGAGAACGATGGCACAGGGGCATCGTAGCGATGCCCCTGTGCCATCGGGTCAGTCGTGGTGCGCGACGGCGTGGTGCCGGGCGCGCGGGATCAGTTGTCGCCGCTCCAGTTGGCGACGGCCCAGATCACCAGGATGTCGATCGCGATGACCAGGATCGACCACCACGGGGTGTACGGCAGCCACAGGAAGTTCGCCACGATCGAGAGCGAGGCGATGATGATCGCGCAGACCCGGGCCCAGGTGGCGCCGAGGAACATGCCGACGGCGATGCAGACGCCGATCACGCCCAGGACGATGTGAATCCAGCCCCAGGTGGTCAGGTTGAAGGCATAGATGTAGTCGGAGGTCACCGCGACGAGGGTCTCGTCGTTGGCCACGGCGGCGATGCCCTGGAAGAAGGCCAGGACCGAGGCGACCAGCAGCAGTGCGGCGGCGGCCCAGGTGGTGCCGGCGGCCCACGGGTTGCCGGGTTCGCGATTGACGGTGGGGTTGTTGTTCGCAGTCATGACCTGTTCTTATCACGTCGCTCGGACTGAGATCGGGGAGGTCAGCAGATTTCCGCGCAGAAACCCGACGATGGCGCAGATCGTGCTGATCCGGTGATCGGACTGCGATCTCTCGTAGACTTCGCAGCATGTCCACCGATCGGCCCGCTGCCGCTGCTCCGCTGCCCATTCTGCTGCTCAACGGGCCGAATCTGAACATGCTCGGGACCCGCCAGCCGGAGGTCTACGGGAGCCACACCCTCGACGACGTGGTGTCGCTGGTGGAGCGGACCGCCGCCGAGGCCGGATTCGGCGTGCAGGCGCTGCAGACCAACCACGAGGGCGTGATGCTCGACGCGATCCACGCCGCGCGCGGCGCGATCAGCGGCATCGTCATCAACCCGGGCGCGTGGACGCACACCTCGGTGGCGCTGCACGACGCCCTGGTGATCCCGGACGTGCCGATCGTGGAGGTCCACATCTCCAACGTGCATGCGCGCGAGTCGTTCCGCAGGCACTCCTACGTGTCGCCGATCGCGGCGGGCGTGATCGCTGGTTTCGGTGTGCAGGGCTACGAATACGCCGTCCGTCGTCTGGTGACGCTCATCTCTTGATGCGGGTTCGGGGTCGTCGGACGCGTACGGTGGATTCATCGGTGCTTCGGCACCGCGCGTCGTAGAACGCTCCGGAGATCGCAGCCGATGTCAATCCTGCCGGCCGATCACTGACTTTCCTGCGGCGAACGGATACGCACACCTGCGTGTTCGCCACCTGACTTCCATGCTGTGGCTCGGCCGCGCCTAAAGTGCGTGCGGCCCGCTCATGTGCGCCGGGAAGTCCCTAAGCCACAAAGGGCTGACACCACCATGACCACCACTTTCGCCGATCTCGGCGTTCCCGCGCCGATCGTCGGAGCACTCGCCGCCGACGGCAAGACCGCGGCCTTCCCGATTCAGGAGCACACCCTCCCCGACAGCCTCGCCGGTCGGGACGTGCTCGGCCGCGGCAAGACGGGCTCGGGCAAGACCCTGGCCTTCTCGATTCCGCTGGTCGCCCGC
Organism: Gordonia alkaliphila; assembly: GCF_039542465.1. Classification (NCBI taxonomy): domain Bacteria; kingdom Bacillati; phylum Actinomycetota; class Actinomycetes; order Mycobacteriales; family Gordoniaceae; genus Gordonia; species Gordonia alkaliphila. The sequence continues at coordinate 158,689 of NZ_BAABIE010000003.1, read as the reverse complement.
CTGGCCCAGGCCGGCCGCAAGCGCACGCCGGGTCGTCCGACCGGGCTGATCCTGGCGCCCACCCGCGAGCTGGCCACCCAGATCGCGACCGCGCTGACCCCGATGGCCGAGGCGATGGGCCTCAAGGTCACCACCATCTTCGGCGGCGTCAAGCAGGCCGGTCAGGAACGCGCGATGCGCGGCGGCGTCGACATCGTCGTCGCCTGCCCCGGTCGCCTCGAGGACCTGATGGGCCAGCGCATCGTCTCGCTCGACGACGTGGCCGTGACCGTGCTCGACGAGGCCGACCACATGGCCGACCTCGGCTTCCTGCCCGGCGTGACCCGCATTCTGAACGCCACGCCCAAGGGCGGTCAGCGCATGCTGTTCTCCGCCACCCTGGACAACGGCGTCGACAAGCTGGTCAAGCGCTTCCTGAACCAGCCGGTCACGCACTCGCTCGAAGAGGCCACCAGCCCCGTCGAGAAGATGACGCACCACGTGTTCGAGGTGCGCTCGACCGGTGACAAGAACGACCTCGTCCAGGAGCTGGCCTCCGGCACCGGGCGACGGATCCTGTTCATGCGCACCAAGCACCAGGCCAAGAAGCTGGCCAAGAAGCTCACCGCCGCCGGTATCCCGTCGGTGGACCTGCACGGCAACCTGTCGCAGAACCAGCGCGACCGCAACTTGGCCTCGTTCGCGGCCGACGACGGCGCCCGCGTCCTCGTCGCCACCGACGTGGCCGCCCGCGGCGTGCACGTGGACGACGTCGAGCTGGTGGTCCACGTGGATCCGCCGGCCGAGCACAAGGCCTTCCTGCACCGCTCGGGCCGTACCGCCCGCGCCGGCAGCAACGGTGACGTGGTGACGGTGTGCCTGCCCGAGCAGCGCGCCGACCTGCGCAAGATGCTGCAGAAGGCGGCCATCAAGGTGACGCCGCAGCAGGTCACCGCCTCGTCGGCGGCCGTCGACGAGTTGGTCGGCGAGCGCGCCCCGTACCGGGAGCCCGCTCCGGCACCGGCTCCCCAGCAGCAGCAGCCGCGTCGCCGTTCCGGCGGTGGCGGCGGCGGCCAGGCCCGGTCGGGTCGCGGCGGTGGGCAGGGTCGTGGCTCCGGTCGCGGTGCAGGCGGCTCCGGCAATGCCGGCAGTACCGGCGGTGGTCGCGGTCGCGGCACCGGCGGTCGTCGTTCCGACAGCGCCGGCGACTCCGGCCAGCGCGTGTACACCTCGTCGTCGTCGCAGCAGCGCACCGAGGGCGCCGGCGCCCCGGCGCAGCGTCGTCGCCGCAGTGCGCGTCGCCCGGCGGGCGCACCCACCGCGCGCTGACCGCGGGTACACCGACAGCGCGGTAAAACAACGGCGTCCTGACGCCCACCGATGGCATATACGCATTCGGTCGCGTCAGGACGCCGTCGTTTTACCAAGCTGATAGTGTCTTCGATGGAATCGCGCCGTCGGCGCTGATCGAGCGAGAGGTGCCCCGCGATGAACCCGGTCATCGGCGAGATTCTGCCCATGGCGGTGGGCGTGGCGATCTCGCCGATGCCGATCATCGCCGTGATCCTCATGCTGCTCGGCGGCAGTGCGCGCACCAAGGGCCTCGGCTTCGCCGTGGGTTGGGTGGGCGGCCTCATCGGCGCGACCGCGGTCTTCATCGCCCTCGGCGACGCCGTGAAGCAGACCGACGAGCCCGGGGCCGCAGTCGGCTGGATCAAGATCGTGCTGGGCAGCGGGCTGCTGATCGCCGGCATCAACCAGTTCCGCGCGCAGAGCAGCGGCACCCCGAAGTGGCTGACTGCCATCGAGGGACTGACCTGGGCCAAGGCGACCGGGCTCGGCTTCCTGCTCGCTGCCGTGAACCCCAAGAACCTCATGCTCTGCGCCGCCGCGGGCGTCGCGATCGGCTCGGCCGATCTCGCGATGGGCCCGCTGATCGGCTCAGCTGCCGTCTTCGTGGTGCTGGCCTCCGCGAGTGTTCTACTTCCGGTGATCGCCTACCTTGTCGCCGCGGACGCGCTCCGTGGCCCGTTGAACGCGATCAAGGAGTGGCTGGACGCGAACAATCAGGCCGTGATGGCGGTGCTGTTCGTGGTGCTCGGTGTGGTGCTCGTCGGCAAGGGCCTCGGCGGCCTCTGACCCTCAGCCGCGGGCGAGCGCCTGGTCGACGGCGGTGCGCATGCGGCCCGCCCACTGCGGGCCGTGGCCGGGGAACAGCAGGCGCGCGTCGGTGGCGGCCAGGTTCTCCAGCGAGGCGGCGTTGCGCTCGGGGTCGTGGGTGAACACCGGGCCCAAGCACTGTGGCCCGGGCGGGGTGGTGGTCGGATGTGCGCTGATCAGGGCGTCGCCGGAGACCAGGGCTTCGCCGTCGGCCACCAGGAAGGCGCTGTGGCCGCGGGTGTGTCCGGGCGCCGCGATCGGGACCGGTGCGCCGGGGAGCCCGGCGAGGTCGGGAAAGGGGGTGGCGTCGGGCAGGCCGGTCTTGTCGAGGGCCCCCAGCGGAAGGATCCGGCTCAGCCAGCGCAACACGCGGGGCTGCCAGGCGATGGGTGCCAGGCTCGCCGCGTTCGCCTGTTCCAGATAGTCGCGCCGAGCGTGGGCCACCTCGTGGGGATCGGCGTAGACGTCGAAGGCGTATTTCTGCCGCAGCTTCACCAGGCCGCCGAGGTGGTCGACGTGCGCGTGGGTGAGGAGCGCGGCCCGGATCTCCTCGGGGGCGCTGCCGACCCGACGCAACGACTCGGTCACCGCGTCGGCGTGGCCGGGGTAACCGCCGTCGATCAGGGTCACACCGTCGTCGGCCTGCAGAATCACCCAGTTCACGGTGTCGGTGGCGACGAAATGGGTGCTGCCCGACGCCCCGGTCAGGCTGGTGATCTGCAGGTCCACTCCGCGCTCCCGAACTAGTTGCGGACCACCAGAACGAACGGGCCCACTTCGGTCACCGTATAGGCCGGATCGTCGAAGACGGCCGGATCGAAGGTCACCGTGTACCGCTTGATGTTCGGATCGTTCGGGTAGACGTCCTTGGCCAGACGCAAGGTGTAGCCGTCGGCGCTGTAGCGGAACACGAACGCGTCCGGGGTCCGCCACGGGCTGGCCTGCATCAGCGACGCCAACTCGGCCGGATCGGCGGCCTCCGCCCACTTCGCGATGGTCGCGGCGCGGGCGTCGAACTCGGCCAGCGGGTTCGCGTAGTGCGAGGTGAGGCCCTGGAATCCCCAGTACGGGTAGATCGACAGGAAGCTGAAATCGGCGGTGAGCACCACGTTCTCGGTGGCCGGGCGGCCGGTCTGCTCGCGGATCAGGCGGTGCAGCTGCGCGTAGTACGACTCCGAGCCGGCCGGCCGTTGATCGCCGCGCTGACCGTAGCCGTCGGTGTCGGTGTAGGCGATGGTGATCTCGCTGGACAGGGTCGCGGGCACCTGCTGGGCCACGCCGACCGCGCCCACGGCCGCCAGGACGCCGATCACGGTGCGGATGTCGCCGAAGCGTCCCACCGCGAGTCGGGAGAGTTCGACGACGCCGAACACGCCCGCGGCGGCGAGGATCGCGGCGCTCACCGCTTCCAGGCGGAACGACAGCAGGGTGCTGCCGATGGCGGTGCGCGCCAGCGACGCCAGGGTCAGGACCACGATGCCGACCAGCGCCACGGCGAACGCGAACGCGATGGTCCGACGACGCATGCGCAGCACCGCCCAGATCAGCCCGACCAGGGCCAGGAGCCCGAGCAGGGTCAGCTGGAACATGGGCAGCGGCAGAATCGCGCCATTCTCGGGCAGATAGTGCTCGGCGGCCCCGGACACCGTGACGTTGGAGCCGAACCGCTTGAGCAGGTACGGGGCCCAGAAGGTCAGAGCGACGGCGCAGGCCAGGACGCCCATCACCAGCAGGCGCACCACGACGCCGACCAACGGGCCGCGCCGCTCCGCGCTCAGGGCATCGTCGGGCACGGCGCTGTTGCGGGCCGCGACCCAGACCTGCACCAGGTAGACCAGGGCGATCAGGATCGCGCTGCCGGCGAAGAGCGCGGTGTACAGGGTGTAGACCGTCGCCGAGACCCCGAGGAACAGGCCCGCGGCGATCACGGCGAGCCAGCTGGTCTGCGCCAACGACGTCGGGCCGTCGGTGAGACGTCCGCGTCCGCGGAGCGCGGAGGCGATGACCACCAGCATGGGCACGCCGACCAGGATCAGCACCGCGGCATAGGGCTCGGGCGAGGCGAAGTACAGGGTCGCGGCGGTCACGGCCATGCCGACGGCGGTGCCCACGCCGACGCCGACCATGCGGTTCCACAGCGCCACGCCGAGCGCGGCGGCCGCGGCCATCGAGATGATGGCCCACGGCTTGTAAGCCTCCCAGCCGGGCAGACCGAGCAGGTCGGCGTATCGACCGCCGAACCAGAACCACGTCGCCGGGTAGTACGGCGGCAGGTCCACGTAGGTCATGTCGGCCAGGTGCGGGCTGCTGGTGAGACGGGTGAGGTACTCGGTGCGGAACTGCTGGTCAGCGGTCAGGCCGTGCAGGTACAGCTTGGTGGCACCCAGCGGCATGCCGAGGCTCACCGTCACGAGGCCGGCGGAGGCGACCGAGCCCAGCCACGACGTGCCGAGCCGCCACGACGGCCGGTAGCGTGCGGCCACCACGGCGACCACCGCGACCAGGACGAACAGCACCTGGCCCAGGGTGGTCAGCGCGCGGGTGACGTTGGAGGTGTTGTAGGCCGGCCACGCCGCCGCGTCGATGACGCGGAGTCCGACGAAGCCGACCACTCCGCCGAGGAGGAGCGCGCCGAGCAGTTCGAGTAGGTCGCGGCCTCGGCGCGGTGCGCTCGTCATCGCCTAGACGGGGAGCTTGCGGAAGATGGGCCGCGGGATGTGCCGCAGGACCATCATGATGAAACGGAACGGACCGGGCACCCAGATGACGTCCTTGCCCTTGTCCACGGCGGCGACGACGCGCTGCGCGACGTCTTCCTTGTTCACCGTGAGCGGCGCCTCGGCGACGTGCGCCGACAGGCGGGTGCGGACCTGGCCGGGGCGGACCACGAGCACGCGCACGCCGTCGGCGCGCACGGCCTCGCCGAGGCCCAGGTAGAAGCCGTCCAGGCCCGCCTTGGTGGAGCCGTAGACGAAGTTGGAGCGACGCACCCGCTCGCCGGCCACCGAGCTCATGGCGATGATCTGGCCGTGGCGCTGCGCCCGCATCTTCTCGCCGAGCAGCACGCCGACGGAGACGGCGGCGGTGTAGTTGATGTCGGCTTCGAGCACGGCGAGTTTCTGGTCCTGCCAGGCCTGCTCGTCGTCGCCCTGGATACCGAAGGCGACGATGGCCACGTCGATGTCGCCGCCGGCGAAGGCCGCGTCGATCACGCCGGGGTGCGAATCGGTGTCGAGGGCGTCGAAGTCGATCTGCTCGACGCTGGTCGCGCCGGCGGCCTTCATCTGCTCGACGGCGGTCGCGGCGGCCGGGTCGTTCGGCACGGTGGCCAGGACCACACGCATCGGGCCGCGGGAGAGGAACTCGGCGGTGATGGCGAGGCCGATCTCGGAACTGCCGCCGAGGACGAGGACGGACTGGGGAACGCCGACGGCGTTGAACATGGGGAGATCTCTTTCAGTTGAAGCCGGAGTGCGGGGTGATCCGCGCCCCGAGCTTGTCGAAGGGTCGAAGGGTCGGGCGTCGCTCAGATGAGCTCGAGTCGTCGACCCATGTCCGACATGAAGACCTTGTCCGGGTCCACGCGGCGACGCACCTCGAGCCACTCGTCGACGCGCGGGTACATGGTGTGGAAGCTCTCGGCGGTGGTGCGTGAATCCTTGGCCGTGTACAGGCGTCCGCCGATGGACATCACGCGCCGGTCGAGTTCGGAGACGAACTCGTGCAGGCCCTTCTTGATGGGGAAGTCCACGCAGATGTTCCAGCCCGGCATCGGGAAGCTCAGCGGCGCCTGATTGCCTTCGCCGAACAGCTTGAAGACGTTCAGGAAGCTGACGTGTCCGGAGCCCTGGATGTCGTAGATGATGCCCTTGAACTCTTCGACGGCCTCCGGCGGCACGATGAACTGGTACTGCAGAAAACCCTTGGAACCGTAGGCGCGATTCCAATTCCCGAACAGATCGAGCGGGTGGTAGAACTGCGTCAGATTCTGGATCTTGCCGGTGTAGTTCCCGCCCATGCGATAGTACGCCTCGCCGATCATGGAGAAGTTGAACTTGTTGGCCAGCCCGTTGGGGAACACGTCGGGGAAGTTCACCAGGGTCGGCGCGTCGAACTTGAGCGGATCCTTGGCGAGCTTGTCGGGCAGCTGATCGAGGGTGGCCAGCGAACCGCGCGAGAAGGTGCCCCGGCCCAGCTTCGGCGGCTTGCTGATCGCGTCGAACCAGCCCGAGCTGTAGGTGTAGTTCTCCTCGGAGCCGTCGGTGTGCAGCGCGATGGTCTCGTCGAGCGAGCGCGTCACGGCGCCGTCGGCGATGAAATAGGCGGTCTCGGTGCGCGTCATCTTGATCTTGGCGCGCAGGATGATGCCGGTCAGACCGATGCCGCCGACCGTCGCCCAGAAGATGGAGGCGTCCGGGTCGTCGGGGGTGCCCTCGGGGGTCAGCGTCAGGATGTCGCCGGAGGCCACGAGGAGGTGCATCTCCGCGACGTGGTTGCCGAAGCTGCCCGCGCTGTGGTGGTTCTTGCCGTGGATGTCGCAGGCGATGGCGCCGCCGACGGTCACCTGGCGAGTGCCCGGCAGGACCGGCACCCACAGGCCGTGCGGCAGGGCGACGCGCATCAGCGTGTCGAGGTCCACGCCGGCGTCGACGTCGACGATCGCGGTGTCGCTGTCGATCGAGTAGATCCGGGTCAGCGCCGTCATGTCGATCGTGAGGCCGCCGGCGTTCTGGGCGTTCTCACCGTACGAGCGGCCCATGCCGCGGGCGATGATGCCGCGCTTGAGGTACGACGGCTTGTCGGCCTGGCTGTCGGCGACCTGCGCGACGGCTTGGGCAATGACCTCCGGGTACGGGGTCGACAGCACGTGACCCTCGACGGGCATGGTGCGACCCCAGCCCATCAGCGTCCGGGTCTCGATCGGGAGTACATCTTGGTTCGTCATCGCCTAGGAGAGTACTCGTCGGAGTCTGTGGATTGCCTAGATGTGGTGCGTCAGACCCGATTAAAACGGACATTTCGGCTCCGTTTTCGGGGACTGCCGTCCGATACTCTCAAACCGGAGACATACGACGGCACGACGAAAAGAGACGGTGGCGATGATCGTGGTGGGCTACGCGCCGGGGGCTTTCGGTCGGGTCTGTCTGGAGCAGGGGATCGTCGAGGCCCGCCTGCGCGACACCGAACTGCTGGTGATCAGCGCGGTGTCGGAGGTGCGTGGACGACGGATCGCCGACGCCGACGAGATCGCCGACGTGGAGCAGCGGCTGAAGGCGTCCGGTCTGCGGTACCGGCTGCAGCAGCCGATCGGTGCGACACCGGCAGAGGAACTGCTGAACGCCATGGAGCGCCCGGACGCGGAGATGCTGGTCATCGGGATGCGTCGTCGGACACAGGTGGGCAAGCTGCTGCTGGGCAGCACGTCGCAATACCTGCTCGTCTCCTGCAACAAGCCGGTGCTCGTGGTGAAACCGTCCGCCGAGCATCGCCAGCCGACGACGGCGGCCGCCGACATCGACGACCGCGCCGAGACGCCGCAGCTCAGCGGCACCGAAGTGGAGCCCTGACCGCGGTCAGCGCATGATCCGCGCGAGGAACGGGGTGGAGTCGGGGATCGACGCCAGGACCGTGCCGGAGTGGTCCTCACCCGGGTAGAGGCGGAAATCGACCGGCTGGCCGGCCGCCAGCATCTGCGCGTACAGCGAGCCCGCGGACACGGCGGGGACGTCGGTGTCGAGCAGGCCCTGGCCGAGGAAGATCGGCCTGTCGTACCCGGAGTACGGGGTGCTCATGTATTCGACCAGCGCGCCCTGAATGCCGGGGATGCTCGCCAGCGGGCGGGTGAACCAGGTGTTGGCGCGTTCGCCGGTGAGGGCGTCGGCGAGCTCGGAGTAGCAGAGCTTCTCGGCCATCGAGACCACCGTGCGCCCGCGCGGCGTCAGGACCGACTCGACGCGCAGGTCGGGGCGGGCGTCGGTGAAGCCGGCCAGGATGTATGCGGCGTACACGTTCAGGCCCGCGGGGAGGGCGACGGGCGGAAACGCCGGCCCGGCCTGCCAGATGACGTGTTCGATGTTGGCCGGCGTGCCGGTGGCGACGACGCCGCGGTAGTCGAGTCCGCTGCCGCGCGAGTAGGCGGTGGCCCGGCGCGCGGCGTTCAGTGCCCCGCCCGCGCCCTGCGACTGCCCGACGATGGCCCACTTCTTCGAGAGCGGCAGGCCGGTCTGCTGGGTGGCCTTCACCGAGTCGACCACCGAATGGGCAGCCACCTCGCCGTTGAGATAGCTCATCAGCCCGGGTGTTCCGAGGCCCGCATAGTCGGTGGCGACGATGGCGTAGCCCTCGCGCAGCCAGTGGCTGAGGTAGGCGGCGTCGCGTTCGGAGCGGGGCAGGGCCGACGGCGTGCAGTCGTCGCCGAGGCCGGTGGTGCCGTGCGCCCAGGCGATCACCGGATAGCCACCCTTCGGGGCGGCCTTGCGCGGCAGGAAGATCGCGCCGGTGCTGGTGGCGGGCTTTCCGTGCACGTCGGTGGTGGCGTAGAGGATGCGGTAGGCCGAACCCGCGGCGGGCAGCGAGAGCGCCGGGTTCAGCGGGGTCTGCGCCAACAGCGTGCCCGGCGTGCCGATCGGCCCCGAGTAGTCGCGCGCGTCGAGCCCCGACCACGACGGCGCCGGGGTGGGGTCGGCATGCGCCGGAGCCGCCGTCACGGCGAGGGTGCTCGCGCAGGCGAATGCGAGGACTGTGGTGGCGACCCGACGCAGCAGAGGCTTCATGAGTTCCCAGATTAGGGGACGGTTCGGTGTTTCCCGGTGGTCTCGACGAGATACGACGCCGCCGCCCGGTCGGTCGGGATGCCGGTGTCGGGGCACTAGGCTGTCAGGGTGCCCGACATCGATCCCCGCCACGACCCGTCGCACCCGCTGCACCACGAGGACTTCGCGACGCGTCACGCGCCGATGCCGATGGAGCTGCCGCTCGACGACGAAGAGGCCTCGACCGACGTCGATCTGAAGACCCAGCTGATCCGGTTCGTAATGACCGGCGCCGGCTCGGCGGTGCTCGACTACGGCCTCACCATGCTGCTGCAGTACGCCGTCGGCGCGCCGTTCGCCGTCGCCAAGGCCGGCGGGTTCATCCTCGGCACCACGGTGGCCTACCTGATCAACCGGCGCTGGACCTTCCGCGCCGAGCCCAGCGCCGCGCGCTTCGTCGCGGTGCTGCTGCTGTACGCGACCACGTTCGCGGTCAACGTCGGGCTGTACGCCTGGCTGTCGACGGTGTGGCCGGAGACCTGGCTCTACTCCGCGGGCGCCTTCGTCGTCGCCCAGGGCGTGGCGACGGTGATCAACTTCGTGGTCCAGCGCGCGGTGATCTTCAAGATCAAGTAGTGCCGGTGAGCGAAGGCCGCCGGCGCGCGGCGACCTTCGCGGACGTGCCGGGTCAGCTGTCGATCTTGGCGATGATGTTCTCGCCGTACCAGTTCAGGTGGTCGATCTTCTTCTGCAGCGGCTCGGTGTCGTTGCCGATGATGTACGGCAGGCGGAAGCCGACGATCACGTCGGTGATGCCCTTGTCCTCGAGTCGCTTGATGCCGTCGATGGTGTAGGCGTCCATGGAGATCACGTGGATCTCGAAGGGGTCGTTCTCCTTGCCCTCGGCCTTCCGGATGGCGGCGATCTTGTCGAGCAGGGCGTCGAGCTCCTCGCCCGGGCCGCCGCCGTGCATCCAGCCGTCGCCGCGCACCACGGCACGACGCAGCGCGAGGTCGGCGTGGCCGCCGACCAGCAGCGGGATCGGCTCGGTGGGGGCCGGCGCCATCTTGATCTTCGGGATGTCGTAGAACTCGCCGTGGAACTCGAAGTACTCGCCGGAGGTGAGGCCGCGGATGATGTCCATGCACTCGTCCATGCGCTTGCCGCGGCGCGCGAAGTCGACGCCCATGATGTCGTAGTCCTCCGGCCACGGGCTGGTGCCGATGCCCAGACCCAGCCGATTGCCGGTGAGGTGCGCGATCGACGAGGCCTGCTTGGCCACCAGCGCCGGCGGACGGACCGGGAGCTTCAGCACGAACGGCAGGAACCGCAGGGTGCTGGTCACCGCACCGAGCGCCGCGATCTGAATGAAGGTCTCGACGAAATCCTTGCCGTCGAGGAACTCGCGGTTGCCGTCCGGGGTGTACGGGTAGGTGGCGTCGGACTCTTCCGGATACGCCAGCGAATCCGGGATCGTCATACCGGAGAAGCCGGCGGTCTCGGCGGCCTGCGCGAGCGGAGCGTAGTAGCTGGTGTCGGTCATCGCCTCAGCGAAGGTGAAACGCATGCCACTCAGACTAGAACACGTTCTAGCAATGGTGGGCCGGGTGTCCCCGGAATCAGCGACGGAGGCTGATGGTGCTGCAGCCGGGCGAGATGACGCGTCCGCTCAGCCGGGTCATGTTCGCGGTGATCGGTCCGTCCAGCTGCACGATCACCATGTCGTAGGTGCCGGGCTTGTCGATCCAGCGCACCGGCGTGAACATGACGTCCTCACCCACCCGAATGCCGGCCATCTCGAAGGAGCCGCGCTCGGTGTCTGGATTGGCGCGCGTCGGGCCGAACGCGAAGGTCGCATTGACCTGGTCGTCGATCAGACCGCTCTCGATGGTGAAGGTCACCGCGGTCTCGCCCTGACCGCACGTGTAGGTGCCCGTCCACTTGCCGAGAATCGTGGAGAGCGGAGCGCTGTCGGCCGACGTCGAGGTGGTCGTCGACCTCGTCGCGGAGGTGGTCGACGACGTGGTGGTGCTGCTGGTGGTGGTCGACGACCCGGCGAGCGGCACGGGATCGGATCCACCCGAGTCGCGGAGCACCAGGAAGGCGCCGAGTCCGGCTAGCAGCAGGAGCACGAGGACCGCGATCCCACCGCCGATCAGCATGCGATTTCGCGATCGGTTCCCGTCGGAGGAGCCGGCGGCCGACGGTGCGGGTGGCGACGGCGGACCGGGCGGGAACTGCGCGGCCGGCATCATCCGCGTCGACCTCGGCGGTTCCGGTGGCGGCGGGGACATCGAGGCCGGGGCCATCGGCGGAGGGGCCATCGGGGGAGGGGCCACCGGGGGTGCGGGCGGCTGCTGGCTGTACGACGGTGCCGCGGGGACGACAGTGGGCGCCCCGGCCAGGGCTTGCGCGAAGGCGGTGCTCGACGCGAAGCGGTCGCGCGGATCCTTGGCGGTGGCGCGGGCAATGGCCGCGTCGACATGCGGCGGCATCCCGGGGACCTGCGCCGACGGCACCGGCGGTGGTTCGTACAGGTGCGCGCGCAGCAACGTCGCCGGCGACCCTTCGCCGAACGGCGGGTGCCCGGTGATCAGGTGGTAGGCGGTGCAGGCGAGCGAGTACTGGTCGGAGCGATCGTCCACCCGCCCGTCGCCCAGGCTCTCCGGCGACAGGTAGCTCAAGGTGCCGACGGCCATGCCGGTGGCGGTCAGCCGAGTGCGTTCCGGCCCGGTGGCGACACCGAAGTCGGCGAGCTTGATGATCGGTGGCCCGCCCCCGGCCGACCGCTGGCCCACCAGGACGTTCGCGGGCTTCACATCGCGGTGCGCCAGGTGGCTGGTGCTCCACGCGTAGTCGAGGGCCGCGGCCACGCCGCGCACGATGTCGAGAACGGTCGGCATCGGCAGTCGTCCCTGCCGCGCCAGCAGCGTCGAGGCGTCCGGGCCGTCGACGTACTCCATGGTGAGCCAGAGTTGGCCGCCCACCTCGCCGCGGTCGTGCAGGCGGACGATGTTCGGATGGTCCAGCGCGGCCAGGACGTCGGCCTCGCGGGCGAAGCGCGCCCGGTACACCGCATCGCTGCTCAGCTCGGCGGCCACCAGTTTGAGGGCCTCCTGGCGGGGCAGCCGGGGATGCTGGACCAGGTACACCGAGCCCATGCCGCCGTCGCCGATCCGGGACAGCACGCGATAACCGGCGATCGTCTCGTTCATCGTTCCTCCGCAGGGTCGGGGCGGGTGCTCACCCTTGGCCTGGGCCGCCGAATCGTTCGTTGCGGCCCAGGCGCCGCAGTCGCAGCCATTCCCGGAAGCCGGCGACGTCGCGTTGCTGCACTAGGAAGTACCAGCCGAAACGGGCGTATTCCTGCGGCAGCAGCTTACGCATGCCCGGCTGGTTCATCAGGTAGCCGCGGTTGCGGTAGGTGAAGTAGCGCTTGGTCTCGTTGTCCGGGTACTGGGTGTGCATGCGTCCTCCGAGGATCGGCCGGAACTCGTCGCTCCCGTCGGGGTGCAGGTACGCGGTGGTCAGGCAGGTGCCGAACGGGATCCCCGAGCGGGCCAGACGTCGATGCATCTCCACCTCGTCGCCGCGGACGAACAAGCGCAGGTCAGGGACGCCGATGCGATCGAGGGTGGCGGCGGCGAACAGGGCGCCGTTCATCAGGGAGGCGATGTCGGGCAGGAGGTCGTCGGTCTGCGTCTCACCGTCGGCGAACAGTTCGCTGCGACGACGACGCCACACCAGGCCGCGGCGCAGCGGGAAGGCCAGGGCGTCGGGCTCGTCGATGTTCACCACCACCGGGGAGACCTGGCCGAGGCCGTGCCGATGCGCGCAGCTCAGCAGCGTCGACAGCACCTGCGGACCCTCCGGGCGGCCGTCGTCGTCGGCGCACCACACCCAGTCGGCGCCCAGCGCCAATGCGTGCAGCATGCCGAGCGCGAAGCCGCCGGCGCCGCCCAGATTGTGCTGGGACGGCAGATACGTCGTGGAGATCGACTGCGCGGCGACCAGTTCGGCCACCTCCGGTTCGGCGGCGTTGTCGACCACGATCAGGTGATCCAGCGGCCGATCCTGGGCGCACAGCACTTGAAGCGACTCGGCCAGCAGTTCCCGACGCCGATGCGTCACGACGACGCCGATGATGCGTTCACTCATGCGTCGGTCTCCGACGACTTGCCCAACTCGGTCAGCACCTTGCGGACCTGCGCGGCGGACTCGGGTCCCTGGTAGGCGCCCACCACCTCTTCGATGCCGCCGTCCATGCGGATCTGGCCGTGGTCGATCCACAGCGCGCGGTCGCACAGCTGCGCCAGGAACTCGTTGGAGTGGCTGGCGAAGACCAGGATGCCCGAGCGCTCCACCAGCGCCTGCAGGCGGACGCGGGCCTTCTTCATGAATTCGGCGTCGACGGCGCCGATGCCCTCGTCGAGGATCAGGATCTCGGGGTCGATGCTGGTCACCACGCCCAGGGCCAGGCGCACGCGCATACCGGTGGAGTAGGTGCGGAGCGGCATCTCCAGGTATTCGCCCAGTTCGGAGAACTCGGCGATCTCATCGGTCTTGGCCAGCATCTGCTTGCGGGACATGCCCAGGAACATGCCGCGGATGAGGATGTTCTCGTAGCCGGAGATCTCCGGGTCCATGCCCACGCCGAGGTCGAAGACCGGGGCCACCCGGCCCTTCACCTGGCAGCTGCCGCGCGTGGGCTCGTAGATGCCGCTGAGCAGGCGCAGCAGCGTCGACTTGCCTGCGCCGTTGTGGCCCACCAGGCCCACGCGGTCGCCGTGCTTGAGATGCAGATTGATGTCGCGCAACGCCTCGACCACCACGGTGCGCGAGTTGTTGGCGCCGATCACGCCGCCGGCCGCGCCGATGACGGCCTTCTTCAGCGAGCGGGTCTTGGCGTCGAAGATGGGGAAGTCGACGCAGGCGTCCCAGGTGTCGACCCGGATTTCCGAATTTGCCACGGGTACTCCTAAACCCAGTACGCCACGCGGGCGCGGTAGTTACGCATCACCACGAGTGCAGCGGCCAGGCCGACGGCGGTGCAGCCGATGACCACCCACCAGTGGTAGGCGGCGACGGATTCGCCCATCAGCGGGCCGCGGGCGATCTCCAGGTAGTGGTACATCGGATTGAGCTCCACCAGACGCATGCGCCCGGAAACCCGTTCGCCCTGATCGCCGGTGAAGGTGTTGGTGGACCAGATGATCGGCGTCAGGAAGAACACCAGGTTCACCGCGGTCTTCAGCAGCTCGCCGATGTCGCGGAAACGAGTGGAGAGGACGCCGAACACGATCGTCACCCACACGGCGTTGAGCACGAACAGGCCGATCGCCGGAATTACCAGCAGCGCAGTCCAGTTCAGCGGCTGCGGGAACAGGATCAGGATGACGACGTAGATGACGATGTTGTGGGCGAAGATGATCAGCTGTCGCCACACGATGCGGTACACGTGCACGCTGATCGGCGCGGGCAGCTGTTTGATCAGGCCCTCGTTGGTGGAGAACACCACCGAGCCGTCGAGGATCGAATTGGAGATGAAGTTCCAGAAGATGAAGCCGAGCGCGACGTACGGGAGGAACCAGTTGAGGTCCTGGCCGAACAGTTCGCCGTACAGCAGGCCCATCGCGAACGCGGTGACGCCGGTGGCGATGGTGATCCACAGCGGGCCGAGCACCGAGCGCTTGTAGCGCTGCTTGATGTCGGTCCAGCCCAGGTGCAGCCACAGTTCCGAGTCGCGGAAGCCGTCGACGAGGTCCTTGAGGCCCCGGCGGAAGGTCCGCGAGTCCGAGATGGGCGGGGCCGGGGGAATATCGTCGTCGAGGTTTGCCACTGACACAACGGTTGACGATACAGGCGATGAGCTGACGGTCCGCTTCGGCAAGGTGCGGGGCGCTGTGTGCGGACAACGTTCATTATCGTCGGGCGCACTGTCTATCGTGTGGTGCATGCCCTTCGACGTCGCCTCGGTGCGGGGACTGTTCCCCACTCTCGGAGACGGGTGGATCCATCTCGACGTTCAGGCCGGGCAGCAGGTTCCCGATGCGGTGGCCAGCGCGATGAGCACCGGGCTCCGAGCCCTCCCGGTGGATCCGCGCGGGGCGTATCCGCAGGCGCTCGCCGCCGCCGAGGTGGAGCAGAATGCGCGCCGCGCCCTCGCTGATCTGCTCGACGCCGATCCGGCCGCGGTGGTCCTCGGGCCGTCGCGCAGCGTCTTGGTGACGGCGTTGGCCGATGCCATGTCGGCGGCGGACTGGGACGGCGAAGTGATCTGCTCCCGGCTGGACGACGAGGAGAACATCGTCCCGTGGCTGCGGGGTGCGCGGGCACACGGCGCGAGCGTCCGCTGGGCCGAGCTCGACATCTCCGACGGAACTCTGCCGGAATGGCAGTACGCGGACCTCGTGAACGCGCGCACCAAAGTGATCGCGGTGACGTTGGCCTCATCGGTTACCGGCGCGATCGTCGACGTCGCCCAGATCGCGAACTACGCCCGCGACTCGGGGGCGCTCCTCGTGGTCGACGCCTCCTCAGCGGCGCCGTACGTCCGGATGTCGATGGCCGAACTCGGCGCCGACGTGGTGCTCCTGAGCCCGGCGCGCTGGGGCGGCCCGCGGATGGCGGCCATGGTCTTCGCCGACCCGGCACGCCTGGAGTCGTTGACCCGCGTGTCGATGGACCCACGAAGCACCGGGCCTCGCCGATTGGAAGCCGAACCCATGCCGGCCTCGCTGCTCACCGGTGTGGTGGCGTCGGTGGAACACCTGGCCGGACTCGACCCGTCGGCCGACGGTAAACGCCGTCGTCGTCTGACCACCTCGTTGGACAGCACCTACGACTACGTGCAGCGCCTCACGCACTACCTGGTGAACTCGCTGACGCAGCTCGGCCGCGTCCACGTCGTCGGCGCCGACACGCACCGCATTCCGGCGGTCAGCTTCGTGGTCGACGGCGTGTCGGCGGCGAAAGTCGCGCAACGACTGGCCGACAACGGCATCAGCGCGCTCTCGGATGTGCCGAGTCGGGCATTGACCAGGATCGGGGCTACCGACGTCGGCGGAGCGGTCACCGTGGGCCTGGGACCGTACGCACTGCCGTACGAGATCGATCAGCTCGCCCGGGTCCTTGGTTCGTTCGGGTGAATTTCGGTGAGAAACGATGTTTTCAGGCTCTACTAACTGTAGTTAATAATCCTTTTCGGTACTGTATGACCAGCGCGTTTTTGTTGCGTTGACGTTTTGCGGGGAGGGAATGACTTGGCCGAGCAGGGGAATGTCGGTGGTGTCACGGACCGGGGCGTCTTGTCGTCGGTGCAGCATCAGCAGTGGCGTGATTTCGCGGAGGCCGGGTGGGACCTTTACCACGAGGTTCGTCGGCGTACAGATGAGGCGTCGTTTCTGACGCATTCGGAGTGGCGCCTGCTCGACGCGCTGTCGAGGTCGCCGCGGCTGCGTATCTCCGATCTCGCGGAGCGCACGCATATCGGCATGAGCACCGTGTCTCGCCAGGTGAGCCGTCTGATCGGCGCCGGGTTCATCGAGGTCGCCGTAGGCGCTCGCGGGGACGCACGGCAGAAGTGGGTCTGCATCACTCCCGAGGGGCGGGCGGCGCAGCTGCCGATCGACGCTGCGCGCGACCGAGCCGCGCAGGCCCTGGTCTTCGACGTGCTGTCCCCGGCGGAGATGGAGGACCTCGTCGGCATGATGCGACGCGTGGGCGACCGCGTCGCCGCCGCCGACCGCATCGCCGCTGTCGACGCGGACGCCTGAACGGGGTGCTTACCCGCTGACCTCCAGCAGGATCTTGCCGATCGCCGAACCGTCGACCAGTCGGTCGAGCGCGGTTCCGGCTTCCGCCAGCGGGTAGACCGTGTCGATCACCGGGCGCACCGCACCGGCCGCGATCAGCGGCCAGGTCCCCTCCAGCGTGGCCGCGACCACTTCGGCTTTCGAGCCGGGGCCGGAGGCGGGTCGGGCGCGGAGGGTGGTGCCCATGATCGTCGCGCGCTTTGCCAGCACCTTGCCCAGATCGAGCTCGCCCTTGCGCCCGCCGAGCATGCCGATCACCACCAGGCGACCGTCCTTCGCGAGTACGTCGATGTTGCGCGGGAGGTACTGGGCGCCCACCACGTCGAGGATCACGTCGGCGCCGCCGTGCGGTTTGAGTGCGGCGACGAAGTCCTCGTAGCTGTAGTCGATGAGGATGTCCGCGCCGAGTTCGCCGCAGCGGGCCAGCTTCTCCGGGTTGCGCGCGGTGACCGCCACCGTGGCGCCGTAAGCCTTCGCGACCTGGATCGCGTGGGTGCCGATGCCGCTGGATCCGCCGTGAATGAGCAGCATCTCGCCCGGCTGCAGGTGCGCGGCGGTGAAGACGTTCGACATCACCGTGCAGGCCACCTCGGGCAGGGCCGCGGCATCGCGCACGCTCACCCCGTCGGGCACCGGCAGCAGTTGTGCCGCGGGCACCGCGACCTTCTCGGCGAAGCCACCGCCGGACAGCAGTGCGCACACCGGGTCGCCGATCGCCCACCCCGCCACGTCCGCGCCGAGGGCCGCGATGTGCCCGGAGACCTCCAGCCCGAGGATCTCCGACGTGCCGGGCGGTGGCGGATAGAAGCCGGACCGTTGCAGCACGTCGGCGCGATTCACGCCGGCGGCGACCACCGCGATCACCACCTCGTCCGCGGCCGGCGTCGGATCGGGAACCTGCGTCAACTGCAGCTGCTCGCTGCCGGTGATGGCGTACATGCCCTCGAGTCTTCCAGCGCTGGGCGGGGGCGTCGAGGGATAGCGGAAGTTCGGCCTCGTGCGCGGGATCGGAGCGGAGACCGGTTCGCCGAGGTCCCGGGGTCTGGGTTCGGGTCGGACCGCGACCTCGTACGATGGTCGAGGCACCAGGGAAGCGTGGCAGAGCGGCCGAATGCACTCGCCTTGAAAGCGAGCGTCTGTAAAAGGACCGGGGGTTCAAATCCCTCCGCTTCCGCAGCAGGTCAGGGGCGATTCTCGAGAAACCGCCCCTGACCTCATGTCAGTACCTGCGCGATCGGCAGGTACACCGCGGCAGCCGGTCGAAGCCCGGCGGCGATCAGCCTGCGACGAGGGGAACCACGCGGTCCGCGGCGGCGACCACCTCGGGGTCGTGTGTTGCGACGACGGTGACGCATCCGGACTCGGCGGTCACCCGGTTGATCAGCTCGACGATCTGCCCGGCCTGGCTGCGATCCACCGCGGCGGTCGGCTCGTCGACCAGCAGCAGCGAGGGGCGGTGGACCATCGCGCGGGCGATCGCCACCCGCTGTCGCTGCCCGCCGGACAGGTGCTCCGGTCGGGTCTTGAGGTGGGTCGACATGCCGACTTCCTCGAGCAGTTCTTCCGCGCGCGAGCGCACCTGCGAGGGGCGCTTACCGGAGATGACGCCCATCGCGACCACCTGGTCGAGCACGGTGAGCCCGGGGAACAGGTTTCCGGATTGGAAGACGTAACCGATGTGCGTGCGACGCAACCGGTCGCCTGCGCGGGTCGAGAGAGCGCTGACGTCGGTGTCGTCGAGCGTGACGGTCCCGGAGTCGGGGTGCCGCAGGATCCCGCAGACGCCCAGCAACGTCGACTTGCCCGAGCCCGACGGTCCCACGATCGCGGTGACCTGCCTGTCCGCGAAGGTCTCCGTGAAGCCGTCGAGGATCGGCAGCGGGTCGTCGCCGGAACGGTATTCGACGGTGACATCGCGAAGGTCGAGGCTCATCGGGAGGCTCCCAGCATGGTCAAGGGGTCGGCGGTGACGACCCAGCGGAGGGTGACGGCGGATCCGACCAGCGAGGCCGCGATCACCGCGAGTGTGGTGGTCGCCAGCGAGGCGAAGGGGAGGTCGAACGGCACGGCGTCGCCGAGGAGGAGGCCCAGTCCGTAGGCGACGGCCGATCCGATGATCGTCGACAGGCCGACCACCACGGTGGCCTGCGCGAGAGTGGCGCCGATGAGTGACCACCGGGACACGCCGAGCGCCCGCTGGAGGGCGTACACGCCCTGGCGCTGCAGGATCCAGACCGCGAAGAAGGCCGCGACGATCAGCGGCGCGATCACGTAGAGGAACGCCAGGATCGAGTTCATCGTGAGGCGCTCGCCCGAGTAGCCGGGGGCGGCCTCGAGCATCGTGGTCTCCGGCGAGACGGTGGTCGCGCCGACGGTCGCCGGGGGATTGCCGCCCAGGATCGCGATCGCTGCAGCGGTGCCGCGCTGGCGGTCGTTCAGGTCGGTGGTGCCGTACCGGACCGTGCGCCAGGTCTCCAGTGACGTGTACGCGGCGGGGACGTGGCCGTATGAGGTCGGTTCCACGGTGCCGACCACGCGCAGCACCACGTCGGTGTTGTCGACGGTGATCTCGTCACCGATCGTGATGCCCTCGTCGAGCAGTTTGGTGGAGACGACGATCTCGCCGGGTGCGGTGCCCAGACGTTCGCCGGCCTCGGCGGCCGGGGTCAGCGGACCCTCCGGGTTCACGCCGATCACTGCGAGGTCGGCCACCGAGCCCGAGTCGGTCTCGCCGTGGGCCATGGTGATGCCGAACGGCGTCGAGTCGACGTCGGGGAGGTCATGCCATGCCTGGACGTCCGTGGCGGAGATCGTGCTCCGGTTGAAGTCGTTGGCGCCGTCGGCGAACGCCACCGACTTCGCGTTCATGGCCCGCAATGCGGACACCGTGTCGTTGCCGAGGCCGATTGTGAATCCGGAGACCATACCGACGAGTGCCGCGACGAGCGCCACCACCAGTCCGATCATTGCGAAGCGGCCCCAGGCCGCTCGCAGTTCGCGCAATGCGATGAACACTGCCACTCCCATCTATTGAGACACCCTGTCGCGACCAGACGGTACAGCGTTGCGACAGGGTGTCTCAAAAGGGGAGGTCAGGGGTTGACGATGGCGGCCGCGGCGCCGCACATGAAGTCGATGACCTCATCGGCGGGTGCGTCGGGTCCCACCAGTGGCAACGAGGAATTCACCAGGGCGTCGATCGCCGTGATGATCAGGTCCGGCCGCGGCGCGTCGAGCTGTGCGACGGTGTCGTGCAGGACCGCGGAGATCTGCTCGTGCATCTCGACGATTCGACGTCGAGCCGACTCGGACAGACGAGCCCGCGAGAGCGAACTCTGCAACATGTGCTCGCCGCTGGCGGCGAGTGTCAGGTTGCTGCGAACGTAGGCGACGACGCCGGCGCGCGCGTCGGGAGCGTCGTCGACCGCGGCCGCCACGGCCGCCGCCCAATCGGTGAATCCCTGCGCCACGACCAGGTCGACGAGATCGTCCACCGACGAGACGTACCGGTAGATGCTGTTGCGCGCAATACCGGCCTCGGCGGCCACCGACGCGGCCGTCAGCTTGCGTTCGCCGCCGCTGAGGAGAATGCGCTTGGTCCCTTCCATTAGCGATGACAGGACTTCCTCGCGGTGTTCGGCGAGAGTGTCGGCGCTGATCTTGGGCACGTCTTCCTCGGGCTTTCCGTACGCTGGCGGCGGGGTGGGCCGCCGAGTGGTCGCGGCATGCATCCTACTGGCGGTCACTACATGAGCACGTCGCCGAGGGCGTAGGTCAGAGCCAGCATGCCGAGGCCGAGGCAGAGGCCGCGGAGGATGGCGAAGGCGACGCGGTAGTGACCGCGCGGGGAGAAGACGACGGCGGTCACGGTCAGCGACACCCCGGCGATGGTCAGCGTCAGCCAGGACCGGAAGTCGAATGGGGCCAGGATCTGCAGCAGGACCGGCAGGACGAACAGCCCTGGCCTGCACCGATCCAAGAACCACCCTCGAAAATCAGCTCAGGAGGTCCAACTCAGGTCGGAAGTCGAAACGGGGCCAGGATCGGCAGCAGGACCGGCAGGACGGCGCCGAGGAGGAAGGCCGCCGCGTCGGTCTGTCCGACGAAGCCGTCTCCGCGCGGGTGTACCAACGATTGAAGGCGGTGTTGATGTTTGTCCCGGCCCGACCCGCCAGGACTGCGACTCGGTCCTCGTTCTCGCCCAGAGGAGCGAATCCGGAGCACCAGAAGACGTCGCCGAGGCGATCCGGCCTGCACGGCGGCTCGATGCCTTCGACGCATATATGCCAGAGGCTGTGGTCTTGTTGGTGGCCACTTGCCCACCCACGAAGGATCAACAGTGCGCTCCACCACTACTCGAGACGTGACCCGCAGCGGTGGCCGTCGGCCCTCCGGGACCAGCCATGGCGGGGTCGACGCGGAGGCCAGCAAGAAACACCTGATGGAAGTCGCTCGCGATCTGGACATCCGCGGACGCTCCACGATGCGAAAAGCCGAGCTCGTCGATGCGATCGAGCGGGCCAACCGGAAGGCCTCGCGGAAGTAGGACCCGTCGCGTGCGCCCGGCAGCAGGTCGGCGGGGTAGCGGTGCGAGACGACGGTCGACCGGAATGAACCGGTCGGCCGTCGTCGTTTCGATGTCGGAAGGTGACTGCCCGCGGAGCGCGGTCAGCGGGCGGTGGCCGCGGCCCCGCTCTCGGTGCCCTGGGCGGCATGCGGCACCCTGCCGCTCGGATCTTCCAGGTGGGCCCGCATGAACCACTGGAACTTTTCCAGTTCGCCGGTCTGACCGATGAGGATGTCTTCGGATACCGGGTCGATCTTGCCCGCCTCTTCGATCGCGCTGCGGTGGGAGCCGATCACGCCCTCGTAGACCACGTCGAGCGCGGCGAGGTGAGCGTTCACCGTGTCACGGCCGAGACTGTAGTCGTCCCACGTGCGGTCTCGTTCGATCGCGGTGGGGGTGCCCGCGGGCGAGCCGCCGAGCGCGGCGATGCGCTCGGCGAGCACATCGGCGTAACCGCGCACCGTTTCCACCTGCGGATCGATCATCTGGTGGACACCGATGAAGGTGGGTCCCACCACGTTCCAGTGCACATGCTTGAGCGTCAGATGCAGGTCGTTCAGAGCGCTGAGCCGGTTCTGCAGGAGCTCCATCAAGCGGTTGGCGTTATGCTTTTCGATTCCTGATGTAGCCATGCCTGTTCTCCTTGCGTTGAGTGGCGAGTGGAGATCGCCGTGCGCGATCCCGCTCCATCGGTTACCCGGCGCGGTGACGATCAAACATGCTCGGCCGGCGCCCCGGCTATTGGAGCAGGTCGCCGAGCGCCATCGTGCGCGGCCTCGGATCTGCAGCAGCACCGCCGAGGCGTTCCCAGTCCGTTCCCTCCGGCGTCCTCAGCGGCGCTGTACGTCCTCGTGCGCGCCGTGCACGATCCGATCGAAACTCGAGCGCGCCTCCGACGGGAGATCGACGTCGGAGATGCGGGCCTCGATGGCTGCGGCCAGAGCATAGAGCTTCACGTTCGATTCCTGTGAGCGCCAGACGAGGAGGTCGAAGGCTTGCTGCGGGGTGAGTCGATAGGCGAACATCAAGGCGCCTTTGACTCGCTCGATCGTCGCCCGCCGGCGGGCCACCTCGCCGGCGGGCCACCTCGTCGGCGTCCATCGCGTCGGCGGGCTCGGCGGAGCTGCAGGTGCCGGGGGCAGCGGCCAAGCCGCTCGGTGGGTTGGCGACGTGTTCTCCGCGCAATCGCGACCTCCTGCTCCGGGTGAGCGACGGGACTGTCGCCGATGACATCGACCTTAAGTGCGTCGAGGGTTAGGAGGCTCACCCCTACGGGTGTATTCATGGGGGTTACGGTTGGATATGGGACCGATCCGGGTGGCACTCATCGATGACTACGACGTGGTGGTGCGCGGCCTGGAAACCATGCTACGGCGCTACACGGACCGGGTGAGCGTCCAGGCGCTGTCAACCTCGGGCGAGATTTTCGACGACGTCGACATCGCGCTGTACGACTCGTTCGCCAACCCGCCCGCCGATCACCAGATCATCGCTGACCTTGCCGCGAACGGGCACGTCGGGAAGGTGGTGGTCTATTCCTGGGATGCGTCGGAACCGATCGCCGGTGCCGCGCTGACCGCGGGCGCGGCGGGATTCATCTCCAAGCGACTGCCGGCTGCGAAACTCGTGGAGGCGCTGGAGAAGATCCACCTCGCCGAGGGCGCGCCGCAATCGTTCTCCGGCAGCAGCTCGACGGCGGCGCTGAACGTGGGCGACTGGCCGGGGCGCGAAGAAGGCCTCACACAACGGGAGGCCGAGGTGATCGCCCTGATCACGCAGGGTCTGAGCAACGCCGACATCGCGGCGCAGACCGGCCTGTCGATCAACTCGGTGAAGACCTACATACGGACCGGGTACCGTCGCATCGGCGTGACCACCCGGGCGCAAGCCGTCCTGTGGGGTGCACAGCATGGCTTCGTGCCCGACCGGCCACGCCGAGATCACCCCGCGTAGGGCATGATCAGCGACCGTGCTGGGCGATCCGCACGAGGTCGCCGGCCGGTCCGGCGAGTTGGGCGGGCGGCTGCCACACGGCGCGTAGGTCGCGCTCCACGCGGAGCCCGGGAACGTCGACGATCTGTACCGCGCCGGCGCGTACGGCGCCGTCGACGGCGAGAGTGCTGAGCACCGCGGGGCCGACGCCGCCGGCCACCGCGGTGGTGAGGGCGGCACTGCTGCCCAGTTCGAGGAGCGGTGCGGCGCGGGTGTGTCCTTCGAGCGCGGCGTCGAGCGTGTCGCGGGTGCCGGAGCCGGGTTCGCGGACCAGCAGCGGGGTCCCGGCCAGTTCGGACACCGAGAGGGGTTGGCGTCGTCGTGCCCACGGATGGTCCGGCGCGACGATCACCACCAGGCGGTCGCGGGCCACGACCGCGCTGTAGACGCCCTTGGGGAGGCTCGGGGTCTCGATGAAGCCCACATCGCAGCCACCGGCGCCGAGCAGTTCCAGTACCCCTGCGGAGTTCTGTACCTGCAGGTGCACCGTGGTCTCCGGGTGGTCGGCGCGGAACTCGCCGAGCCAGCGCGGCATCAGGTGTTCGGCCACGGACAGCGAGGCGGCGACGGTCAGCTCGGCGTTGCGGTCGTCGCGCAGGCCGTCGGCCACGTCGAGGAACTGTCGCGCCCCGGTCAGGGTTTCGCGAGCCCAATGCACCAGCACGGTGCCTTCGGCGGTCAGGCTGGAGCCGCTGGTGGTGCGCTCGAGGAGGACGACGTCGAGCTGTCGTTCCAAGCGGCCGATCGCGCGACTCGCATTGGGCTGCGCCATATGCAGATCGCGCGCAGCGGCGCTGAGGCTGCCGTGGTCGTCGACGCCGACGAGCAGCTCCAGCGCGGTGAGGTCGAGCGAACCGGGACGCACGATCGCGAGACTACTCGGCATGCCCATGCACCGATGGAGATAGATCAATTCGATATGTCCCCATGCTGACGCGGGGGCTTCTGCACGACGACGCCGCGGGCGAATCTGGTAACCATGACCCGCCAGCTCGAATCCGTGCAGCAAGCGCCGCCGTCGCCGCCCGCGACCGGACCGGTGCCCGGACTGCTCGTCTGCGCCCTCGCCACCGCTGTCGCGATGGGTGTGAACCGGTGGCTGCCGGTGGTCAGCCCCCTGCTGATCGCGATCGTGCTCGGCGCGATCCTCACCAACGTCGCCCCGCTCGGCCCGCGCTACGCCCCCGGCATGGCGATCGCGTCGCGGCCGCTGCTGCGCATCGGCATCGCGCTGCTCGGCCTCCAGTTGCTCTTCGGCGACATCCTCGGCCTCGGTGCCGGCGTGATCGCGGTGATCGTCTGCGTGGTGGTCTTCGGTATCGGCGGCATGCTGTGGGTGGGCGCCAAGCTGGGCCTGAGCCCCGCGCAACGACTGCTCATCGCGTGCGGCACCTCGATCTGCGGTGCGGCGGCGGTGGCCGCCGTCGACGGGGTGATCGACGCCGATGACGAGGACGGCGCCACCGCGATCGGCACCGTCGTGGTCTTCGGCACCATGCTCCTCGGCCTGCTTCCGCTGGCCGTGCACTTCCTGTCCCTCGGGCCGGAGATCGGCGGCATCTGGGTCGGCGCGTCCGTGCACGAGGTCGCCCAGGTGGTGGCGGCCGGCGGCATGATCGGCTCGGGCGCGCTGGCGG
This sequence comes from Gordonia alkaliphila, assembly GCF_039542465.1. Classification (NCBI taxonomy): domain Bacteria; kingdom Bacillati; phylum Actinomycetota; class Actinomycetes; order Mycobacteriales; family Gordoniaceae; genus Gordonia; species Gordonia alkaliphila. The sequence continues at coordinate 133,788 of NZ_BAABIE010000003.1, read as the reverse complement.
TCGCGGTGGTGGTCAAGCTCGGCCGCGTCCTCATGCTCGCCCCGGTGATGACCGTGATCAGCCTGCGTCAGCGGCGCCACGCCCCGGCAGGCAAGCGCCCGCCGCTGGTGCCGGTGTTCGTTCTCGGCTTCCTCGCCTGCGTCACCCTGCGCTCGGTGGGCGTGGTGCCCGACGGCGTGCTGCAGGTGGCCGGCTACGTCCAGGTGGCCCTGCTGAGCGCAGCGATGTTCGCCCTCGGCACCGGTGTCCGAATCAGCGCGCTGCGCGCCGTCGGACCCCGCCCGTTCGTGCTCGGCGCGATCGGCACCACCTGGGTCGTCGGCCTGGGTCTGGCCGGAGCGTTGCTGGTCGGCTGACTTCTCGCGTACACCTGAGCCATGAGCTCTGACGCCTCCGTCTCACTGCCCGTCGCGATCGAGCCCGACCAGGATCGGCATCTCGTCGCCGCGGTCGAAGCGGGCGGCGTCGTCGTCGTGCCGTTGCATGCGGCGCGTGCTCTCGTGTGGATCGGGTCGCCGGCCGACTTCCCGACGCTCGACGACACGATCGAGTGGGTGGCCCTCAAGACCGCCGGGATCGAAGGCTTCAAGGACGCGGGCGTGCTCGACGACCGGCGCCGCTGGACCAACGCCTCCGGTTTCTACGCCGCGGGCTGCGCCGAACACGCGCTCGCGCTGCTGCTCGCGGGTCTGCGGCAGATCGATACCAGTGTCCTGCTGGGCTGGAACGACGACGTGATCCCGCCCGCCGTGCGCACCCTGCGCGGCGCGACGGTGGCGATCATCGGCGCGGGCGGAATCGGCCGGGAACTAGCCCCACGACTGCGGGCCTGCGGTGCGACGGTGATCGCGGTGAACCGCTCCGGCCGTCCGGTCGACGGCGCCGACCGCACCGTCTCCGCCGAGCACACCGAGCAGGTCCTGGCCGAGACCGACCACGTGGTGCTGGCAGCGCCGTCGACCGCGGCTACCCGCCACCTCCTCAACGACCGCACGCTGGCCCTGCTGAAACCGCACAGCTGGGTGGTGAACGTGGCGCGCGGTCCGCTGATCGATCAAGACGCGCTCGGGCGGGCCCTGCGCGCGGGCACCATCGCCGGGGCGGCGCTCGACGTGACCGATCCGGAGCCGCCCGCCGCCGACGATCCGCTGTACGGCTATCCCAACCTGATCCTCACCCCGCACATCGCCAATCCGGCGCCGGGGCTGACCCGGGAGATGGCGCCGTGGCTCGCCGAGAACGTCCGACGATTCATCGCGGGTGCGGCGTTGCTGTCCGTCGTCGATCCGGCCGCCGACTACTGACGTCGAAGTCAGTAGTCGCGGGTTCGGCGTCGTGCCAAGATCTGACCATGAGCATTCGTGTGAACGTCGACAATTTCGTGCGCGCCGAGACCGGTCGCATGCTGGCCGATTTGCAGCGCAAGTCGGGAGGTGTGAACCGGTTCAACCATGAACGCGAGCCCGCCGACATCGCACACCAGCTGGTGATCCGCCTCAACCGCGACACGCTGTACAGCTTCGCCGCCGTCGACCTCAGCGAAGGCGCGACGCTGACCCTTCCCGAGCACGGCGAGCGGTACCTGTCGGCGATGGTGGTCAACGAGGACCACTTCATCAACGAGATCTTCCACGACGCCGGGACCTACGAGCTGACCCAGGAGCGGTTCGACACCCGGTACGTGGCGCTGGCGGTGCGCATCCTGGTGGACCCGGCCGATCCGGCCGACCTCGCCGCGGTGGCGGCGTTGCAGGATCAGCTCGCGGTGACGGCGGGGTCGTCGGTCCCGTTCGAACTGCCCGACTACGACACGCAGACCCTCGACGAGACCCGTCGCTCGCTGCTGGATCTGGCCCGCAACATGACCAATTTCGACGGGGCGTTCGGCACCCGCGACCAGGTGGATCCGATCCGCCACCTCATCGGCACCGCCGCCGGCTGGGGCGGTCTGCCGGTGAGCGAGGCCGTCTACGTCGGCGTCGATCCCCGCCTGCCGCACGGCAAGTACGAGCTGACCGTCGGCGCCGACGTCCCGGTCGACGGCTTCTGGTCGATCTCGGTCTACAACTCCGAGGGCTTCTTCGAGCCGAACGAGCGCGGCGCGTACACGGTCAACAACATCACCGGCGTCCGCAACGACGACGGCAGCGTCACCGTCCGGTTCGGCGACTACCCGGCCGACGTGCCCAACGCCATCCCGGTGACCGAGGGCTGGAACTACCTGATCCGGCTGTACCGCCCTCGGCCGGAGGTCACCGACGGGACCTGGACCTTCCCCCTGCTCGGGGAGTAGAACACGGGGCGCTAGCGGATCACACCGCCAGGTCGGCGCCGGTACGCGGCGGATCGGCGGCGAGCGCCGTGTTCTCGTCGTCGGAGAACGCCCGCGACCGAGACAGGAACCGGACCCCCTCGGGCGCTTCCAGCGAGAAGCCGGCGCCGCGGCCGGGCACCACGTCGAGGATCAGCTGGGTGTGCTTCCACAGCTCGAACTGGTCGCCGTTGATCCACACGCGCACCGTCGGCAGCGGATCGGGCAGGTCCAGTTCGCCGACGAGCACGTCGCGCTGGCCGATGCGGTATTCGCCCACCGGGTAACACATCGGGGCAGAACCGTCGCAACAGCCGCCCGACTGATGCATCATCAGCCCGCCGTGCAACTCGGTGAGCTTGGTCAACAGCTCCGTGGCCGCTTCGGTGGCCACCACCCGGTCGGGTGCAGAGTTCTCGCTCATCGTCGATCTCCCTCTCGCTTCACTCATTCGATTCGCTCGCAAAAATGGATAACGCGCCCCGGAGGTAACCACCTCCGGGGCGCGTTGCTGGGGACTGCACCGCGGGGCGCAGAGGGGGGTGAAGCGGAAGGCTTAGAAGAAGCCCTTCGGCTGACCCGAGTAGCCGACCAGGAGGGCCTTGGTCTGCTGGTAGTGCGAGAGCATCATCAGGTGGTTCTCGCGGCCGATACCGGACTGCTTGTAGCCACCGAAGGCCGCGTGCGCCGGGTAGTCGTGGTAGGTGTTGGTCCACACACGACCGGCCTGGATGTCGCGGCCGGCGCGGTAGGCGACGGTACCGTTACGGCTCCACACGCCGGCGCCGAGGCCGTACAGGGTGTCGTTGGCGATCCGGATGCCGTCCTCGTAGTCGCGGAAGCTGGTCACCGCGAGCACCGGACCGAAGATCTCCTCCTGGAAGATCCGCATGTCGTTGTTGCCGCGGAAGACGGTCGGCTTGATGTAGTAGCCGCCCGACAGGTCGCCGCCGAGATCTGCGGCCTCGCCGCCGATGAGCACCTCGGCGCCCTCGTCGCGACCGATGGTCAGGTACGACTGGATCTTTTCGTACTGATCGTTCGACGCCTGGGCACCCATCATGGTCTCGGTGTCGAGGGGGTTGCCCATCTTGATCTTGGAGACGCGGTCGACAGCCTTCTCCAGGAACGCGTCGTAGATGCCTTCCTGAATCAGGGCGCGACTCGGGCAGGTGCAGACCTCGCCCTGGTTGAGGGCGAACATCGCGAAGCCTTCGAGGGCGCGCTCGAGGAAGCCGTCCTCGGCGCTCATCACGTCGTCGAAGAACATGTTCGGGCTCTTGCCGCCCAACTCCAGGGTCACCGGGATCAGGTTCTCGGAGGCGTACTGCGAGATCAGGCGACCGGTGGTGGTCTCACCGGTGAAGGCGATCTTGCGGATCCGGTTGCTGGAGGCCAGCGGCTTGCCGGCCTCGACACCGAAGCCGTTGACCACGTTGATCACGCCGGCCGGGAGGACGTCGGTGAGCAGGCTCATCAGGTAAAGGATCGACGCCGGGGTCTGCTCGGCCGGCTTGAGGACCACGCAGTTGCCCGCGGCCAGCGCCGGGGCCAGCTTCCAGACGGCCATCAGGATCGGGAAGTTCCAGGGGATGATCTGGCCGACGACGCCCAGCGGCTCCTGGAAGTGGTACGCGACGGTGTCGTTGTCGATCTCGGAGATGCCGCCTTCCTGCGCGCGGATCACGCCGGCGAAGTAGCGGAAGTGGTCGATGGCCAGCGGGATGTCGGCGGCCAGGGTCTCGCGGACCGCCTTGCCGTTCTCCCAGCTCTCAGCCACCGCGATGGCCTCCAGGTTCGCCTCCATGGTGTCGGCGATCTTGTTCAGGACCTGGGCGCGGGCGGCGACGGTGGTCTTGCCCCAGGCGGGAGCGGCGGCGTGCGCGGCGTCCAGAGCCAGGTCGATGTCCTCAGCGGTGGAGCGGGCCACCTCGCAGAAGACCTTGCCGTCGATGGGCGACGGGTTCTCAAAATACTGGCCCTTGACTGGCGGGACCCACGCTCCGCCGATGAAATTGTCGTAGCGGGACTGGTAGCTCATCAGCGAGCCGTCGGTACCGGGCTTGGCGAAAACAGTCATCGCGAACTCCTTTGTGCGTGGGGTGGCTTGGCGATCAAGTCACCTGCGGTTGGTGATCTGGAACACACAGTAGATGCTACGTGGTTGCAGTCACGTTGCAACCGTGGTGACTAGGCTCCCACCTGCAACGACGCTCCGGGTCAGCCGAGTCCCAGACGACGATCCAATAGTCGCAAACGGCCGGTCGCCACGGCCCGTTCGGCACCGCCCGCCGGGAGGGCCTGCGCCAGGGCTCGCCAGGCCTCGGTGTCGTCGCGGCCGTGCGGCGACGACGTCCACGCCGTCAGCACCGCCGGATCGCCGGTGGCCACCACGCGCGAGCGGAGGTCTTCGCGCAGGTCTTCGAAGAGTTCGACGACGCCGGGCGCCGTCGACTCGGCCAGCAGCCCGCCGCGGCCGAGGGCGGTGATCGCCTCGGCGAGTGCACCGCGGGCGAGAAGTTCGCGGACGGTGCCGTAGTCGGACTGCAGGTCGACGGTGAGCCGGTAGGGACGGGCGGCGATCAGGTCGCCGAGGTCGCGCCGCAGGCGGGAGATCTCCGCGCGCACGGTCACCGCGCCGAGGTCGTCGTCGGATAGCAGCATGGCCAGTTGCTCGGTGCCCAGGCCTTCCGGATGGGTGCTGAGCAGCAGCAGGATCTCCGCGTGTCGCGGCGAGAGGGGCGCAGTGAGCCCGGTCGCCGGGGTCCAGCTGGGGGCGGTGAGCACGGTGAGTCGGTTGCCGGCCGTCTCGGGGACGACGGTGGTCGTGGACGGGCGCACGGCTGCTCGGGCCAGGTCGACGGCACCGTTCGGCAGGGTGGGCCGTCCGGCGAACCGCAGCTCGCGTTCCACGGCGGCCACCACCGACCGCACCGCCGCGAGTGCGAACGGAGCGGCGGCCGCGGAGCCGCCGGTCACGTCAATCACGCCGAGGAGTTCGCCGGTCAGCGGGTCGTGCACGGGGGCGGCGGCGCAGTTCCAGTCCTGCACCGAGCTGGCGAAGTGTTCCGGGCCGAGGATCTGCACGCCGCGGCCCAACGACAGGGCCAGGCCGGGGGCGTTGGTGCCGACCGTGTCCTCGCTCCACAGCGAGCCTTCGACGAAGTTGATGGCGGCGGCGCGATCGCGTGCGGTGCTGTCGCCCTCGATCCAGAGCAGCCGTCCCTCGCGGTCGGCGAGGGCCACCACCACGCCGGAGTCGGCGATGTCGTCGAGCATCAGGGACTGCACCAGTTCGCGGATCGCGGTGAGGCGATGCGCCTTGCGGTACTCCTCGAAGTCGGTGGGGGTGAGTATGGAGGCGGTCGGCTCGGCATCGACGGGGTCGATGCCGCGTTGCACGGAGCGAAGCCACGAGTCGGCCACCATGGTGCGAACGGCTTCGGCCGGCGGCTGGCCGGAGGTGAGGAGCTGTTCGTAAGCACGGCGGATGTGCGACATCGCGGCTTCTGCCATGGCGCCTCCGGTTGCGGCCCGCAGCGACCTGCGCGGGCGATTCGGTTCAACTCGACCTTGAGCTATACCTTCGATTCTGCATTCAGAGTGTGACCTCGGCAATAATCGTGGTGCGACCTGGCCGAATCGGGCCGGGCGGAGCAGGCGGGACGGTAGGCCGGTGACGGCAGAAGAGAGCGCGCAGGTCTTCCGGCTCGCGTATGTGCCCGGCGTGATGCCGGCCAAGTGGGTGCGGGTGTTCGAGGAACGTCGACCCGGCGTCGCCGTCGAGCTGGTGGACTGCCCGGCGGCCGACGTGGCCCGGCGGTTGCGCGCAGGTCTGGTCGACGCGGCATTGGCCCGCCCCGACGTCGGCGATGTGGACGGACTGTCGGTGATCCGGTTGTACGACGAGGTGCCCGTCGCAGTGGTGCCCAAGGATCACGTGTTCACCGCGGTCGACGAGGTGGCGGCCGCGGATCTGGCGGGCGAGCAGTACCTGCTGCCCGACGACGACGTCCTCGGCTGGACCGGCAACCCCGGCACCGTGATCGAACACCGCCCGGAGACCACCGCGGCCGCCGTGGAGTTGGTGGCCGCCGGGCTGGGCGTGCTGGTGGTGCCCATGTCGCTGGCGCGGCTTCACCATCGGCGTGACCTGACCTACCGCCCACTCGCCGACGGCCCGGCGGCCTCCGTCGGACTGCTGTGGGTCGCCGCAGCGGGCGACGCACCGACCCCGGAACTGGTGGAGGAGTTCATCGGCGTCGTCCGCGGTCGTCGGCCCGGTTCGTCGCGCGGTCAGAGCGAACCCGCGCCCAAGCGCTCGGCCAAGGAGAAGGCCGCGGCCCGGCGTGCGTCGTTGGAGGCCTCCGGCAAAGTGCCCCCGCGCCCGGCGAAGGGCGGCAAGTCGTCCGGCCGCTCGCAGCCCTCGAAAGGTCGACGCCGCACCGGCCGCTGACGCACTTCGCTGGTTGAGCGCTTCTTCGCGGGTTGAGCTTGTCGAAACTCCCGCGACCCGACCCATGTTTAGCCCTACCCCGGGACGGGTACTCCGGAGACTCACATAGGTGAGGAACCGGAAGGTGGCGATGACCATGCGGCGGCGCAGTAGCGGAATCATCGGCGTGCTCGTTCTGATTTGGCTCGTGATCGGTGTGGTCGCGGCCGTACAGCGCGACTACTTCAAGGAGTCGGACGCGACCTGCGCGACTGCGGGAACGATCGCGCTGACGATCGTCTCCGGACCACTGAACTATGCAGGCGTCAACCCGAAGGTCGACGACTGCAACGTCCAGATTCCGCAACCGAGCGAATGACCCCAATCGGCCGTGGGCCGCAGTGAAAGGAAAGCGAAATGATCCTTCTCGGAGTGATACTTCTGATCCTGGGCTGGCTCTTCTCGCTCGCGATCTTGACCTACATCGGCGTCGCGCTCGTCGTCATCGGAGCGGTGCTGTGGATCGCGGGCGCGATCGGTCGGCCGGTCGGCGGTCGAAAAGTCTGGTATTGACGCACCGACCGCAGGCCAGGTGAGGCGTCCACCGAGTCGCCGTCATCCACGGGCGTCGTGCCGCCCTTCGCGATTGGCAAAGGGCGGCACTGTCGTCGGTAATGGCCGGCACCGGCCTTGGATGTGTAGCCCCGGCATGACTGCGTCATGATGGGGCAGTGAAGTCCTCGCGCTCGGCACCGTTGACCGGGATCCGTGCGTTGGCGGCCCTGGCGGTCTGTCTGACCCACGCCGCGTTCTGGACCGGGCGCTACACCGACGACCTCGAGGGCCGCTTCTTCGCACGGTTCGAGATCGGGGTCGCGATCTTCTTCGTGCTGTCGGGCTTCCTGCTGTTCCGGCCGTGGGTGCGGGGGCTTCGACGAGCTCAGCCGACGGGACCTACGCAGTCAGCGGGACGGGCTCGGGTATCGGGCGACGCGGTGCTGCCGTCGACGAGTCGATACGCCTGGCACCGCTTCCGTCGAGTGGTGCCCGCGTACTGGATCACCGTGATCGCGGTGTACCTGATCTTCCTTGTGCGCGAAGACCCCGGCCAAACGGGGCATGGTTGGGGGAGCTTTCTCCGCAACATGACCTTCACGCAGGTCTACGGCTTCGGGCACCTGCGGACCGGGCTGAGCCAGATGTGGAGCATGGCCGCCGAGATGGCCTTCTACGTGGTGCTGCCGCTGGTGGCCTGGCCGATCGCCGTGCTGGTCTGCAAGCGTCGTTGGCGCCCGGACCTGCTTCTCGTGAGCCTCGGCGTGCTCGCCCTGATCTCGCCGGTGTGGACCATCGCGGTGCACGGCATGCCCGACGCCGATCCGACCGCGCGGCTGTGGCCGCCCGCCTTCGCGAGCTGGTTCGTCGGCGGAATGGCCCTGGCGGTGTTGGTGGAGCTGGTGCGCCGGTGGGACTGGCGGGTGTCGGTGCCGATCGCTGTTGGGGCCTTCCTTGTCTCGGCGGGCGCGTTCGCCGGCGGGCCGACCATCATCCCCGACGAGGCCGGACAGACCATCGTCAAACACTTCCTCTATCTCGTGGTCGCCTTGGGGCTGATCGGACCGCTGGCCGTCGGGCTCGGGTCCGACGACGCCCCCGACCCCTGGCGACGACTGCTCGGGTCGCGTCCGGTGGTGTGGTTCGGCGAGATCTCCTACGAGTTCTTCCTGGTCCACGTGATCGTGCTGGAGTTCGTGATGGGCTGGCTCGACTATCCGATCTTCACCGGCTCCACCGCACTGGCGTTCCTGACCACGGTGGCGGTCGCGACGCCGATCGCGTGGTTGCTGCACCTGCTGGTGGCCACCCCCGACGCCCGCGCCCGGGCCCGCTTGTGAGATCGGCGCACGAATCCCGAGGCCGTGCATTAGACGGAACTCATGTCTCTATCCTTTGGAAGGCTTTTGAGTGCGTCTTCGTTCGTATCACGAGTCGGCGGGCGGACGGAGACGACTAGGGTTGGTGGCCCCGTGAGCAGAGAGGTCAGCATGCATAGACCAGTGACTGTCGACGAGGTCAACGAGGCGATCGCAGGGCTCCTTCGCGGTGGCCCTGTGCCTCCGGGGCGCGCGCCGCAGCCGGTTCTGCCGACACCGAGCGAGGTGCTGGCACGACTGAGGCCGGAGGAGGACTTGGCGGCTTCGCGAGGACGTTCCGCAGACTTCGCGGAGGCGCGCGTCCGGCTCGCTAGTGGCGAGGCGACCGTGGGCGAGGACGGTTTGAAGTGGCTCGTCCTTGATCTGTCCGAGCTTCGTGAGGCTTTTACCGACGAGCGCGTCGCAGGCATTGCGGCGGCGTACGAGCGTGGCTGGAGCCAGGGCTGGGCGGACTTCGCCGAGGGCTGCTAGTCGTTGTTCTGTCGAACTGGGGTCCGCAGTGCGCGGGACCCCAGAACCGAGTGTTGCGTGCACGGCTCCCGCCTAAAGCTTGGAAATCCGATCGCAGTGGGCCAACCAGTCGGCTTCAGGGCCGTCAGCCGAAACTCGCGCATCGGTGCCGCGTCGGATGCGTCGGTAGGATGACTCCATGAACTCTGCAAGCGTGCCCGTGACCATGGCCGATCTGCGGCGATGGGCGCAAGAAGCGCGGTTGCCGGGGGATCCGCCGCCGCTGTCCGACGACGCCGCCCTCCTGATCGCCTCGGGGCACCTCTCGCCCGGTGGGCGCGCCCTGGTGGTGCGTCGGATGTCGATGGGCCTCCCGCTGCCGCGGCTGACCGGGTCGTACGGCGAACTGCGACGACTGCAGCACGCGATCCTGCACCTCGAACAGCAGCTCGCCACCGGGATGATCCCGAACGTGGTGGCGACCGTCCTGCGCACTCGGCTTTCCGGCATGACTCGTCGGCGCGAGGACGCGCGCCGCGTGGTGGTCGGCGGCAAGGGCGTCTTCGCCACCAGCACCCGAGCCATTCGTCGTGAACGGCGCGAGAACCTCTACCTGGAGATCGACGAGCGCGAAAAGCTCTTCACCGGTGTGCTCTACACCCCGGTCGCCAACCTGCCGGTCGGCGGCGGCGTGCGCCGGGCCGGGAGCGCCGCCGTGGATCGGATCGCCGGTTTCGTCGGCTCCCTCGCCGGTCGCAACGCCGCGCAGAACGTGGAGGAGTGGATCAACGAAGCCCTCGGCAGCGACGGGAAGCCGGCGCCGTCCGGCCGTGGCGGTGCCGACTTCAGCGATGGCTACGAAGCCTTGCAGTTCGTCGCCGGCCACTTCTACGACCGCATTCAACACAGTCCGGCATGGCGGTCGGACTTCTTCGAACTCCAGCGCTCGGCCGTGAACCTGCACGCCGAACTGGCCGAGATCGCCGCCGACGTCGTCACGCTGCGCACCCTGCGCGTCGATCTGGATCAGGCGCGGGCCAGCGGCGGCTACGACCAGGGTTTCGTCGAGCACCTGGATCAGCGCGAGGCCGCGCTGCGCCCGGTGTGGACCGAATTGCTCTCCCGCGTGCAGGCGCTCGTCGAGATCGCGCAGACCGTGGAATCGGCCTCCGCGGAACTGCGGATCCTCGACGAGTACGACCGGACGTCGACCCTCGACGCCCGCATCGATCATCTCGTCGCGCGCTCCGGCGACCGCGAACTCTCGGCCGACAACACCCGTCGCCTCTCCGAGCAGGTGCGCGCCGGCGAGGAACAGCTGCGCATCTACCGGGACGTGCTGCAGGGCAACATCGCCCGCATCGCGCCGCACCAGGCGCCGATGGAACTGCCCGAACGCTACGAACCCGGCCCGTCGTAGCCGCGGTCGGCCCCCCGGGGCGTTCAGGCTTCGGGGCGACCCCAGCTCTTGAGGTAGCCCTTCTCCACGTCGGTGAGCCGCCGCAAGGTGTGCGCCTCGATGTCGACCACCGCCATCTGCGTGCTGGCCACGCAGGCCGGACGCGAGTCGAGCGCGGCTTCGGCGCCGCGGATCTCGTAACCGATGGTGAAGTCGACGGACCGATGTCCCTTGATCCACATGCCGATCGACAGCGGGCTGTCGTGATGCCGGAGCTGCGCCTGATAGCGGATCTCCACGTGCACGATCATCGCGCTCTTGATCAGCGGCGCGTACTCCTCACCGGCGCTCAGCAGCCACTGGATGCGTGCTTCCTCCATCAGCGTCACCATGCGGGCGTGATTGATGTGGCCGAAGGCATCGGCGTCCGACCAGCGCACGGGGATGTGGGCGACGAAGGCGAACTGCGAGGCGGTGTCGGTCATGGGCGCAGTTTATGCCCCGTCGGATCGACGATTCTCAGGGAGAGATAAGTCTCGGTTTACCCCGCCGATACTTGCGGACGGTATCTTTGGCGACCATGCGCAAGCCGTCTCGTAGATTCGCCCTGACCGCCTTCACCACGGCTGCCCTGCTGGCCCCGATGATCGCGGTCGCGCCGGCCAAGGCGGCACCGAGCGGGGCGCACGTGGTGGAGAAGAAGCAGCGCGGCATGCACCGCACCGATCTCGAAATCAAGAGCGAAGCCATGAACGGCACCGTGCCGGTCACCGTGCTGTCGCCGGGCGGCGCGGCCCCCCGCGGCACCCTCTACATGCTCGACGGCGCCGACGCCGGTGAGAAGGTCAGCGACTGGATCACCAAGGGCGGGGCGGGCGAGTTCTTCGCCGGCCGCAACGTGAACGTCGTGCTCCCGGCCGGTGGCGCGGGCTCCTTCTATACCAACTGGATTCGCAAGGACGGCGAGCTCGGGAAGCCGCAGTGGGAGACCTTCCTGACCGAAGAACTGCCCAAGGTGATCGCCGCGCAGTTCGGCTCCAACGGCCGCAACGCGGTCATGGGCCTGTCGATGGGCGGTCAGTCCGCGTTCGCGCTGGCTTCCCGGCACCCCGAGCTGTACCGCGGCGTCGCCTCGCTGAGCGGTTGCCCGCCGGTGTCCGAGCCGGCCAACGAGGCGTACGTGCGGACCACCGTCGCCAAGGGCGGCGGCAACGCCGACAACATGTGGGGCCGCACCGGCAGCAAGCAGTGGAAGGCGCACGACCCGTCGCTGCGACTGGAAGCCCTCCGCGGCAAGGCCCTGTTCCTCAGCGCTGGTTCCGGCGCCGTCGGACCGCTGGATCTCACCGCGAAGCGGGACCCGAAGGAGGGGCCGGCCGACGCGCAGATCGCCGCCGGTTCGGCGCTCGAGGTGGGCGCCTACCGCTGCTCGCTGCAGTTCGCCGCCAAGCTGTCGTCCGAGGGCATCAACTTCACGCCCGGCTTCCGCCTGATCGGCACCCACAGCTGGGATTACTGGAAGCGCGACCTGCCCAACGCCTGGGCGACGCTGGGTCCGGCCATCTCCTGATCAGGACTTCCAGGACCGCGCGAACGACAGGAAGACGTCGTTCTCCGCGGGCACCGTGATGGTGACCCGGACGCCTTCGCCGGCGAACGGGCGCACCACCAGGCCGGCCTCGATGGCCGCGGTCGCGAACGCCGCGGCGTCGTCGCCCAACGCCAGCCAGACGAAATTGGCCTGAGAATCGCTCACCGGGTACCCGAGTGCGCGCAGTTCGTCGCTCACGCGATCGCGTTCGACGGTCACCGCGTCGGTGCGGGCCAGCAACTGGTCTTGGGCGCCGAGCGCGGCGATCGCGGCCGCCTGCGCGAGGCTGTTGACCGAGAACGGCACGTGCACCTTGCTGAGGGCGGCCACCACTGCGGGGTCGGCGACGGCATAACCGACGCGTAGTCCGGCCAAGCCGTACGCCTTCGAGAAGGTGCGCAGCACCACCAGATTGGGGAACTCGCGGCGCAGGGCCAGAGCGTCGACGGCGTGCGCCGCATCGGGGCGCACGTACTCGATGTAGGCCTCGTCGAGGGCGACGATGAGATCGCTCGGTACACGCTCCAGGAAGGTCCGCAGCGCTTCCGCCGACACGATGGTGCCCGTCGGGTTGTTCGGGTTGCACACGAAGATCAGGCGGGTGCGATCGGTGATCGCCGTGGCCATCGCCTCGAGGTCGTAGACGGCGTCGCCGGTCAACGGGACCTGCACCGGCGTCGCGCCGGCCACCCGGGTGGCCAACGGATAGGTCTCGAAGCTGCGCCAGCCGAACAGCACCTCGTCGCCCGGCCCGCTGGTGATGGTGATCAGGTTCTGGCAGAGCGTCACCGAGCCGTCGCCGGTCTGGATCTCGGCCGTCGTGACCCCCAACTTCACCGCCAGTGCCTCGGTGAGCGCCACCGCACCGTTGTCCGGGTAGCGGTTGATCCCGGTGGCCGCGGCGGTGATGGCCTCCACCACGGCGGGCAGGGGTGGCTCGGTCACCTCGTTACTCGCGAGCTTCAGAGCTCCGGGGAAGGTCTTGCCCGGCACGTAGGCGGGCAGCGAGTCGAGATCGGGGCGGATGCGCAGCGTCACAAGTATTGAATGTAGGCCGTGGAACCGCGCCGATTCACGTCGGGTCCAGGCGATTTGCCTCTGCGTCGGGGCCGTGTGTAGTGTCTTGCAAGGCGAGCGAGTCCGGAAGGGCTTGAGACCAGGAGACGTGCCAGAGCGGCCGAATGGGACTCACTGCTAATGAGTTGTCTCTTGAAAAAGGGACCGGAGGTTCAAATCCTCTCGTCTCCGCTGACCGGGCTAGCCCGGACAACCGAATAGCGTTAGAACTGGTTTACCTAGTACACTCGTTCTGCGTATACGCGCCCGTAGCTCAACGGATAGAGCATCTGACTACGGATCAGAAGGTTTGGGGTTCGAATCCCTACGGGCGCACTGAGAAAGGCCCCTCACCAGCACAAAGGTGAGGGGCCTTCTTCATGTCCGCCGTTCGGCCCACCGTTTACCCGCCCGAAATGAATCGCGTCGCGGCGAGATCTCGCGGTGGGTGCGCGTTCGACTTTCCCTCGACCGGCACAATGGGAGCCATGACCCGGCCATCCCGTGCTCCGCGGACCGCGCCGCCGTATCGGCAGCCGGTCGCGAGGGGGCAGAGCTACCCGCCGCTCGGCTTCACCGCCGACGGCGCGCCGCAATACCAGTACCAGCCGCCCACCCCGGCCGCGGCGCCGCCCGTCACCCCGCCGCCGGTGGAGCCGCCGACTCCGATGGCGAGCCCGCCGAAGCCGCCGCAGGACCCGAAGAAGCGCATGCTCGGCGGGCTCGCCGCGGTGCTGGTCTTCGTCCTGGCCGTGGCCGCCGCGCTCACGTTCTTCTCCCGCGACGACGACAACCAGTTCGCGGAGCGTTCGGCGCCGCCGGCGACCCAGCCGCTCGACGACCCCTACCTCGACGACCTCGAAGATCCCGGGCCCTCCGCCGACCCGAACGCGCCGAGCGCGCCGCGGCGGACCACACCCGGCGCGCCCGGAGCGACGGCGCCGACCGTGTACGAGGTGACCACGGAGTCGCCCACCGCGGTGGTGTTCCTCAGCCGCGGACGGGTGACGGTGGGCGACGCGCCCGGCGGGCCGTGGGTCCAGTCCACAGTCACCTACGGCGGTCAGGCGCGCATCACGCTGCTCGTCCCGGAGGGCGAAGCGGCGTCGTGCCGGATCACGATCGACGGCGAGGAAGTGGCGACCCAGCAGATCGAGGCGTCGACGAGCGTTCGCCTGCTCACGTGTGAGAGCGGATAGGGGTTACCGTAGAGCCGTGTCTCCTCGTGAATCGTCGAACGACGTCAAGGCCATGCACACGTGGCGCGCGGTGTACGCGGACAGCCTGGAGCAGGTCCGCATGAACATCAGCGGCCGACGTATCCGCGCCTACGGGCGGATCATCAGCGCGGCGACCGACGACCACGAGGCGTTCTCGGTGTCGTACGAGCTCGTCACCAACGACAACGGCAGTACGCGCCGGCTCTCGGTCCGCATGCTCAAGGCGAGCGGGGAGAGCGCGCTCGACATCAGCCGTGACATGGACGGCCGCTGGATGGTGCAGACCCCGGACAGCATCGTGCGCAGCGACTTCGCTGGCGCCGACACCGTCGACCTGTGGCACTCGCCGTTCCTCAAGTCCGCGGTGATCCGTCGCCACGGCCTGCTCGGCGGTCAGGCCGCGATCGACGTTCCGGTGGTGGAGCTGAGCCTGCCGGAGTTCAGCGTCGACCTCATCGAGAAGTCGTACACCTTCGATCAGGTCGGATCCGCCGAGGGTGCGGTCACCATGAGCTCGGCGCGCGGATCGTGGGACATGGCGGTCGACGAGTTCGGCCTGATCACCAGCTTCTCCGGGATCGCCGACCGACTCTGACCCGGACGGGATTCAGTTCCCGTCGACGGGCAGCCAGATGCGGCCCAGGTGGGCTTGGCGTCGCAGTTCGGCGGCCCAGCCGTCCGCGCCGATCGTCACCTCGGTGATCGGCACCTGCGCTGCGGCGACCTCCTCGTAACGACGACGGGCCCGATGGCCGTCGGCCACCAGCACCTCCACGCTGCCGTGGTCGCGCAGCTGATCGCGCGCGGCGACGAGGCGGTCGATGGTCTCGTTGAGCGTGTTCAACAGGGCCATCGCGTTGCCCTCGAGCATGGCGCGCTGCAGTTCCGGCGCGGTCCCGGCCACCCGGGTGCCGTCGCGGAAGCTGCCCGCGGCCAAGCGCAACGCCAGACCGCTCTCCCCGGCGCCCACCGCGGCGGTGACGGCCGCGGTGAGGTGCGGGTTGTGCGAGATCGCAGCCACGGCGCGGTCGTGCGCGTCGTCGGCGGCGGGCACCACCACGGCGCCCGCCCGGTGCGCCAGCTCCGCCACGGCCCGCCAGTCCGTCGGATCGACGTCGTCGGGCGTGGACACCATCCACATCGCGCCGACGAACAGATCCGAATGGGTGGCCGCCCACCCCGAATGCGCGGTGCCCGCCATCGGATGGCCGCCGACGTACCGGGCGCCCGGATGGCCGGCGGCCACCACGGCCGCCACCTCGGTCTTCACGCTGACGACATCGGTCAACAGGCACGACGGCGCGTGCTCGGCGACGGCGGCGACCATGGCCGCCAACGCGGGCACCGGGGTGGCCAGCACGACGATCGCGTCCTCGTCGGCGGCGCGCGCCAGCACGGCGGACAGGTCTCCGGTGGCGTCGTATCCGGCGGCGGTCGCCTCGGTCACCGTCGTCGTCGATCGGTTGTATCCGTAGGCGCGATGGCCGTCGTCGGCGAGTCGGCGGAGCAGGGAACCGCCGATCAGTCCGAGACCGAGAATGCAGACCGGGCGCGCAGTGGAAGAAGACACCTGATCAGCGTGGCACATGCGGACCGAACGGACTTGGGAGAGTGTGCAAAAGCGGCTACCGTGGCCAGCATGGCTGCCGCTGGAACGAACGCTTCCGATCCCGATATCGAGGGCTATGCGGTGGCGGTGGTCCGCGAGGACGCCGGCTGGAAGGTCACCCCGCTGAACTCCAGCGCGCTGGACAGCCTCGAGGACGCCGAACTCCAGCTGCGCGAATTGCGCGCTGCCGGAGCGGTTTTCGGGCTCTTGAACGTCGACGACGAGTTCTTCGTGGTGGTACGCCCCGCGCCCAACGGCGCCGGCCTGCTGCTCTCGGACGCGACCGCGGCCCTCGATTACGACGTCGCCGAGGACGTGCTGGATCGGCTGCACGTGGATGTGCCCGACCTGGACCCCGACGAGGTGGACGACGTGGATCCGTGGGAGGAGGGCGACCTCGCGGTGCTCGCCGACCTCGGGCTGCCCGACGGTGTCATGAGCATCATCGTCGGCGACAACGACCTGTACGCCGACGAACAGCTCGGCATGATCGCCGCGCGCCTGGGCTTCGGCGACGAACTGGCGCAGGTGCTCGACACGCTCGGGATCTGACCCGGTGGTGCCGGAGACCGCGCTGACGCAGATCCGGGCGGCGCTGTCGGCCGCCGCGGACACGCCCGCCGAGGACGTCCCGATCGGTGCCGTGGTGTTCGGCCCGGACGGCCGCGAACTGGCCCGGGCCACCAATCGACGCGAGGTCGACGGCGACCCCACCGCGCACGCCGAGATCCTCGCGCTGCGCGCCGCGGCGAAGCTCCACGGCGACGGCTGGAGGCTGGAGGGCTGCACGCTCGCAGTGACGGTGGAACCGTGCGCCATGTGCGCCGGTGCCATCGGACTGGCCCGCATCTCCTCGGTGGTCTTCGGCGCGTGGGAACCCAAGACGGGCGCGGTGGGCTCCCTGTGGGATCTGCTGCGTGATCAGCGGCTGCTGCACCGCCCGCAGGTGCGCGGCGGTGTGCTCGCCGACGAGTGCGGCGATCTGGTCAGGGATTTCTTCGCGGCTCGGCGGGGAACGTCGGACTGACGATAAGATCGCCGGCAAGCA
Organism: Gordonia alkaliphila; assembly: GCF_039542465.1. Classification (NCBI taxonomy): domain Bacteria; kingdom Bacillati; phylum Actinomycetota; class Actinomycetes; order Mycobacteriales; family Gordoniaceae; genus Gordonia; species Gordonia alkaliphila. Next base: position 116,735 of record NZ_BAABIE010000003.1, on the reverse strand, counting down.
GCGCGGTTCGCGCGTGAGTCGCCGACGAAGGGAAGCCCCATGTCCGATCCGATGGACAAGATCAACGAGATCATCGACACCGCCCGCGAGAAGGTCACCGGGCTGGCCGATTCCGAGCAGGTGCATTCGGTGATCGAGACCGCCAAGACCAAGCTGAACGAGTTGGCGTCGAACGAGCAGGTGCAGGGCGCGGTCAACACTGCCCAGGACAAGCTCAGCGAACTGCTCGCCAACGAGCAGGTGCAGGGCGCCATCAACACCGCCACCGAGAAGGCCACCGAGCTGAAGGACCGCCTCACCGGCGGAGATTCGGCTCAAAAGTAGTCCTGACCAGGCGATTTCGCCTCACCGTGGTGCTCGGGTAAAGTCTTCCGCGGTGGCGTGTCCGAGCGGCCGAAGGTGCAGCACTCGAAATGCTGTGTACGGTGACCCCGTACCGTGGGTTCAAATCCCACCGCCACCGCCAAGGCCCCCATCTGCAGCGCAGATGGGGGCCTTCCCCATTCCCGGGGTTGGACCGTGCTTACCATTCGGCGGCACTCTGCCGTCTGGTGCAGTCACCTGGTAACTGCACCAGACGGCAGCGCTGTCTGCGGGGTCGATCGAGGTGAACAGGTCCGCCCCGGGAGACCCGGTGCAGACCTTGATTCGAAGGAAGCGTCGCTCGCTGGTTCGGAATTACGCGCAGGGTGCAGCGGCGCCGGAAATGTCCTCGCCCGTGAAGTACCGAGCGTGAGTGCGCTGCAGGCTCTCGATGGAACGGCTGGTCAGGGCTGCGATCTCGACGTCAGAATCTTGGCGCTCGCCTTCCAGCATCAGGCGGTAGTCCATGGCCTCGCGCGACGTGGCGAAGCTACGGATCGCACGCTGGCGAGTGCGTCTGTTGAACTGGATCACATACGACGGCACGCTTCACTCCTCTGCATTTGTCGCTGGGGGTTGGATCTCCAGCTTACACTGGAAATCTTCCATCCGGTTGGCCAGCTCAGCGATCTTCGTAGCAACTCGGTCGGTGTGGAGCTCCATCGCACGATCGACGCCGTCGCCGATGTCGAGGAGTTCCTGTAGGGCGTTCTCCAGCGCCGCCAACGATGCCGACTCGGCGTGGAGGTACTCGACGATCTCTTGAACGGATGGGTCTTCGTGATCCTCGCCATACCGGATCTGGCGGCCCACAGTGTCGGCGAGCTGTTCGTAGGCGTTTGCCCAAGCGCTCTGCCCCCGGGTGCGGATCTGAACTTCGACCCTGCCCGCGGGGAGGCGTAGCCAGACATGAACGGCGCGATATCCGCTGTGGGGCGACTCGCGAAGGTCCTTGACCTTCCCTGCGGCTCCGGCAAAGTGGTGCACGATTTCGTGAGCGAAGGCGGTCTGCTGCCTGAGCGAGAAGTCGCCGTCGACGCGTACGCCCGCAAGGTCCTGAACTTGGTTCAAGGTCATCCAGTCCTCGCGGACGAGCTTCTGCTTCAGTGTGTCAAAGGTTTTCGCTCGGGCTGCGATATCGAAGTCGTCGGTGGCCAGGGATTCCCACGGATGGGTGAAAGTGCTTGCGGCAATATCGGCGCACAGGTCGGAATGCCACTCCATGACATCGCTGTACGACGGGCCGTCTTGCAGGCGGTCGCGACTCATCCAGGAGTGCTTTGCCTAGCTTGGCGAGTTTCTTACCCGACCACGGTGCCTTCTCGAACGGGTCCATCGCGCACTCGTTGTTGGGTCAGTGTTCGGTGGAGAACCGGGCGCGACGGCGGTGCAGTGAGCGGGCGGACTCGACGAGCCGGTCGATCAGGTCGGGGTAGGCGACGCCGGTGGCCTCCCACATCTTCGGGAACATCGACGCCGGGGTGAAGCCGGGGATCGTGTTCACCTCGTTCAGCAGCCAGCCGCGGCCGGGCTCCTCATAGAAGAAGTCGACGCGGGCCATGCCGGTGCAGCGCAGGGCGGTGAACGCGCGGGCCGCCAGCTCGCGGACCTCGGCGGCCGCCTCGTCGGACACCGCGGCCGGAATCACCAGTTCGGCGCTGCCGGTGACGTACTTGTCCTCGTAGTCGTAGAAGTCGCTGCCCGGCACGATCTCGCCGGGCACCGTGGTCTCCGGAAGTCCGTTGCCCACCACGCCGACCTCGATCTCGCGGCCAGTCACCGACTCTTCGATCACCACGACGTCGTCGTAGCGCAGCGCCTCGGTGATGGCGGCGTCGAGCTCGGCGGCCGACGCGGCGCGCGAGACGCCCACCGAGGAGCCCATGTTGGCGGGCTTCACGAACAGCGGCAGCCCGAGCTCGTCGATGGCGCGCGCGGCGATCGCGGCGGGGTCGTCGACCTCGTTGCGGAGCGTGATCCAGCGGCACTGCGGGATGTCGGCGCGGGCGGCGACCTCCTTGGCCATGCCCTTGTCCATGCACAGCGCCGACGACAGCACGCCGCAGCCCACGTACGGGACCTTGAACAGCTCGAGCATGCCCTGGATGGTGCCGTCCTCGCCGTGCGGGCCGTGCAGCAGCGGCAGCACCACGGTCTCCTGCTCGCCGGGGCCGGTCAGGACCGCGACCGGGTCGACGAGGGGGCCGTCGATCGGGAGACTGTTGCCGAGGTCGTCGCCGGCCTCGAGGGCGGCCGCAGCGAAGTCGTTGCGATGCCAGCTGCCGTTCTTGGCGATGCCGACGGGCACCAGCGTGTACTTGCTGCGATCGGCTGCGGCCAGGACGTGGGCCGCGGTGACCCGCGAGACGTCGTGCTCGGCGGAGACTCCGCCGTAGAGGACCACCAGCCGCAAAAGGGGAGTAGGCATGGGTGCCAGGATACGTGGCGACGAGTAGCGTTTCCGACGTGCACCTTCTCGCCAGTCAGATCGCCGCCGCCACCGGCGGAACCCTCCACGGACCGGACGTTCGCGTCGATTCGGCCAGCATCGATTCCCGCGCCGCAGGTCCCGGACAGCTATTCGTGCCGATCGTCGCAGCCCGCGACGGGCACGACTTCATCGCCGCCGCCGTGGCCGCGGGAGCCACCGCGTACCTGACCGATCGCGCCCCGGACCCGGGCCTCGCGGCGACCGCCGTGCAGGTGGCCGACACCGCGGTGGCGCTCGCCGACCTGGGGCGCGAAGCGCGGCGCCAGGTGCCGGACCGTGTCGTCGGTGTCACCGGCTCGGTCGGCAAGACCTCCACCAAGGACCTGCTCGCCGGTGTCCTGGAGACCACCTATGCGACCGCCGCCAGCGAGAAGTCGTTCAACAACGAACTCGGACTGCCGCTGACGCTGCTGGGTGCCCCCGACGACACCGAGGCCGTGGTCCTGGAGATGGGTGCCCGCGGGGTGGGCCACATCCAGCTGCTCTGCGAGATCGCTTCGCCGACCGTCGGCGTGCTGACCCGCGTGGAGGCGGTGCACCTGGAGATGTTCGGCTCACTCGCCGACGTCGCTCAGGCCAAGGGCGAACTGGTGGAGTCGCTCCCGTCCGACGGCCTGGCCGTGCTCAACGCCGACCACGAGGTGGTCGCCGCCATGGATGCCCGCACGCAGGCGCGGGTACTGACCTACGGCCTCGCGGCCGGCGCCGACGTGCGCGCGGAGAACGTGGTGCTCGACGACCAGCTGCGGGCCGCTTTCGATCTGCGGACCCCGTGGGGCTCGGCCCGCGTCGCGCTGGGCGCCCGCGGCGAGCACCAGGTGCCGAACGCGCTGGCCGCGGCCGCGGCGGGCGGCGGCATGGGGGTGTCGGTGGAGGCGATCGCCGCCGGGCTCAGCGCGGCGCGGCTGTCCGGACTGCGGATGGAGCTGACCACCACGTCGGCCGGCGTGATCGTGATCAACGATGCGTACAACGCCAACCCCACGTCGATGACCGCCGCCCTGTCGTCGTTGGCGCTGCTCGATGCCCGGCGCCGGTTCGCGGTGCTGGGCACCATGGCCGAACTGGGCGCCGACGGCCCGGCCGCGCACCGGGAGATCGCCGAGCAGGCCCAGGCCCTCGGCGTCACCGTGATCGCGGTGGACGAGCCGCACTACGGCGACGCGGTGACCCACGTGGCCGACGTCGCCGGCGCCGTCGCCGCGCTCGGCGACCTGGTGGAAGGGGACGCGGTGCTGGTCAAGGGCAGCCGCGTGGCCGCGCTCGAACGCGTCGCGCACGCCCTTTCCTGAAGTTCCCCGCCTTTTCCTGAAGTGCCCCGCTATATGCCAGCGACCGCTGGGAAAGGGGCGGCTACTGCACCGTGAAGGCGATGGCCTGATCGTCGCGGGTGCAGCGGGCCAGTTCGCCGCCGACGGTCGACGGTCCGCAGTCCCAGCCGGACACCGTCTGCGCCTTGCCGGTGGCGATGAGCGGGCTGTACTCCTTGGCGATCGACATGCTGGTCTCGCACGAGACGTCGCCCGCGACGACGCGGACGTGCAGGGCGCCGTCCGGGCCGCCGACGCGACCGCATTCGGAGTCGTCCTTGGCGGTGCTGGTGGTCGAGGGCGCCTTCTTGCTGGGGCCGCCGACCACCGGCACGCTGCGGTCGGCGGGCGGAGTCGCGACGCCGGAGTCGGCGGTCGGTGCCTGCTGCTCGTCGCCGCAGGCCGTCAGGGTCAGGCCCAGGGCGCACGCGAAGAGCGCGGTCGCGGCCAGCTTCGTCGTACGAGTCAGGTTCGTCGCGTTCATGCCTGCCACGCTATGGGAGAATCGGCCGAGTGACCACCAGTGAATTCGTCCGGCGCGCCACCCTCGACGGAACGGCCGGGCGCACCGGCACCATCGTCACCCCGCACGGCGAGATCGCGACGCCGGCCTTCGTGCCGGTCGGCACCAAGGCGACGGTCAAGACGGTGCTGCCCGAATCGGTGGCCGCGCTCGGCGCGCAGGCGGTGCTGGCCAATGCCTATCACCTGTACCTGCAGCCGGGCCCGGAGATCGTCGACCAGGCCGGCGGCCTGGGCGCTTTCATGAACTGGCCGGGGCCCACCTACACCGACAGCGGCGGTTTCCAGGTGATGAGCCTCGGCGTCGGGTTCAAGAAGGTGATCTCGATGGACGTCGAGGGCAAGCAGGACGACACCGCGATCGCGGAGGGCAAGGAACGCCTGGCGAACGTCGACGACGACGGAGTCACCTTCAAATCGCACCTCGACGGCTCGCGACACCGCTTCACCCCGGAGGTGTCGATGCAGATCCAGCACCAGCTGGGCGCCGACATCATCTTCGCCTTCGACGAGCTCACCACGCTGATGAACACCCGCGGCTACCAGGAGGAGTCGCTGGAACGGACCCGACAGTGGGCCATCCGCTGCCTCGCCGAACACAACCGGCTGTCCACCGAACGCTCGCACCGGCCGCAGCAGGCGCTGTGGGGTGTGGTCCAGGGTGCGCAGTACGAGGATCTGCGCCGCAAGGCCACGCGGGACCTCGTCGAGCTCAGCCGGATCGACCGCGAGAACGGCGGCAAGGGCTTCGGCGGCTACGGCATCGGCGGTGCGCTGGAGAAGGCCAATCTCGGCACCATCGTCGGCTGGGTCACCGATGAGCTGCCCGACGACGCCCCGCGGCACCTGCTGGGCATCAGCGAGCCCGACGACATCTTCACCGCCATCGAGAACGGCGCGGACACCTTCGACTGCGTCTCCCCGACGAGGGTGGCGCGCAACGGCGCCATCTACTCGTTCGACGGCCGGTACAACGTCACCAACGCCCGCTACCGCAGTGACTTCTCGCCGCTCGACGCCGAGCTGGACAACTACTCCACCCAGTACACCCGGGCCTACCTGCACCACCTGTTCAAGGCGAAGGAGGGCCTCGGGCCCACCCTGGCGACCCTGCACAATCTGTCGTTCACGGTGACGCTGGTCGACCGTGCCCGTCGCGCCATCGAAGAGGGCAACTACTTCGAGTACCGCGACGCCTTCCTCGCCCGCTACTACGCGGGTACCGCCGCCGCCCGCTAAGCAGCGGGGGCCACGAACGTCCAGGGCGTGCGGGGGAGGGCTTCGGGATCGAAGCGCCGCAACAACTCTCGGGCCGTGACCGGCTCGTCCGGGGCAGCCATCCCCAGCGACGTCGCCATCATGCTCACCACGCGGGGCGCGTCGTAGCCGAGCTCGGCGAGCTGGGCGAGGGTGATCGCGCCGTCGCGCTTGGACAGCCGAATGCCCTTGTCGTTCAGCACCATCGGCACGTGCGCGTACTCGGGGACCGCGTGCCCGAGGCGCTGGGCGAGGTACGCCTGGCGGGGCGCCGACGACAGCAGATCGTCGCCGCGGACCACCTGATCGATGTCGAAGGCGGCGTCGTCGACCACCACGGCCAGGTTGTAGGCGGGCGTGCCGTCGCCGCGGAGCAGTACGAAGTCGTCGACGTCGCCGGTGTAGCCGCCGTGCAACTGATCGTGCACGGTGAAGCCGGTGACGGCGGCGCGCAATCGGATGGCGGCCGGTCGGTCCCGGCGGCGTTCGACGCGTTCGGCCTCGGTGAGGTCCCGGCAGGTTCCCGGGTAGGCGCCCGGCGGTGCGTGCGGGGCCGACGGCGCATCGAGGACCTCCCGGCGCGTGCAGAAGCACTCGAAGGTCTCGCCGGCGGCGGCCAGGCGATCGACCGTGGCTCGGTAGGTCGCGAGGCGGTCCGACTGCGCCACCACCGGCAGCGACCAGTCCAGTCCGAGCGCGGCGAGGTCGGCCAATTGTCGTTGTGTCGCACCGGCTTTCACGCGGTCGAGGTCTTCCATGCGGATCCGGAAGTCGCGTCCGCTGGACCGGGCGAACAGCCAGGCCAGCAGGGCGGTCCGCAGGTTGCCGACGTGCAGATCACCCGACGGGGACGGGGCGAAGCGGCCGGCAGCAGTCATGGCGTTCGAGACTACCGGCCGCCCGCCGGCCGGTGAGTGGGGTCACCATCGGAGGGCGGTCCCCTAGGATCGAGACATCGATGTCCGCAGGCCTCATCGGCGATACCTTCCAGGAGACGGCATGACCTCGTCCACCACCGGACAGACCCAGCAAACAGGCGACGGCGCCACGCCCATCGGCGTGGTCGGCACCGGGGTGATGGGTGCGAGTCTGGCCCGGAACCTGGCGCGGAACGTCGAGGGCTCGGTGGCGGTCTTCGACCTGGACCAGGCCAAGATCGACACGCTGATCGCGACCCATCCGGGCGAGGACCTGGTCGGCTTCTCCGACATGCCCGACTTCGTCGCCGGGCTGTCGTCGCCGCGCGTGATTCTGCTGATGGTGCCCGCGGGCGCTCCGGTCGACGCGGCCGTGGCCTCCCTGACGCCGCTGCTCGACAAGGGCGACATCATCATCGACGGCGGCAACTCGCACTACCCGGACACGCAGCGACGGGTCGCCGGCTGCGCGGCCGACGGCCTCCGGTTCATCGGCATGGGCGTCTCCGGCGGCGAGCAGGGCGCGCTGCTCGGCCCGGCCATGATGGCCGGCGGCGACCCGAGCGTCTGGGCCGACATCAAGGGTCTGCTGGAGCCCATCGCGGCACGCGCCGACGACGGCCAGCCGTGCGTCGCGCTGGTCGGTTCGGGTGCGTCCGGGCACTTCACCAAAATGGTGCACAACGGCATCGAGTACGCCGACCTGCAGCTGATCGCCGAGTCGTACGCGGTGCTGCGCGCCGGTGGCCGCAGCGGCCGCGAGGTGGGCGAGATCTTCGCCGCGTGGAACGCCGGCGAGGGCCGCTCCTACCTGCTGGAGAGCGCCGCGACGGTGCTGGCGCAGGACGATCCGCAGACCGGCGCCGAACTCATCGAGTTGGTGTCCGACCACGCGAAGGGCAAGGGCACCGGCGCCTGGACGGTGATCGCGGCCGCTGAGCAGGGGGTCTCGGTCAGCGTCATCGCCGAAGCGCTGTTCGCGCGGTCGACGTCGTCGGCCACGGCCGAACGCGCCGTCTGGCAGCCCGATGCGGTGTCGACGACGCTGGTCGACGTGCCGGTGGACGTCGTCGAACACGGCTACCTCGCTGCGCGTTCGGTCGCCTACCAGCAGGGTCTGGCCCTGCTGGCGGTCGCCTCCGAGGAGTTCGGCTGGAACGTGGAGCTCTCGCAGGTGGTGCGCATCTGGCGGGCCGGCTGCATCATCCGCGCGCGGTTCCTCGATGCGCTGTCGAAGGCCTACGCCGACAATCCGGGGGCGACGTTGTTCCTGGCGCTGGAGCCGTTCCGCACCGAGCTGATCGAGCGCCTGCCCAGCCTCAGCACGGTCACCACGGCCGCGATGGCCGCGTGCGTGCCGGTCCCGGCGATGGCCGCCGCCCTCAACCACCAGGCGATGCTGATGACCGGCTCGCTGCCGACGGCGCTGGTGCAGTTGCTGCGCGACTTCTTCGGTTCGCACACCTACGAGCGCACCGACGCGCCCGGCCACTTCCACATCGTGTGGGAGGGCGACCGCAGCGAGGTTCGCAGCTGACCGCGGCGCTGAAGAAGACAACGGTGCGCGGGGTCGACGCGCGGCGGTAGCGTGAACGGTGTGGACCTTCCGGTGAACCCGCCCGTCGCCCCCATGCTGGCCAAGGCGGTCGCCGCCGTGCCGACCCAGCCCGACAGCGGGCCGGAGTGGTCGTACGAGCCGAAGTGGGATGGCTTCCGCGGCTTGATCTTTCGCGACGGCGACGAGGTGGTGATCGCCTCGCGCGGCGGCAAGGACCTCGCCCGCTACTTCCCGGAAGTGGTCGAGGCGGCACGCACCGAGTTGCCCGAACGCGTGGTGGTCGACGGCGAGGTGTGCGTGCCGAAGAGCTTCGGCGGCGTGGTCCGCCTGGACTGGGACTCGCTGTCCCAGCGCATTCATCCGGCGGCCTCCCGGGTGGCGAAGCTGTCGCAGGAGACCCCGGCGATCTTCATCGGGTTCGACGCGCTCGCACTCGGCGACCGCAACCTGACCGGCGAGGGCTTCGAGGTCCGTCGGGCGGGACTGCTCGACGCCGTCGGCGGCGGCGGGCCGGGATCGACGCTGCAGGTCAGTCGCGTCACCGCCGATCCGCAGGAGGCACAGGACTGGTTCACCGCGTTCGAAGGCGCCGGCCTGGACGGCGTCGTCGCCAAGCGGCTGGCCGGACTCTACGTGCCGGGCAAGCGCGAGATGGTGAAGGTCAAGCACAAGCGCACCGCCGACTGCGTGGTCCTCGGCTACCGCGTGCACAAGAGCGGCACCGGCCTGGGTTCCATGCTGCTGGGTCTGTACGGCGACGACGGCAACGTCCGCATGGTCGGCGGATCGAGCGCCTTCTCCGACGCCAAACGTGTTGAGCTGCAACAGCTTTTCGAACCCATGCGACTCGACCCGGACGCGGTGGCGCAGGGCGAGGTGAACCGCTGGCGGTCGTCGGAGTCGGGGGAGTGGATCCCGATCCGGCCCGAGCTGGTGGTGGAGGTGGCCTACGACCAGATGGAGAAGGCGCGCTTCCGGCACACGGTGAAGTTCCTGCGGTGGCGCCCCGATCGGGACCCGGAGTCGTGCACGTACGACCAGCTCGAAGTGCCGCTCACCTACGACCTGTACGACGTCCTCGAAGGAGCCTGACATGGCCAAGCCGCCCCCGGAGATGCTCGACGTCGACGGCGTCGAGGTGAAGCTCTCGAACCCGGACAAGATCTACTTCCCCGAGCTGGGCGCGGACGGCGGCCGCAAGCGCGACCTCGTCGACTACTACCGCACGGTGGCCGTCGGCGGTCCGCTGATGACGGCGCTGCACGGCCGGCCCACCTATCTGCAGCGCTTCCCGGACGGGGTGGAGGGCGACCAGATCTACCAGAAGCACCTGACGAAATATCACCCCGAGCACGTGCAGTCCACGCTCATCGTCTTCCCGTCGCGGCGTACCGGGCAGGCGTTCTGTCCGCAGATCCCGGCCGACGCGGTGTGGGCGGCCAACCTCGGGACGGTCACCTTCCACACTTGGCCCACGATCGCGCCGGACAACGACCATCCGGACCAACTGCGCTTGGACCTGGATCCGTTCGGGGACACCGCCTTCGACGACGCGCGCCGCGTCGCGCTCGACCTGCTGCAGCCGCTGCTCGCCGAGCTCGGCATGACCGGCTTCCCGAAGACCTCGGGCAGTCGCGGTGTGCACGTCTACGTGCCGATCGAGCCGGGCTGGGACTTCATCGCCACCCGGCGCGCGGTGATCGCCCTCGCGCGGGAGCTGGAGCGTCGTGCCCCGGACCGCGTCACGAGCTCGTGGTGGAAAGAGGAACGCGGCGACCGGATCTTCATCGACTTCAACCAGAATGCGCGCGACCGCAGCATGGCGTCGCCCTATTCGGTGCGCAAGAGCCCCAACGCGCGGGTCTCCACCCCGCTGACCTGGGACGAGCTGGTGACGGCCGAACCGGACCACTTCACCATCGCCACCGTCCCCGATCTGCTGGAACGGCGCGGCGATCCGTGGTCGGAGATGACGCGGGCCCGGGTCGGGTTGGAGCCGCTGCTGGAGATGGTGGCGCGCGACGACGCCGATGGCCTCGGCGACCTGCCGTACCCGCCCAGCTACCCGAAGATGCCGGGCGAGCCGCCGCGTGTGCAGCCCAGCAAGAAGGTCGCCGAGCACTGGGACGAACAGGGCAACCGGATCGAATAGTCGGTCAAGCGGCGTCGGCGAACTCGGCGGCCCGGCGTCGCAGCAGTGCCCGCGGCGGCAGGCCGCTGTGCGCGGTGAACTCGCGGCTCAGGTGGGCCTGATCGGCGTACCCGCAGGCAGCCGCCGTCTCTGCGAGGGGAACCCCGGCCGACAGCGCGGCCAGCGCGTGGTCGAAACGGAACAGCCGTGCCGCCGCCTTGATACCGAGGCCATACTCGGCGTGGAACGACGCCGTCAGTTTGCGCGCCGACCAGCCGGATTCCTCGACGAGCTGCGCCACGGTCACCCGGCCGCGGGTGGCCGCGAGCCGGGCCCAGACGTGTTCGGCGTCCGGATCGACGGGGACGTCCGGGTGCGGGCCGGACAGTGCGTCCGCCAGCAGAGCGACGGTGACCCGGCGCTGCGCGACAGCCGAGTCGTCGTCGACCGCGTCGGAGGGGAGGTCGGCCAGCGCACCGAGGCCGTCGTGCAAGCGGCGGGCCAGTCCGGGCCGGAGCGCCTCGAGTGGCAGATTCGCCGAGTACACGTCCCCGGCGCGGACGCCGAGCAGGGCGCGGACCGCGTGCGGTGGCAGGGCCAACTGCACCCCGACCTGGCTGCCGTCGTGATGGATCACCACCGGTCGCGGATGCATGCCGCCGACGGCCACGTCGAACGTGCGCGGCGCCTCGGTGTCGGTGCTCAAGGTCAGGCCGCGGCCCAAGTCGACGATGAGGGTGACGGTGGGGGACGGCAGCCCCAGGTGGGTGCCCGGGGCCGCGCCGAGGATCCGGTACGGCGTGATCGTCGTACCGCTCAGCCGGCGTAGGTGCCGAAGCTCCATGCGTTGCCCTCGGGGTCGGTGACGGTGAATCCTCGTGATCCATAGTCCTCGTCTTTGAGGTCTCGGACCAGGGGTGCGCCGAGTTCGCGGGCCGCGGCGTAGACGGCATCCGGGTCGGACACCACCACGTAGACATTGCCGCTGCCCGCTACCGACGGAAAGTCGGGCGCCGCAGAGTGGATCATGACGCGCCCGCCCTCGGGCCAGCGCATCTCCGAGTGCTGCACCTGGCGATCGCCGTCGCCCTCCACCAGGATCCCCGGTTCGAAGCCGAGGCGGGTGAGCCAGGCGCGGGCGGCGAGCGGGTCGTCGTAGGCGAGTCCGGGCCAGATGTTGCGGTCGAGTGCTGTGGTGTCCATGTCTCGAGTCTGCTCCGCGGGCGGGTAGTGGGTATTGAACGAATCGGCACGATCCGATGCTTCTGACGGTGACCGAGATCTCGGTGTGGTGGGCCTTAGGTCCCTGTTTGGCGGGGAGAAAGGTCGGTTAGGCTCAGCTAATGAAGTTCGTTCGTTCTGCGCTCATCAGTCTGCTCGCGATGTGCACCGCTCTGGCCGGTCTCGTGTGGGCATCGCCCGCGCAGGCGGCGCCGTCGGCCGCCATCGATGTCTATCTCGCCGACGGCGTCACCCCGGTGGGCCAGACGCAGCTGCACCCCGGCGACACCGTCGTGGTCAAGGGGCGCGGCTACGACCCGAACGCCAACACCACCGGCGGCCTCCCGGTCCCGGTGCCGCCCGGCGTCCCGCACGGCACCTTCGTCACCTTCGGGTCGTTCGACCAGAACTGGCGCCCGTCGAAGGGGGCGCCCGAGTCGGCGCGCACCACGGACCGCACGCAGACCAAGTGGGCCATCTCCGACGCTGCGCTGAACCAGGTGCCCAATGTGCCCTTCGATATGCGCCGCACGGTGCGCGTGGGCTCGGTGCCGCTGCACCGCGACGGCACCTTCACCGCGAAGATCAAGCTCACCACCCCCAAGGATGCACCGGCCGACGGGCGCTGGGGCATTTACACCTTCGGCGGCGCCGACGCGGTGAACGCGGCGCAGGAGCGTTTCGTCCCGATCAACTACTCCACCGAGCCGGGCCCGAACACGCCGCAGCCCGCGGTGAAGAACCTGGTGTGGGCGTACTCGCCGAACTTCTACTCCACCTTCGTCGAGTCCACGCAGGGCGCGGTGGCCGGTAGCAACGGCGCGGCCGCGGCCAAGGACGGCACGCTGTCGTACGAGCTTGAGTCCAACACCGTGCGCAACGGCAAGGGTGAACTCCGCTACCGCGGCACCGTCGTCGCCTACACGAAGTTCCACCTGTACGAGATCGCGCTGGTGGACCCGATCATCCGGGTCGACGGCACCAAGGCCGTGCTCAGCATGAAAACGTCGACCACTGATCAGAACGGCGTCGACGTGCTGCGTCGCGTCGACATCGCGGATCTGACGCTGACGCGCGCCCAGCTCGCTCGCCTCGCCGACAGCCAGGACGTCGTCGGTATTCCGGCGGCCTTCCGCGGCGGCATCACCCCGACGCTGCTCGCCGGACTGTCGCTGGGGGCCGCATCGCCGGTCAGCATCCTGTTCTGACCCGCTGAGCGCCGATTCGTGCCGCCCCGATACCGCTCCGCGGTGTCGGGGCGGTCTCGTCGGCGCAGGTGGATAAGCTCGGCATCGTGACCACTGAGCCCGAATCTCCGCCGCCGTCGATCGGCCTTCGCGACGCGGACGACGCCAAGGTGACGCCCGCGGTCCGGGCGGCCGCCGCCTGGACCTGGCGCCTGCTGCTGATCGGTGTCGGCGTGGTGGTCTTGGGCTGGCTGTTCAAGCGCTACGAGGACGTCACCTTCCCGATCACTCTGGCGCTGCTGTTCACCGCCATGCTGCGCCCGCTGGTCGAGTGGTCGGTGCGCAAGGGCGTGCCCCGGCTGGTGGCGGTGCTCGGCTGGGTGCTGCTGACCCTGCTCGCGGTCCTCGGGCTGCTGGCGTTCGTGGTGCAGCAAGCCGTTTCCGGCGGGCCCGAACTGGTCTCCGAGTTCACCAGCACGGTCGACGATGTGCGGAACTGGCTGCTCGACAGCCCGCTGCACTTCGACGACGCCCGGCTCAGCGCACTGGCCGGAGAAATGGTGCACTGGGCGCAGTCGCACGAGAGCAGCCTCGCGGTCAGTGCGGTCAGCACCCTCGAGTTCGTGGGCCGGATCGGCACCGGCGTGCTGCTGACCATCTTCCTGCTGATCTTCTTCCTGTACGACGGCCCTCGTATCTGGGGCTACGTCACCCGGCTGGTCCCGTCGGCCAACCGCGACCACGTGCGCGGCGCCACGGCCGCCGGCTTCACGACGCTGGAGTCGTACGTCCGCGCCACCGTCATCGTCGCGGCCGTCGACGCCGTGATCATCGGCATCGCGCTCGCGATTCTGAAGGTGCCGCTCGTCCTCCCACTGGTGGCGGTGATCTTCCTCGGTGCGTTCATCCCGATCGTCGGCTCGTTTGCCGCGGGCACCCTGGCCGTGCTCGTCGCGCTGACCACGCAGGGCTGGCTCAACGCGCTGATCGTGCTGGGCATCCTGGTGTTCGTGATGGCCTTCGAGGGGCACATCCTGCAGCCGTTCGTGCTCGGGCACTCGGTCCGCCTGCACCCGGTCGCGATCATCCTCGCCATCGGCATGGGCCTGATGCTGGCCGGCATCATCGGCGGCCTACTGGCCGTCCCGTTCGTGGCCTTCCTCGACACCGCGCTGCGGTGGCGCCCGGGCAAGACCGAGTACGACGAACCGCGCAAGGACAGCCGCCTCACCGCCTGGGTGCGCCGCGTGATCCTCCGCGGCTGGCGCTCGCCGTCGACCGTCCCCCCGACCCCCGAACCCCCCGCTCCCACCCCCGCCTAACCCCGCAGCTCGGCGCGCGTGTCGCGACCCTATTTGCGGGTCGCACGCGGAGCGAGGCGGGATTAGGGTCGCGACGTGCGAGTTCGCCGTCGAGTGCAACATGCCCCACAGTCCATCGGGCGTGTCGCGACCCTGTTTACGGGTCGCGCGCGGGGCTCGGGGAGCGAGGCGAGAGCAGGGTCGCGACTTGGCTGGGAAGGGGCTTGGGGGACGTGCCGGGTGGGGTTTTTGGGGGCGACGGGGTGCGGCTGAGGGGGTGAGGCGAGGGGCGGAGGATAGGGGACTCCGTCGCTTCGCTCCTCCTCGAATCGCTCTGCCCGTAGATGCAGATTGCCCCCACCCTCATTCTTCGGGCGGGGGCAATCTGCATGGCGGAGGATAGGGGAACCGTCGCTGCGCTCCTCCCGAATCCGCTCTGTTCGATGCGCAAAAACACGTTGGCCCCCCACCTTCGTTCCTCAGGTGGGGGCCAACGTGTTTGGCGGAGGATAGGGGATTCGAACCCCTGAGGGCTATTAACCCAACCCGCGTTCCAGGCGAGCGCCATAGGCCACTAGGCGAATCCTCCAGCGGTGATGATCGTAACGGGTGGCCGGGTATGAACTCAAAACGAGGCCCGCTACACTGGTCCACGGATCCCGCGCGGCGTGCATCCTGTGAACTCCCCCAGGGCCGGAAGGCAGCAAGGGTCAACGGGCTCTCTCGGGTGCGCGGGGTCCGCTTACTTTTTTAGCGGACACACACTCTGCCTGGTTTTTTTGAAGGGTTCCGGCGTTGAACTTCCACTCGATGAGTGCCGACCAGCTTCGCGACACCCAGGCCGACCTGCAGAAGCGCTACGAGGCGCTCTGTGCCGCCGGACTGTCGCTGAATCTCACTCGCGGTAAGCCCGCCCCCGATCAGCTCGACCTCTCCGAAGAGCTCCTCGCGCTGCCCGGCGTCGGCAACCACACCAGCCCCGACGGCACCGACTGCCGTAACTACGGCGGTGTGGCCGGTCTGCCCGCGCTGCGCGAGATCTTCGGCGAACTGCTCGGCACCGGCGCCGACCGGATTGTCGCCCAGAACAACGCCAGCCTGCAGATCATGCACGACCTCACCGTCTTCGCCCTGCTCGGCGGCACCCCCGACTCCGAGCATCCGTGGTCCAAGCACGACAGCCCGATCAAGTTCCTCTGCCCGGCGCCCGGCTACGACCGCCACTTCGCGATCACCGAGCAGTACGGCATCGAGATGATCACCGTCCCGATGAACCCGGACGGTCCCGACGTCGAGGCCTGCGCCGAACTGGTGGCCGACGACCCGTCGATCAAGGGCATGTGGGTGGTCCCCACCTACTCCAACCCGACCGGCTACTCGGTGAGCGAGGAGGTGGCGCGCGCGCTTGTCGCCATGCCGACCGCCGCCCCCGACTTCCGGATCTACTGGGACAACGCGTACGCGGTGCACACGCTGGTCGAGGAGACGCCGACGCCGCTCCCGATCCTCGACCTCGCCGCCGAAGCCGGACACCCCAACCGCGTGTACGTCTTCGGTTCCACCAGCAAGATCACCTTCGCCGGCGGCGGCGTCGCCTTCTTCGGCTCGTCGCCGGAGAACCTCGACTGGTACACCGGCCACGCGTCGATCGCCACGATCGGTCCCGACAAGCTCAACCAGCTCCGTCACCTGCAGTTCTTCGGCGACGCCGACGGGGTGCGCGCCCACATGGCCCGCCATCGCGCACTGATCGCGCCCAAGTTCGAACTGGTCCTGCAGATCCTCGAAGACCGCCTCGGCGCGTCGAAGATCGCGCACTGGACCGAGCCCGAGGGCGGCTACTTCATCAGCCTCGATGTGATCGACGGCACCGCCGCGCGTACCGTGTCGCTCGCCAAGCAGGCCGGCATCGCGCTGACCGGCGCCGGCGCCACCTTCCCGTACAAGAACGACCCGCACGATCGGAACATCCGGCTGGCCCCGACCTTCCCGCCGATCGACGAACTCGCCACCGCAATGGACGGTGTCGCGACGTGCGCGCTCCTGGCAGCGACGGAGAAGCTGCTCGACCTCGCCTGATCGGGTGACGGAGTGAAACTCGAACGGTCGACGCCGCTGCTGATCGTCTTCGGCGTCCTCGCAGCGCTCGCCGTGTGGGCGCAGCACACGATCATCCCGCTGACGCAGCCGCACTGGGGGCTGTTCGACTACCAATTCGACCTCGACGTCTACCGCGCCGGTGCGCAGGCGGTGCTCGACGGCGACGACCTCTACCGGGTCAAACTGCTCGGCCAGATGGACTTCACCTACGCGCCGATCTCCATCCCGTTCTTCATTCCGCTCGCGCTGCTGTCCACCGGATTCGCGCACGTGCTGTGGAGCGTCGGCGTCCTGGTGGCCCTCTACGGCGTGATCATCCTGGGCTTCCGCAGCCTGGGCCACCAGGTCACGTGGCGTCTGCATCTGATCGCGATCTTCCTCGTCGTCATCTCGACGCTGCTGGAACCGATCCGCACCACCATCTGGTTCGGCCAGATCAACGTCTTCCTCCTGCTCCTGATCCTGTGGGATCTGCTCCGCGGGCCCGACTCCGTGCTGCGCGGCGCCGGCACCGGCCTCGCGGCCGGCATCAAACTGACGCCGCTGCTGTTCGCGGTCTACTTGGTGGCGATCCGCCAGTGGCGGGCCGCGGCGACCCTGGTCGGCGCGTTCGCGGCCACCATCGTCGTCGGGTTCGCGATCATGCCGCGTGCCTCCTGGGCCTACTGGACCGACACGCTCTTCGACTCCGATCGCGTGGCGTCCCCGCAGACCGCGGGCAATCAGTCCATCCGCGGCGCGCTGGCCAATCTGGGCCACACCGATCACCCGAGCACGCTCGCGTGGCTGGCGCTGTCGGCCGTCGTGGCGCTCCTCGGCCTCGGCGCCGCCGTGCTCGCCCACCGGCACGGTTCGGAACTGCTGGCGCTGTCACTGGTCGGCATGACCTCCTGCGCGGTCTCCCCGGTCTCCTGGGGGCACCACTGGGTGTGGCTGCTGCCGCTGCTGATCGTGGCGATCCACCTGGTCCTCACGCTCCCCGGCGTTCTGGGCCGCGGTCTGGTGGCCGCCGCCGCGGGCGGCGGTTTCGCGATCTCGATCGCCTGGCGCCATCACCTGGACCATCCGATCTGGTATGTGAATCGGGCGGTCGACGAGGCCTACCTGACCGGCATGTTCTTCAAGGGTGTCGGCCACTGGTACCGGTTCTTCACCGTGCAGCCCTACAACGTGATTCTGGTGGTCACCGCGGTGGCCGTGATCGTCGTCTACGGCTTCGGTGTGGGCCGATCGACGCCGCCCGCAGACGCTGTCACCGGTCGCCGGTAGGGTTGCTCGCGTGGCTCTCTATCGCACCTACCGACCCGCGACATTCGCCGAGGTCGTCGGCCAGGAGCACGTCACCGATCCGTTGAGTCGTGCCCTCGACAGCGGCCGCATCAACCACGCCTACCTCTTCTCCGGCCCGCGCGGCTGCGGCAAGACGTCGTCGGCGCGTATCCTGGCCCGCTCGCTCAACTGCGAGCAGGGACCGACCTCGACGCCGTGTGGACAGTGCGCGTCGTGTGTGGCACTGGGACCGGGCGGTCCGGGCAACCTCGACGTGGTGGAGCTCGACGCGGCCAGCCACGGCGGCGTCGACGACACCCGCGAACTGCGTGATCGTGCCTTCTACGCGCCCGCCGAATCGCGCTACCGCGTCTTCATCATCGACGAGGCGCACATGGTCTCGTCGGCCGGCTTCAACGCGCTGTTGAAGATCGTCGAAGAGCCGCCCGAGCACCTCATCTTCATCTTCGCGACCACCGAGCCGGAGAAGGTCCTCACCACCATCCGCTCGCGTACGCACCACTACCCGTTCCGGCTGCTCGCGCCGCCGGTGATGCGCGGCCTGCTCGAGAGCATCTGCTCCCGCGAGGGCGCCGTGGTGGCACCCGAGGTGTTCCCGCTGGTCATTCGGGCCGGTGGTGGATCCCCGCGTGACTCGCTGTCGATCCTGGACCAGCTGCTCGCCGGCGCCGGACCGGACGGCGTCACCTACGACCGCGCCCTCAGCCTCCTCGGCGTGACCGACGTGGCGCTGATCGACGGCGCCGTGGATGCACTCGCCGCCGGCGACGGCTCGGCACTGTTCGGCGTGGTGGAACGCGTGGTGGATGCCGGACACGACCCCCGTCGCTTCGCGATCGACCTCCTCGACCGCTTCCGCGACCTCCTGCTGTTGCAGGCGGTGCCCGACGCCGCCGAACGCGGACTCGTCGAAGCGCCCGCCGACCAGGTCACGCGGATGCGTTCGGTCACCGAGTTCCTCGGCATGGCCACGCTCACCCGGTACGCCGAAGTGGCCCACGCGGCCCTCGGCGAGATGCGCGGCACCACCTCGCCGCGCCTGCTCCTCGAAGTGATGTGCGCCCGCCTGCTGCTCCCCGCGGCCAGCGCCGACGACGCCGCGCTGCTGCAGCGACTGGAGACCCTGGAACGACGACCCGCCGCCGCCGGTGCGGCCGCCGTCGCCGCGCCCGCGGCGAGTGGTGCGGCCCCGCTCGCGCCCGGACCGCCGCCGCCCGCGGCGGACGAGCCGCCGTCGCGCTTCGTCCGACCGTCCCAGCGACGCGCCGAAGCCGCGGTCGACGCGGCACCGGCCGCTCCATCGGTGGAAGGGGCGCCCGATGCGCCGAGAGTCGACGTGGTTCCAGCAGCTGCACCGTCGCCTACTGTTTCGCCTGATCCGGTGGCACCTGTGGCGCCGACCCCTGCGCCATCACCTGCGGCACCGTCGATGGAAGATGCGCATGTCGCGCCTGCTCCTGCGGTCGCACCTGGTCCGCCGGTACCTCCGGTGGCTGAGTCCCCGACCCCTGAACCGGCTGCCGACGAATCGCTGGCCGGTGCGCCCGCGACCGGCGAAGCGACCTCGGCCGCGACCCCGACCGCTGCGCGGGTAGACCCTGCCGCGAACGAGCACGCCGAGTCCCCGGTACCCGCCGAATCGGCGCCGGAGCCGACTCCGCGGCCGCTCCGCGAGCCCGCACCCGAGCCTCGCCGCGAACCGGTACTCGAACCGACGCAGGAACTCCGCCGCGAGACCGCGCCGGAGCCGGAGCCGCAACGAGCGCCGGAGCCGGAACTGCGCCGTGAACCCGCACCGGAATCCCGGCCCGAGCCGACGCCGGAGCCGGAATCCCGCCGGGCACCCGCGCCGGAGCCGGAGCCGTACTCCGAGTCGTACGCCTCGCCGGACCCCTACGACGACATCCCGCCGCCGGAGGAGCCCGACTACGACGCTCCGCCCCAAGGCGTGGTGCTGCCGCGCCGCACCGCACCGAGCCGGACCGTCGAGCGGCCCGTCGCACCGACGCCCGCGCCTGCGCCCACGCCGGAACCCGAGCCCGAACCCGAGCCGGAGCCGGAACCCGCGCTGACCGTGCAATCGGTGTCGGCGCGCTGGAACGACATCCGGGCGGCCGTGCGCGAACGCCCCGCGGGCAAGGTTCTGGAGCCGATGCTCTCGGCGGCGACCGTGCAGGCCGTCGGCGACGGCACCGTGGTGCTGGGCCACAACAACCCGCCGCTGGTGGGCCGACTGTCCGACCCCGCTCGCCTGCAGATGTTCGGCGAGATCTTCGCCGAACTCTTCGGCGGCACCTGGGCGGTCCAGGTGATTCATGCGACCGGTCCGGCACCGGCGGCGCAGTCGTCGCGTGCGGCTGCACCGGCGGCTCCGAAGCGGCAGACCTTCGTCCGGCCCAGTCAGCCCGCGCAGGCGGGCGGGCGGGGCGGCGCCGATCACGACGGTCCGCCGCCGCCGGAGGCTCCGCCCGAGCCCGAGGAACCGCGACCGGCCGAGCCGGTGCCGGACGAAGAACTCACCGACGCCGAGCGCGACGAGATGGTCGCGCACGCCCGTCACAGTGCACCCGACGAGCGACTGGACCCCGATCAGGTGGCCCTGGAGATCCTCAAGTCCGAGCTGGGCGCCCGCCCCGTCGACAACGGCAGCTGACCGCCACCGTCGCCGGCGTCTCGATCAGGGCGTCCACCACGGGCGCAGCGGTGTGTTCGGGCGGTGGTCGTCGGTCTTGACGGCGAGCACGTGGTGCAGTTCCACCATCTCCATCTCGAAACCCATCCGGCAGCCGGCCATGTACAGGCCCCACTGGCGGGCCGTGCCTTCGCCCACTTCAGCGACGGCGGCGTCCCAGTTCTCCATCAGGTTCTTGTTCCAGTCGCGCAGCGTCATGGCGTAGTGCTCGCGGAAGTTCTCCTCGTGGAGCACTTCCAGGCCGCCGATGTCCTGCGCCGCGGTGATGATGGTGCCCACCCCGGTCAGCTCGCCGTCCGGGAACACGTAGCGGTCGATGAACGGACGCGCTTTGCTGCGCGCACTGTTGACCGGCCGCGTGATGCAGTGGTTGAGCAGCAGCCCGCCCGGACGCAGTTTGTCGCGCATGAACTCGAAGTACGGCGGGTAGTTGGCGACGCCGATGTGCTCGGTCAGACCGATCGAGCTGACCGCGTCGAAGCCGCCCTCCACCACGTCCCGGTAGTCGCTGTGGCGCACCTCCGCGAACTCGCCCAGACCCTGATCGACGATGCTCTGCTGCGCCCACTTGGCCTGCTCCACCGACAGGGTGACGCCCAAGGCGTGCACGCCGCGTCGTGCGGCGTACCGCACCATGCCACCCCATCCGCAGCCGATGTCGAGGAGCCGATCGCCGGGCTGGAGCGCCAGCTTCTCGAAGATCAGCCGGTACTTGTTCTCCTGCGCCTCCTCGAGGGTGGCGTCGCGGTCGCCGTAGACCGCGCACGTGTAGGTCATGGCCGGGCCGAGCACCATCTCGTAGAAATCGTTGGAGACGTCGTAGTGGTAACCGATGGCGTCGGCGTCCCGCCCGCGGCTGTGGCGCAGCCCTTCGGCGATGCGGCGCCACCGTGGCAACGCCTCCTGCTGCGGCGGCGGGATGAGCTTGAAATGCTCCCGGCCCAACGACTTCGCGATCGCAGCCAGCTGCACCGCACTCGGCTTGCTGAACTTCAGGTCGCCGGCCAGCGCCTGCAACGCCCCGTAGGGGTCGCCGGGGTGACTGCCGATGAGGGCGAGGTCGCCCGACACGTAGGCGCGGGCCAGACCGAGCTCGCCGGGCGCGGTCACCAGGTAGGTGGTACCTCGCGGGGTCAGCAGGTCGAGGCCGTACTCCGCGTCCTCCGGTCCCGCGCTGGAACCGTCGTAGGCGGTGAACCGGATCGCCAAATCCTTGCCGAGGAGAGTGGAGAAGATCTGTGCCAGGTTCATGCGCGCTTCACTGCTTTCTCGTAGAGACTCAGCAGCCGTGCGCGGGGATCGTACTTGTCCTTGAGCGTTCGGTAGGCCGTTGAGCCGTACAGTCGATCGAACTCCTCCTCCGGGTAGAACGACTCAGAGTAGAGAGATTTGTGGCCGCCCAACTCGCTGACCTTGAGCTCGATGCGGCGGTTGGCGTATCCGGGCTCGCCGGGCGTCACCGGCACACCCGACCAGAATCCGACGTTGGTGTAGGCGTGCCCCCGTTGCAGCGGGTACAGCGACCACGGCTGGTCCGGATCGGTGACGGCCTCTGCGGCCGGCGCCTCGTCGTCGAAGGCCAGCTTCAACGGGCACAGCCACACCGGCTCGATCGGGATCTCGTCGAGGAACCAG
Source organism: Gordonia alkaliphila (assembly GCF_039542465.1). Lineage (NCBI taxonomy): Bacteria > Bacillati > Actinomycetota > Actinomycetes > Mycobacteriales > Gordoniaceae > Gordonia > Gordonia alkaliphila. The sequence continues at coordinate 94,760 of NZ_BAABIE010000003.1, read as the reverse complement.
TTGATGAAGTCGGCGGTGCGTTCGATGGGGACTTCGATGTCCTGCACCACGCGTTCGCTGGGCGGCTCGCCCTTGCGTGCGTTGAGCTTGTCGCCGATGTTCCAGCGGTGGTCGTAGCCGATGAGCTTCCAGTAGAAGCTCGAGCGCAGGTAGCGCTTGGGCCAGAACCGGCGGATCCGCGGGTTCTGGGCGCCGAACGCGCGCGAGCACCAGAACCAGTCGGTGTCCCAGCGCCAGAGGTAGTCGCTGATGGTGAGACGGTCCCGTTTGGGCTCGTCGACGTCGTCGTGCTGGATGGACCGGTAGAAGATCTGGTCGTCGGTGTAGTCGCTCACCGGTCCGGGTTCGTCGGTCTGCCGCCCCAGCACCAGGTAACACTCGTCCCGGGCGAAGACGACGCCGTCGAGGTAGTCGACACGTTCGCCGCGGTAGTCGTGCGAGTCGACGATGGTGATCATCGCGGCCTGCAGGTCCTCGATCGACCGGAATCGCACGTGCCGCAGTTCCACGTAGGGCGGGACCGGTTCCAGGTCGATTTCCAGGCGCACCGAATAGCCGAGGGTGCCGTACGAGTTGGGGAAGCCGTAGAACAGGTCGGCATGTTCGTTGTCCGGCCGTGCGACGACGAGATCGCCTGTGGCACTGAGGATTTCCATCTCGCGCACCGACTCGTGGGGGAGTCCGTTGCGGAACGACGTGCTCTCGATGCCCAGGCCGGTCACCGCGCCGCCGAGGGTGATGGTCTTGAGCTGCGGAACCACCTTCGGGGCCAGCCCGTACGGCAGCGTCGCGGCCACCAGATCCTCGTAGGTGGTCATCCCGGCCACCTGCGCCGTGCGGGTGACGGGATCCACCGAGATCACGCGCTGCAAGCCGGAGACGTCGAGGCCGGGCGCCGAGGTCTCGGCGCGTTTGCGGAACAGGTTCGACGTCTTCTTCGCCAGGCGGACGCCCGCCCCGTCCGGGATCGCGCGGTAGCTCGTCAGCAGGCGTTTCACTCCCCGGTCGAATGCCGCAGTGCCGTACTCGAGTCGCGCAGAAGTCACCCGACCACCGTAGCGCGCGGCTCGGTACCCTGGAGTCGACCCGGTACTAATCGGGTCATTCCCCTGCTAAGTCGCATTTTCGGGTGCGGCACAAGGAGTTTCCGCCGTGGGCCAGGTTTCTGCCACCTCTTCCATCGACATCGCCGCCACCACCGAGCAGGTGCTTGCCGCGGTGTCCGACTACCAGTCGGTGCGCCCCGAGGTCCTCCCCGCGAACTACCGCGACTACCGCGTCGACGCCGGCGGAACCGGCGCGGGCACCGTGGTGCACTGGATCCTGCAGGCCACCGAGAAGCGTTCGCGCGATGTCCTCGCCGACGTCACCGTCAGCACCGACACGGTCACCGAGACCGACCGCAACTCGACGCTGGTCACCGTTTACCGGGTCCGCCCCGCCGGCGCAGGCACCCGCCTGGAGACCACCACCAGCTGGAAGGGCGCCACCGGCATCGGCGGCGTCTTCGAGCGGACCTTCGCGCCCAAGGGCCTGGCCCGGATTCAGGCCGAGCTGCTCGGAAACCTCAAGCGCCATTTGGAAAGCTGAACCGCTGAGCCGACGAGGGCGCCGCCGTACCAAACCGTTGCCGCCGCGCAACGGAGTGGATGCGACGCGCGTGGTGCTGCGGCCGGACCTGTGGCCCGGCCGCACGCCCACCGTCGCCGAGGCACTGCTGGCGACGCCCACGCTCGCCGGGCTGTCGCTCGACGAACTGCGCGCCCAGGCCACCGCCGGTGAGGTGGTCGACCTCGACGGCGCCCCCGTCGACCTGGCCGGCCCGGTCCTGCGCGCCACGCCGATCTACCTGTACCGCGGTCTGCCCGCCGAGTTCGACGTGCCCTTCGACCTGCCGATCCTCCATCAGGACCGGTCCCTGCTGGTGGTGGACAAGCCGCATTTCCTCGCGACGATGCCGCGCGGGCAGCACGTGACGCAGACGGCGCTGGTGCGCCTGCGTCGACTGCTGGGCGAGGATCACCTCGCGCCCGCGCACCGTCTGGACCGGCTCACCGCCGGGGTGCTGCTCTTCACGCGCAAGCCCACCGAGCGCGCCGCGTACCAGTCCCTGTTCGCAGATCGCCTGGTGCACAAGGAGTATCGCGCCCTCGCCGCGGCTTCGCGGCCGGAGCTGGCCGAGGGCGTGCGCATCGAGAATCGCATCGAGAAGACCTCCGGTGACCTGCGTGCGCGAGTGGTCGACGGCCCGGTGAACGCGATCAGCGAGATCACTCTGCTGCGTGTGCGCGACGACGGTTTGGGCGAGTACCGCCTGCTCCCGCACACCGGCCGCACTCACCAGTTGCGCCTGCACATGGCGGGTCTGGGCGTGCCGATCCTCGGCGACCCGCTCTACCCCGACGTCGATCCGGAGCTGGCTTCGGCGCCCGAGCGCGGCGACTTCTCACGGCCACTCCACCTGATCGCGTCGTCGCTCCGGTTCGTCGATCCGATCACCGGCGCGCAGCGGCACTTCACCTCCGACCGGCGCTGACTACGGTGGCGGACATGGCGATCATCGGTTCCTACGAGCACCACCCGGACTTGGGCTGCGAGGCCGTGGTGTTCCTGGACTCCGAGTCCGACGCCTGCTTCCAGATCCAGCGAGACCTGCCGGGTGGGCGCCGCCCGGACGAGCACTGTGTCACCACCGGGGCGAGTGCCCCGGTCTACGGCGGGGTGACGCAGTGGCGGCGCGTCGAGGACCGCTTCGAGTTCGCGCTCAACCGCCGGGCCACGGCGCTGTTCGCCGACGACGTGCTGTCGTTCGAGGTGGAAGCCGCCGCCGGTCAGACCGTCGACGAACTGGCGGCGCAGCTCACCCGGATTCTCGGCTGACCTAACCTGGCAGCATGACCGAGGCCTTCGACCCCCAGCAGCTGCAGGAACGACTCGTCGCCGTGCAGCAGGAGATCATGTCCGCCGAACTGACCGGCCGCAGCAGCGGCGGGGAGGTCACCGTGATCGGCGACGGCGTCGGCAACGTCGCCGCCGTCCGCATCGATCCCGCGCTCGATCGCGACGACCTCGACGGCCTGCAGAACCACATCGTCGACGCGCTCGCCGACCTCGCGCAGCGTCGGGCCGGGCTGGTGGAGCAGAAGATGACCGGGCACTCCAGCGGTTTCGCCGAGCCGGACTTCGGCTTCGGCGGCGACGGGTCCGTCCCGCGGACCCCGGACGGCCTCATCGACCTCGGCTGACACGCGTCGGCTCGGCGCGCGGACCGTCGTCGGTCCCAGCGACTACTCTGGAGGGCGTGACTGACGCATTCGATCCCAGCGCCCTCCTCGGTGGCGGCGGCGAGAACCCGATGGCAGGCCTGCTCGCCCAGGCACAGGAGATGCAGGCCAAGCTGTTGGCCGCACAGCAGGAGATCGCGGCCGCGGTCGTGACCGGACAGGCTGGAAACGGCCTGGTCACGGTGACCGGTAACGGCACCGGCGACGTGACCGGGGTGAACATCTCGCCCGAGGTGGTCGACCCGGAAGACGTCGAGACCCTGCAGGACCTGCTCCTCGGTGCGCTCGCCGACCTCGCGACGAAGCGGGACGCGCTGTCGTCGGAGATGCTCGGCCCGCTGGCCGGCGGCATGCCCGGCCTGGGCTGAAGCGCCACCGGCTGAACCACCACTGTTGAAGGGGCCTGATGTACGAGGGGCCGATCCAGGTACTGATCGACCAGCTGGCGAAACTGCCCGGGCTGGGGCCGAAGGGCGCCCAGCGCATCGCGTTCGCGCTGCTGGCCGGCGACAAGAGCGAGATCGACCGGCTGGTCGCCGCGCTCGGCGAGGTCCGCGACAACGTCGCCTTCTGCGCCGAGTGCGGCAACATCGCCGCCGCGCGACTCTGCCGCATCTGCAGTGACCCACGGCGGGACGCGACCAAGATCTGTGTCGTCGAAGAGCCGAAGGACATCTACGCGATCGAGCGGACCAAGGAGTTCGACGGCCGCTACCACGTGCTCGGCGGCGCCCTGGATCCGCTGTCGGGCATCGGTCCCGACCAGTTGCGGATCCGCGAACTCCTGCAGCGCCTGGCCAACCAGCCCGACGGCGTCGACGTCAGCGAGATCATCATCGCGACCGACCCGAACACCGAGGGCGAGGCGACGGCGACCTATCTGCTGCGCATGCTCAAGGACTTCCCGGGGCTGTCGATGACCCGCCTGGCCTCCGGGCTGCCGATGGGCAGCGACCTGGAGTTCGCCGACGAGCTCACGCTCGGCCGGGCACTGTCCGGGCGCCGTATCCTCGCGTAGCCTGAAACCCGTGTCGAAGAGTCGTACCCATGGCTGACGGCGGGACGAGTGACCTGGTCGCCGCCGCGCACCGGATCGCCGACACCGGCGATGTGGCCAGCGGTATCGTCGCGATCGACGGCCCGTCGGGTGCTGGCAAGAGCACCTTCGCAGACGCTCTGGTCGCCGGCCTCGCCGACCGCGGTCGTCCCGCGGTCCTGATCCGCACCGACGACTACGCCACCTGGGACGACCCCGCCTCGTGGTGGCCCGAGCTGGAACGCGACGTCATCGCACCCTTCCGCCGCAACCATGACGTCGCCTACCGTCCGCGCGTCTGGATCGACGGCGTGCCGCGTCTGGGACCGGTGCAACTGGTCCGCTGGGCGCCGCTGCTGATCGTGGAAGGCGTCACCGCGGCCCGCTCGGCCATCGCCGATCGGCTCGACCGCGCCTTCTGGATCGACGGTCCCGACAGCGCCGCCCGGCTGTCCCGCGCGGTCGGCCGCGACGGCGAGGAGTCCCGACCGCTGCTCGCTGCGTGGCAGCGCTTCGAAGAGGGCTGGTTCGCCGTCGACGGGACGCGCGATCGCTGCGACCTGGTGCTCCGGTAGCACGAAGAACCCGCTTGAAGCCCGTACCGGCGGGTGCCCGCTCGTTTGCTCCCGTAAGCTGTTGCGAGATTCTGAGGGGGAAGTTTGGGGCATATGTTCCGAAATCGATCGGTGTGCGGTGGTGCACCGTGAAATCGAAAGCACTGCTGAGCACCAACGTGCTGCTGGCGATCGCCGGGGTTCTCACCGTCGTCGTCGCGGTGGTGGCGTTCCTGGTTGTCCGTAGCGTCGATTCCGACGAAGCGAAAACAGCGGCACCGTCGACCTCGTCGACCGGCGACGATACCCCGGCGGCAGCCGGGTCGCCGAGTGCGAACGAGGACCCCGCTCCGGCTGGGACCGTACCCGGTGCGCCGGCTGAGGCCGGCGGTCCGATCCCGTCCGGGGCCACTCAGATCAGCACCATCAAGAAGCCGCGATACGGGTCGCCGGTGGCCGTGTTCAAGGTCCCGTCCGGAAACATCGGCTGCGGGATCGAGAGCACCGGCTTGCAGTGCCGGGTGTCCAGCTACAACAAGGACAAGCCGTACGGGCTCGACCGGCAGGGCGGCGCTATCGACACCATCACCATCAAAGGCGGCGTCGCAGACATGTCGTACCACGGTAGCGATGTTCCGCCCTGGGCTGTCGGGGCGTATGGGGCCGACGATCGACTTACTCCGCAAGTGGTCGGCTACGGCCAGACCGTGTACTACGGGCAATACGTGTGTCACTCGGCCGAGGTAGGTCTGACCTGCTGGGACAGCACCTCGGGTGCCGGGGCATTCATGGCGCGGGAGCGCACCGAACTGTTCACCGCCACCCCCGCGTCGTCGACCGGCGCCAACAAGTGCAGCTCGATGACGGGGGAGCAGGCGGTGGCTGCGAACGTCGCGAAGGTCCCGAGGTTCCGAGGCTGGGCGTGGGACCCCCGTCATGCGAGCGTCGAGAACTACGACTCGTGTCTGGCGCTGTCGTGGATCGTACTGCCGATCGAGGGCCCGACAGCGTCGTCGCCGTTCCAGCTCATGCTGTTTCACAACGGTGAGTACATCGGAACCGCGACCGAACGCGCACACGGCTTCGCGCCGAAGGTGACGCGCGTCGACGATTCGACGATCGACGTGGTGTGGACCTGGAAGCGGCCAGGCGAGACCACCGCCGGTGCCACCGGTCGGTCGACGGCTCAATTCCACTGGGATCAGGCGGCCGACAAAGTGGTCATGACCGGCGAAGAACCGGCCTGAGACCGCGCCGATGGGCGGCCGTCGCGAGTTCACCGTCATATAGCGGGCCCCCGTGGTCAATATGACCAAGGTGACCCGCTATATGTCAGTGACCGGGAAAATCAGCGGGCGGCGGCGAGGCGTTCGCGGCGCAGCCGGTCCACCTCGGGCAGTTCCAGCGGTGCCAGGGGGGCGCCGGTCGCCTGTGCCAGGAGGTAGTCGGCCAACTCGGGGTTCCGGGCCAAGAGCGGACCGTGCATGTAGGTGCCGAGAACGCTGCCCTGCACGACGCCCTCGACGCCGCCGCCGAGAGCATTGCCGGTGCCGTGGCGCACGGTGCCGAGCGGACGTGCATCGGCGCCCAAAGATGTTGCGCCGCGGTGGTTCTCGAAGCCGGTCAGCGGCTGGCTGAGGCCGTCGACCAGCGGGGCGGTGACCAGCTCGCCGATGGCGCGCTCGGCCATCGGGGACGTGGTGGCGTCGAAGAGCCCGACGCCGTCGACGCGTTCGCCCGCGGCGGTCTCGTACCAGTGGCCCAGCACCTGGATCGCCGCACAGATGGCGAGCACCGGACGACCGGCCGCGGCGGCGCGCTGCATGCCCGCGTGCTTGGTCAGATGGCGCGTGGCCAGCCGCTGCGCAAAGTCCTCGGCACCGCCGAGGGTGTACACGTCCAGCGAGTCGGGGACGTCGTCGTCGAGGGTGATCTGAACGATCTCGGCCTCGATGCCACGCATCCGGGCGCGTTGCCGGAGCACCAGTGCGTTGCCGCCGTCGCCGTAGGTGCCCATCACGTCGGGCAGCACCAGGCCGATGCGCAGGGTGGATTCACTCATCGGTCGTCCTTTGCCGGGGTGGACGGGAGGGGCGTGGCACCGGCGCGTTCCAGGGCGACGCCGAGGTCGCGGAAGGCCGTGTAGTTGGCGAGCACTTCCACCCGGCCCGGCGGGCAGGAGGCGATGGCCTTGAACGGATCGTCGATCACCACGTGTTCGGCGCCCGCGTAGAGCAGCCGCACGCTCAGGTCGGCGGCCCGTTCGCCGGAGGCGATGACCTTCATGGTCTCGAAGGCTTCGAAGCGGACGTCCCACAGCCACGACAGGTCTTCGCCGTCGGGAACCTGCCCGTTGACGGCGATCACCAGGGAGTCGGCCTCGGTGTCGATCATCGACAGCGCCTCCTGCCAGCCGGCCGGATTCTTGGCGAGCAGGGTGCGGACCCGGTGCTGCCCCAGCTGTACGGAGCCGTAGCGACCGGCCACCTCGCCGACGGTGCCGACGGCAGCGGTCGCGGCGGCCGGATCTGCGCCCATCGCGACGGCGGCGGCGACCGCTTGGGCGGCGTTGCCGCGATTCGCACGGCCCGGCACCGCCAGGGTCATCGGCGCCTGAAAACCGTTGGGACCGTAGAGGTTCTCGTCGTCGTACCACCAGTCCGGAGCGGGCCTGCGGAACTCGGCGTCCCCGGTGGAGTACCAGTCGTCGCCGCGACGCACGATCGGTTCGCCGGTGCGCGGGCAGCTCACCGAGTCGCCCACCCAGCCGGCGCCGGCGGCCACCCAGATCACGGAGGGCGCGTTGAACGCCGCGGAGGTCACCAGGACGTCGTCGCAGTTGGCCACGACGACGGTCTTCGGATGGCGGTCGATACCCGTGCGCAGGCGGCGTTCGATGGCGTTGATCTCACCGACCCGATCGAGCTGGTCGCGAGAGAGGTTCAGCAGGATCAGCACCTGGGGATCGGTGGCGTCACTGACGTGCGGGACGTGCAGCTCGTCCACTTCGAGTGCAGCGATCGGGGCGGTCCGGGCCAGGGACAGGGTGGCGATGATCCCGGCATCCATGTTGGCGCCGTCGGGCTGCGTCGCCACGTCGCCGAGATCGGTGAGCGCGGCCGCGGCCATGCGCGTGGTGGTCGACTTCCCGTTGGTGCCGGTGATCAGCATCGTGCGCTTGCCTGCGGCGAGGCGGGACATGATCTGCGGGTCGATCTTCTCGGCGACGAGGCCGCCGATCATCGAGCCCTTGCCGCGGCCGGCGGCGCGCGAAGCCCAGCGTGCGGAGGCGGCCGCGGCGAGGGCGGCCCGGGTGCGAAGTGGCAGGCGCATACGCAGAAGTCTAGGGCCCGGGGTCCGGCGGTGCTGTCGGCAGCCGCCCCGGACCGCGGTGATAGCGTCGGCGCTGTGAGCCATGCAACAGTCGTCCACCTTTCCGCTTCCGACCGCGTGCAGCGCGGCCTGTTCCGAGCCGCCGGGCGGATTCCTGCCTCGGTGCTCGGCCTGGCGAGTCGGGTCACCCAGGTCAACTCCGCTGGGGAGCGGCTGGCTCCGGAGATGGCGCTGGTGGCGTTGGTGACCAGCAAGGTGCCCGGGATGGCGATGACCGGCCCGCCGCCGGTCGCGGCGCGCAAGAACATGGATGCGTCGGCGGCGTCGTTGGCCGAGACGTTCCCGCCCTTCGCGGTGGAAGAGGACCTGGCCTTCGACGGCCCCGGCGGACGGCTCGAGGCCACCCGCTATCGCGCCGAGCCCGGGGCCGCGCAGGGCCTGATCGTGTACTTCCACGGCGGCGGCTTCGCGCTCGGTTCGCGGCGCAGCCACGACAGTGCGGTCCGCCGCCTCGCGGTGGAATCGGGTGTCGACGTGCTGTCGATCGAGTATCGGCTGGCACCGGAGGACCCGTTCCCGGCCGCGATCGACGATGCGCTCGCCGCCTGGCGCTACGCCGTCGAGCAGGCCCCGACGTGGGGGATCGATCCGACGAACATCGTGGTCGCCGGCGACTCGGCGGGCGGCGCGATGGCGGCAGTGGTGGCCCAGCTGACGCGCGGGGAGGCCGTGGTGCCGAAGCTGCAGCTGCTGATCTACCCGGTCACCGACATGGCCGCCGAGACCGAGTCTCGTCGTGAGTTCAACGAGGGGTACTTCCTCACCGGCGCCGACATGGACTACTACACCGAACGCTATGTGACCGATCCCGCGCAGCTCGCCGACCCTCGTGTGTCCCCGCTGCGCGCCGACGATCTGACCGGCCTGCCGCCGGCCTACGTCGTCGTCGCAGGCTTCGATCCGCTGCGTGACGAGGGCATCGCGTACGCCGAGGCGATGCGCGCGGCCGGGGTGTCGGTGACGCTCGAGCGTGCGGGTTCGATGATTCACGGGTTCGTCAATATGACCCTGATTTCGCCGGACGCACGGGAGTACATGGCGCGCATGGGTGCCGCGGTTACCGATTCGCTGAGCTGACGCCGAGTCAGCGGTCCCGCATCTTCACCGCCAGGTAGGCGGCCGACAGCACGATGCAGATGGTGAAGGTGCCGATCAGCATCGCGTTGGTGGAGACGCCTGACAGTTGATCCAGGAATGAGCCGGATTCCTGCGCGTAACTGCTGTAGGTCGGGTCCGAGACCATCGACCGCCCATACTGCATGAGCGCCAGCACCGTGGCGAACAGCGAGGTCAGGGCGATGCCGAGCAGGATGACTTCGCTGATCAGAGCGGCGGTGCGCTGATTCCGCGACGTGAGCTCGGCCAGTCGTTCGCGGGCTGCGGTTCCTTTCGCCTCGGCGGGTTGCACGACCAGGTCGCTGAACTCCCAGTGGGTGAGGATCTGCGCGATCGCGCTGCGCTCTCCGGGCGAGATCTTCTTGAGCAGCGCCGAGTGTTCCAGGTCGAGCACTCGGAGCCGATTGGCGGACTCGTTGAGCGTGGTGCGCACCGCCGAAACCTCGCGGTGGCGAACGTTGTCGTACGAGCGGCCCAGCGCAACGGAGAGCTCCTCGTCGGCGATCTCGGCGGCGGCGTAGATGTACTGGCAGTAGCGCATCGGACGGATCTCTTGGGAGTCGAGAAGGGAACTCGATCGGGCCTGTGCGATTCGGTAGACGTACCGCATCCAGTTCGCCACCTGGTTTCGGTCGCCGCTGCAGAACTGCGCGATCTCTGCGTCTTCGATGCCCTGGGCGCCGAGCCATTCGGCGACGGACGTGTGCGGCACCACCTCTGCGTCGAGGATCATCGCGCCGGATGTCCAGCGGGGCGAGAGCTGCGCCGTCGCACTGGTCTTCGCCGGGAGTTTAGCGAGGATGCCCGCATCGAAAGCCAGCGAACTGAGGCTGGCCAACAAGAACTGCACGGTGCCGCCGACGCTCTCGAGAACGCGTTCGTGGATGTCGACCAGGTCACCGTTGAGGGCGGTGAAGTCCGGTTCCTCGATGCGCCACACGCATTCGAGGAGTGCGGTGCCGTGGGGATACACGGACAGTCGTAGGTGTTCGACGATGGTGTCGCCCTCGGAGAACACCGAACTCGGCGGTGTCAGATCGAAGACGGCGACCTCGCTGCGGTGCCGGAAGCCGCTGGTCGATTCGGGCTCGAAGTCGCGGTTCTCGGATCCGGCTCGTGGGAAGCGGGCAGCGTCGAGGTTTTTGTTCTTGGGAAACTGGTCGCGGACTTGTCGCCAGCTCGCCTGGTAGTTCGACGGCTGGTACTCACTGCGGCCGAGTTGCTCTCGGTACGGCGTGGCGAAGGGGGATACCGAATAGAAGATCACGAGTCGGCCCCGAACGTCAGGCGGGTGATCGGGGCAACGGCGACCGTCCCTTCGGTGGGACCGGGACCGAACTTGATCAGTGCCTCGCCGTCACCCGGAGTCGGCAAGCCTTTCGGGACGGTGCAGCGGGTCCCCGGTGCGCCCCAAGCGAGGACGGTGACCGCCGTGCCGTCCACGGGCGTGACGACTGCGCCGGCCCCGGTACGGATGGGTGCCGCGCCATCGATGATGCGTGCGGAGTCCAGTCCGCAGTCGCCTCCGCTCGCTTGCGCCGCGAGTAGCGGGTATTTGTCGCCCCTGCGGAAATCTCTGAGGGCGGCATTGATCTTGTCGATGACATCGCTATTGGTCGACTTCGGGAAGATCATATGGAGCGGAGTGGTGTTTGCCACGGTGATTCCGAGTGGTTCGAAATATTTCGGTTCGAGGGTGGCGAATTCGTGAGCGCTTGCGGGGAAGGTTGAAGAATTGAGAATGAACTCGCCCTGTGCGCGGCCCTCGATCACGAAGTCGACCTCTCCGTTCGCGAGCGCCACAAAGGCCTCGTTGGCTGTGAAGTCGGTGTTTCCGAGCCGAATGTTCTGTGCTTTAGTGGCGAATGTCGAGGCGGCGCTAGGCCAATAGTCGTATCCGCTGAGGAAGACGGTGCTCATGGATTTCAGGTCCTCGGCCGTCAAGCGCTGCGCATCGACATGGTCGCGACGATAGAAGACCACGTACTCGACCGAGAAGAAAGGATCCGAGAATCGGTACTTCTCATCGCGCTCGGCGCTCTTCACGATCGGGAAGGCGGTGAATGCTTCGTTGTTCGCCACCCGGCTGTAGGCGATTTCCCAGTTGGTGAACTTCAGGTCGACCTCGTAGCCGGCCGCGCCCAGCGTCGACTTGACCAATTCTCCGGCCGGCCCGCCGTTGTCGGCGTTCGTGAGAGTGGTCGGCCCCCACTGCTCGGTCAGTGCAATCACGCGTCGCGCGGGAAACAGTGCCTCCATGTTTACCCGGGTGATCACCACCAGGCCGATCACCAGTAGCGCCACGATGGGTAGTATGATCGCAATGCGCTTCGCGCGGTCTTTTTCGCGTAGCTCGGCCAGAGTGGGGATTCGTAGCGGAGCCGATGTGTCTGACACGATCGGAATGTACTGTCGGGGGAGGATGGATGTCAATTCAATGGCGTTCATCCCGATGGGTCTCGGGTAGGTGAGCGCCACCCGATTCCGATATGCGGGTGACGGTATGTCGGCGCTCTTTCTCATCGGTGTGGTGGTCCAGTATTTCGGCTACTCGCTCGCGGTCATGTTGGCCGACAGCACACCGATGTGGCTGATCGGCTCCGCCCGTGCATTCTTCTCCGGACTGATCTTTCTCGCTGTCGGACTGGTCCTCGCGCGTCGATCGGCGCGGATGTCGCGCGAGGGGCTGCTGTTGGGGATCGTTGCGTCGGTGATGAACATCGCGTCCTTCGGGGCCGCGGGAACCTTGCCCCTGGGTGTTGCCACTGCCCTCGAGTTCGTGGGGCCGATCGCCCTGGCTGCAGTGGCTGCACGGTCCGCGCGATCGGCGATCATGGTGATGTCCGGACTGGCCGGAGTGGTGGTGTTGTATCTCCGCGTGGGCGTTCCGCAGTTCGCAGACACCGCCGGGCTCGGTCTGCTGCTGGCCCTCGCCTCAGCGGCGCTCTGGGCCACCTATATCCGGCTCGGCCACTCGACGGAATCGGTGCAAGAACGCCTCGTCGGGTTCGGCATCGGTCTGGCACTCGGTGGGGTGAGTACCGGGTTGATCGCGTCCGGGGTCGGCGATGCGTCTCCCTGGACCACGATGACGCTCTCGACGTGGGGACAGTTGGTGGGCATCGCGGTGCTGGCCAGCGTCGTGCCCTACGTGATCGACCTCCTGTGCTTGAAGGTGATGTCGCCGCACACCTTCGCGATCCTCACGGTGACCCTCCCGGCTGTGGCCGCGCTGCTGGGTTGGTTGATTCTCGGACAGACACTCGGGTGGTGGGGGCTGCTCGGGCTCTGTCTGGTGGTGGTGAGCCTGCTGTTGCTGCGCACGGGTGACGGCGCCACCAGCCGTCAGGGCAGCGAGAGATAGACGGCGGTCTCGAGGTCGAGGTAGGCCGACAGCGCGCCGGGGTCGCCGAACGGCAGGATCTGGCTGCCCCAGATACCGGCCACGTCGGCGGAGCGGTCGATCCAGAAGTACAGGTTCGCCAGGCCCGCCCAGCCCAGTGAGCCGGCGCTGCGACCGGTGGGCGCGGGGTCGTCGTTGACCATGAACGAGTACGCCCAGGACTTGCTGAGCCCGGGGAAGAACTCGGTGCTGCGGGCCAGCGCCGGGGACGACGTGGCGAGCGGACCCACTTTCAGTTCGCCCAGCCCGTTCGCGGCGGCCGCCGCGACGGTCTCCGGGCGCAGCACCCGGCCGTGCTCGCCGTCGCCGTCGCGCAGCCACATTCGGAGGAAGCGCGTGAAGTCGGGCATCGTCGTATAGAGGCCGTGCCCGCCCATCTGGATCTCCGGGTCCTGCGGCAGCACGGCGCGCGTGGGCTTGAGGGTGCCGTCCGGGGTGCGCATGTGCACGGTGGCCCGTCGCTCGGCCATCGACGGCGTCATGGTGAAACCGGTGTCGGCCATCCCCAGCGGTGCGAAGATCCGCTCGGCCATCACCTCGCCGAGCCGGCGGCCGCGTACCGCCTCCACCACCAGCCCGGCCCAGTCCATGCTGGTGCCGTAGTTCCACCGGGTGCCCGGGTCGAAGAGCAGCGGGGTCATCAGCGCGGCCTTGGTGGCGCCGGTGATGTCCGGCTGCCCGGTCTCGGCCAGCAGCCGCCCGTACACCTCGGAGAAGAACGCGTAGCCGAATCCGGCGGTGTGCAGCATCAGCATGCGGGTGGTGATCCGGGTCGACGGCGCCCGCAACACCTGACTGCCGTCGTCGGCGAAGCCCTCGATCACCTGCAGCTCATCGAGCTCGGGCAGGTATTCGGCGGCGGGGGCGTCCAGATCGAGCAGTCCGTCCTCCACACACTGCATCACGGCGGTGCCGGTGACCGCCTTGGTGATTGAGTAGCCGGCGAACACCGTGTCGACGGTCATCGGCGCGTCGTCGCCCACCGAGCGCACCCCGGCCACGCCCTCGTACAGCGTGCCGTCGGCCCGCGTCACCGCCGCGACCACGCCCGGCACCCGCGCCTGCGGGTCGTCCGTGGTGGTCGCTCGGCGCAGCAGGTCGTCGAGTGCGGCGGTGCGTGCAGACATCAAAAAGCCTCCGGGGTCGGGCGGGGCGCAAGCGCGGTCATCCGCACTGTATCGCCTATCGCCCGACCCTGGAGGCTGTGATCTGCGGGGCGCTGGGGTCCTACGGGGCCCAGGTGCGGGCGCCCTCGGCGGCCGCTTCGACCTCTGCTTCGCCCGCGACGCGGTGCGCGCGGTTCACCGCGGAGACCACGGCGCGCAGGCTGGCGGTGGTGATCGACGACGCGACGCCGACGCCCCACACGGTCTCACCGTTGATCTCGGTCTCCACGTAGCAGGCCGCGTTGGCGTCGCCGCCCGCGGTGAGCGCGTGCTCGTAGTAGTCCAGGATCCGCACGTCGAAGCCGACGGTGCCCAGGGCGTCGACGAACGCGGCCAGCGGGCCGTTGCCCGAACCGGCGATCTCGCGCTCGGTGCCGTCCACCCGGACCACCGCGGTGATCGAGTCCTTGCCGCCGTCCTCCTCCGCGGCGTCGACCTTCTGGCGCATCCGCTCCAGTGGGGTGATCGGCTCCAGGTATTCCTGGGCGAAGACGTCCCACATCTCCTTCGGGTTCACCTCGCCGCCCTCGCCGTCGGTGATCTTCTGGATCTCGCGGCTGAACTCGATCTGCAGACGACGCGGCAGTTCCATACCGTGGTCGGCCTTCATGATGTACGCGACGCCGCCCTTGCCGGACTGGCTGTTCACGCGGATCACGGCCTCGTAGCTGCGGCCGACGTCCTTCGGGTCGATCGGCAGGTACGGCACCTGCCAGACGATGTCCTCGACGTCGGAGTCCTGCGCGTCGGCGTCGATCTTCATCTGATCCAGGCCCTTGTTGATGGCGTCCTGGTGGCTGCCGGAGAAGGCGGTGAAGACCAGGTCGCCGCCGTACGGGTGGCGCTCGGGCACGTTCAGCTGGTTGCAGTACTCCACGGTGCGACGGATCTCGTCGATGTCGGAGAAGTTGATCTGCGGGTCGACGCCGCGGGAGAACATGTTCATGCCCAGCGTCACCAGGCACACGTTGCCGGTGCGTTCGCCGTTGCCGAACAGGCAGCCCTCGATGCGGTCGGCGCCGGCCATGTAGCCCAGCTCGGCCGCCGCGACGCCTTCACCGCGGTCGTTGTGCGGGTGCAGGCTCAGGATGATCGAGTCGCGACGGGCCAGGTTGCGGCTCATCCACTCGATCGAGTCGGCGTAGACGTTCGGGGTGGTCATCTCCACCGTCGCCGGCAGATTGATGATCAGCGGCTTGTCCGGGGTCGGAGCGATCACCTCGGAGACGGCGTCGCAGACGTCGCGGGCGTAGCTCAGCTCGGTGCCGGTGTAGCTCTCCGGGGAGTACTCGTAGCGCCAGTTGGTGTCCGGGTACTGCTTCTCGGTCTGCAGGCACAGCTTCGCGGCGTCGGTGGCGATCTTGGTGATCGCCTCCTGATCGGCACGGAAGACCACGCGGCGCTGCAGGATCGACGTCGAGTTGTAGAAGTGCACGATCACGTTCGGTGCACCGTCGCATGCCTCGAAGGTGCGCTCGATCAGCTCCTGGCGGGCCTGGGTGAGGACCTGAATGGTCACGTCGGACGGGATGGCGCCGTCTTCGATGATCTCGCGGACGAAGTCGAAGTCGGTCTGGCTGGCCGACGGGAAACCGACCTCGATCTCCTTGTAGCCCATGCGCACCAGCAGGTCGAACATGCGGCGCTTGCGCGCGGGACTCATCGGGTCGATCAGGGCCTGGTTGCCGTCGCGCAGGTCGACGGCGCACCATTGCGGTGCGCGCTCGACCACGGTGTCCGGCCAGGTGCGGTCGGGCAGCGAGATGTGCTCCACCTCGTCGGCGAAGCTGCGATAGCGGTGCACCGGCATCGCAGAGTTGCGCTGCTGGTTGTAGGAGGGCTGGCCCGCCGGGATCGGCCCGTTGGGGGTGACGATGCGGCTTGGGCCGGAGGTGAAGGCGTCTGCTGCTGCCATGAGTGGTCAAGCTCCTTGGGAGTGAAGAAGGGGTTTGACCGGCGCGTCACTAGGCCCGCGACGGAGGGCCGGTCGAATCAGACCCCGCCGCGGCAACCGAGAAGAAGTGCACGCTGCATGGAACTCACCTTACGTCAGTGCCGCGGCCGGGATCAAAAAAGTCTCCGCGCGGAGCCGTACGACGTTCAGGCGAACGGCTCGCCCCATCGCCCGGCGAACGCGATCCGGTCCAGCGGGAGGCGTTCCCGCGGCCACGCGTCACGCTCGCGGATCGCTTGGCTGAGTGTGGTCGGATCGTCGGCGAGGCGCCCGATCGCCAGAATCGCCAACGGCCGGACGTCGTCGGGGATCGCGAACGCCTCGCGGGCCGTCGCCTTGCTGAACCCGGCCATCGGATGGCCGTTGAACCCGAGCGCCTGCGCCTGCAGGATCATCTGGCCCAGCGCGAGCCCCGCATCGACGGCACCGTACGCGTGCTTGTCCGGGTCGTCCGGTTCGTCGGTGGTGCACACGAGGACGAAGGCCGCCGAAGCCGGGGCCCAGGTCGCGTTGCCCTTGTTCAGCGAGTCGGTCAACGCTGCGAAGGTGGCGTCGCCGCGACGTCCGACGACGAACCGGACCGGCTGGATCCGCCCCCACGTCGGGGCCCAGCGCCCGGCCTCCAGGATCGTGGTCAGGTCCTCGTCGTCGATGGCGGCGGCGTCGTCGTAGCCGCGGGCGCTCCAACGGCCGCTGATCAGTGGGTGCATGGGTACCAGGGTTCCAGACGTGCGAAGGGCGCCGGCGTTCAGGCGGTGCCCTTCGGGCTGCGCATCACGTAGGCGACCACCGCGCTCAGCATGAGCAGGGCGACGCCCGCGGCCAGCGCCGCGGCGTGCATGCCGTTGACGAAGGCCTGTTTGGCTGCGTGCGCAGTGGCGCCGCTGGTCTGCTCCAGGGTCTTGCCGAACGAGTCGGCGAAGCGGCCGCCGCCCTGCGCGACGAACACCGCGGTGGCCAGCGAACCGAACAGCGCCAGACCGAGGGCGGTGCCCAGCTCGAAGCTGGTCTCCGAGATTCCGGAGGCGGCGCCCGAATGCGCCGGCGGCACCGAACCGACGACGACGTCGGTCACCAGAGCGAACTGGATGCCGTACCCGGCGCCGGCGACTGCGGTGAACGCCATGAACCACCACAGCGGACTGGACAGATCGAGGGCGACGATCCCCAGATTTCCGAGCGCGGCCAGCAGCAGTGCGCCGGTCAGCGCCCTGGGCACGCCGACCAGGGCGGTCACCCGCTCGGCGCCGATCGAGAACACGGCGATGGTGATCGCCATCGGGAGGCCGGCCAGCGCCGCCACCAACACGTCGCGTCCGACGGCCGATTGCAGATAGACGTTCGTCAGATAGGCCATGCCGGCCTGCGCCATCATGCCGACGAGGGCCACCGCGATGCAGGCGCTGAAGGTCGCGTTGCCGAACAGCCGCAGGTCCACGAGCGGGGCGGGCGTCCGTCGCTGATGGCGGAGGAAGAGGACGATCATCGTCGCGCCGAACAGCCCGATCATCGCGGTACCGGCAGACAGCCCCGTTGCCGCAGCGTTCTTCACTGCGTAGACCACCGGAAGGATGCCGAGCAGTGAGAGCACGACGCCGAGCAGGTCGAAGGGATGGGTCGCGGCGGACTTGTATTCGGGCAGCACAAACGGCGCGAGCAGGAAGAGCGCGGCGAGCACCGGCACGTTGATCAGGAACACGCTGCCCCACCAGAAGTGGTGCAGCAGTGCGCCGCCGGTCACCGGCCCGATCGCGGTGCCGCCGGCGAAGGCAGCGGTCCAGACTCCGATCGCCCGCGCCCGGTCGGCGTTGCGCGGGAACATGTTCGCGATCAGGGCGAGGCTGGCCGGCAGCAGGGTGGAGCCGCCGACGCCCATGAGCGCCCGGGCCGCGATCAAGAAAGCCGCGGACGGCGCGAAGGCGGCGGCCACCGACGCCCCGCCGAACAGCGCGGCCCCCAGGAGCAGGATCCGGCGGCGGCCGATCCGGTCGCCGAGATTGCCCATCGTGATCAGCAGCCCGGCGATCGCGAACCCGTAGACGTCGAGCATCCACAGCTCCTGCGTCGCGGACGGATCAAGGGCCTGCGAGATGGTCGGCATGGCCAGGTACAGGACCGAGAAGTCCATCGACACCAGGATCACCGGCAGCATCAGGACCACCAGGCCGAACCAGGCGCGCCGACCGCTCACCTGTGTCGGCATGGCGTTCTCCGGGGGTCGGTGGCCGTCAGATCGCGTATTGGAAGACGGTCAGCATGTAGGCGCCGAACCAGGCGCTCAGCAACACGATAGGACCCAGCACGGACGCCGCGACACCGGGCCGTTGCCGGGACAGCAGCGCGGCCAGTGGGATCAGCAGGACGAACGCTGGAAGCAGCAGTCGGGCCCGGCTCATCATCAGCCCGCTGGAGAGCAGGATCGACGCCACGACCAGCGCGCCGTACATCATGACCGGCCACGGCAGCCGGACGGCGAAAGACCAGGCGAGCAGGCTGAGGACGCCGAGCATCACCAGGGCGGTGGCCACCTGGGCGAAGTCGTGCGAGGCGGTCAGCGAATCGACGAGGAAACGCCACGCGGCCGCCCCGAAGTCCATCTTGGTGTCCCACCCCTGGGTCTGGATCTCGAACCACCCGGTGAGCGATCCGGTGTTCGCCGCCACCACGCCGAGGTAACCGAGATACCCGAGCGGGGCCATGACGACCGCGGCCCACGCACGCGGTCCGTCGCGCCGGGCGAGGAGGGCGGCCAGCATCACCACGGCGATCACCGCGATCCCGGTCGGCCGGACCAGGCCGATCAGCAGGGCCGCGCCACCGGCGGCGAGCCAGTTCCGCTCCAGCACCCAGACCAGGGCCCAGGCGGCGAGCGCGCAGAACAGGGCCTCGGTGTAGGCGAGGTTGAGGACCACCGACATCGGGGTCGCGGCGAAGAGCACCACCAGGAACAGTCCGGTGCGGCGCGGTTCTCCGTCGGGCCGGGCGCGCTGTGCGCAGAGCGTTCCGAGTCGGGCGACGCCGACCGCGGCCACGGACCCGAACAGCAGGTTGAGGGTGATCGCCGCCGCGAAGACGCTGACGCCGGGCACCTGCGCCAGGACGCCGACGAGCATCGGGTAGCCGGGGAAGAAGGCGTAGGCCGTTTCCGGCGTGTGCAGGCCCTGCGCGTCGGTGAGCGACTCGGGCACGCCGCCGTAACCGTGCTCGGCGATCGCCAGCATCCATTGGCCGTCCCACTTGGTGAGGACGGAGGACAGGGAGAGGTCGTGCCGGGCGGAGAAGAGGGAGAGCACCGCGACCCCGACTCCCCGGACGGCGAGGTAGACGAGCACGAGCACCCCCCAGGGCGGCAGCGTGCGGTGGGCGGGCGCGGCGGTCGGCGTTGCGCTCGTCATCGCATCGATCGTACGCATGCCCGGGTCGACGAACCGGCCCCCGGGCGGTCCGGCCGCGGTCGGTCAGTCGTCGGGCTTCGTCCCGGCCTCGAGCGCGGCGTGGACGGTGTCGTAGACCGGCAGGGAACCGGATCGGTCGACGGCTTCGAGGGCTTCACGGAATTGCGCCACGTCGCGGGCGATCCGCAGGGCCACGCCGCGCGCGCGGAGTTCCTCGGCCAGGTGCACCAGCATCTCGACGGCCGTCACGTCCACGGAGGGCGACGTCTCGGCGTCGATCACGATCGTCGTCGTGTCCGGGTCGACCTGCGCGAGGACGGCGTCGCGCACGTTGTCGGCGTTGGCGAAGAAGATCCCCGCCTCCACCCGGACGACGGAGGTGCCCGGCGGCGATTGCGCGTCGGGGTGGTTCGTCAGATCGACCCAGCGATCGCCGTCCTTGCCCAGTCGCGCGACGTGGGGTCGGGACACGCGGTAGAGCAGCACCAGCAGCGACACGGTGATGCCGATGAACAGTCCGGGCAGAGTGTCGAACACGAGGACGCCGATCATCGCGGCGACGGCGGAGATGAAGTCGACCCGCGTGGCATGACCGTAGATCCCGGCCAACTGCGACGTCCAGACGGCGTAGAGCCGGCGCAGGGCCGCGAAATCGACCAGTTCGACGACCGCGGCGATCACCACGGCGGCGAGGGTGGCCTCGGGGAGCTTCTCGAACAGGCCGGTGAGGAAGAGCAGGGTCACCACGGTGAGTACCGCGACCGTGAGGCCGCTGACCTGCGAGCGGGCGCCGGCCCCGCCGTTGACCGCGGTCTTGGACAGGCTGCCGTTGACGACCATGCCCGAGCACAGTCCGGCGCCGGCGTTCGCCGCGCCCATGCCGAGCAGTTCCCGGTTGGCGTCGATGGTGTATCCGGACTTGGCGGCGTAGGTCTTCGCCGCTCCGAGTCCCTCGGCGAACCCGATGAGCAGCACGCCGAGGGCCGGACCGACCAGGGCGAGGTAATCGCTGAGACCGATGTCGGTGGGCAGTCCGACGTCGGGGAGGCCCGCATCGATGTGGCCGACGACGGCGACGCCGTGCGCGTCGAGGTGCAGAAGGTGTACCGCGACGATCCCGGCGACGACGGCGACCAGCGACCCGGGGAGCAGGGGCAGCCAGCGTTTGAAGGCCAGCACGCCGGCGAGACTGAGGATGCCGATGAGAGCGGTCCGCCAGTCGACGTCGCCGAGCCGGGTGAGCACCGCCCAGAGCTGCCCGAAGAAGTTCCCCGAGCCCTTGTCGACGCCGAGCAGCTTGGGAACCTGTCCGATGATGATGGTCAGGGCGAGGCCGATGATGAAGCCCTTGAGGACCGGCTCGGAGATGAACGCGGCGATGAAACCGGCCCGGAACAGGCCGGCCAGCACGCCGACGATGCCGGTCACCACGGCCAGCGCCGCGCTCATCGCGGCGAAGCGGACGGGGTCGCCGGCCACCATCGGGCCCACGATCGCCGCGGACAGCGCGGCGGTGGCCGACATCGGTCCGACCACCAGGTGACGCGAGCTGCCGAACACCGCGTAGAGCACGAGCGCCGGGACCGCTGCGTACAGGCCGACGACGGCGGGGACTCCGGCGATCGAGGCGTAGGCCAGCGCTTCGGGGACCAGCACCGCCCACACGGTGAGGCCGGCGATCAGGTCCGGACGCAGGTAGCTCTTGCGGTACCGGGGCATCGACGGGAAGAAGACGCGCCCGGTCATTCAGCCGCCCCCGCCGTGCGCGGTGCCGGGCTGCGCCGAGTGCGCATCGTCGGCGGTCTCGTCTTTCTCGTCGTCGGGGACCTTCATGGTCATGAGCGAGCCGGCCCAGCGCGTCGCCGGATCGATGTCGATCAGCAGCGCCTTCGCGAACAGGGTCAGTGGGATCGCGAGGATCGCTCCGAGCGGTCCGATGACCCATGTCCAGAACGCGAGCGACAAGAAGGTGAGAGTCAACGAGAGGTCCACGGCGTCGCCGACGAACTTCGGCTGGATGAACGACTGGATCACGACATTGATGACGCTGTACACCGCGATGACCGCCAGCATCTTCTGCCAGCCGCCGTCGAGCAGTCCGAGCAACGCGGGCGGGAAGAGACCGATGATGAAGCCGATGTTCGGAATGTAGTTGGTGATGAACGAGATCAGCCCCCACAGGATCGGCAGGGGGATGGACATCGCCCAGAGCGCGGCCGAGTCGAGCACGGCGACGATGAGTCCAAAGACGGTCGACACCAGCAGGTAGCTGCGGGTCCCCGAGGCGAAGCTGTGCAGCGCGCCGGTGATGTCTGGGCGGGACCGTCCGACCAGCGCCAGCCGGGCCGGGAAGGACATCGCGTCAGCCGCCATGAACACCAGCAGAATGATGAGGAAGATCAGCGCCGAGGCCACCCCGAGTGTTCCCGAGAGGATGGTGCCGAGTCCGCTCAGCAGGTTGTGGGCGTCCAGTTTGCTGAGCATCGTCTGGGTGTGGTCCGGATCGATGCCGTGATCGTGCAGGAACGCCGTGAACCGGGCGGTGAGATCGTCGAGCCGGTCGGCGTATTCGGGGAGGAGTGTCGCCAGTCGGGCGATCGCGAAGGCCATCGCGAGGAACAGCCCGATCATGATCCCGTAGACCAGGAGAACGGTGACGACGAAGGCCGCCCAGGTGGGCCAGCCGCGCCGGCGCAGATACGCCGGCAGCGGCTGGACGGAGATGGTGAGGACGAGGGCGAGGAACACGGGGCCGACGATCGAGGAGATGGCCTTGACACCGGCGACGGTGACGACGGCTCCGGCGATCCCGAGGAGCACGATCACTCCGCGAGGCATCGCCCATGCGCCCGTCGTCGGAGTCTGCGACATGCCACGAGTATTCGCCGCGGTGCGGGTCGTCCGTATCACCCGACGTGGGTGATACGGGTGGCGGTCGCCTGCGGCACGCTTAGGACCAGACTCGATCCAAGGAGGCGGTCGTGGCCACCCTCATCCCGGTTTCGCAGCGGCGCGACGTGGCCGACATCTCCGACCGCCTCGATCTCGCCGCGGGCGATCGCCAGGCGAAGACCTCGGCGTTCTGGACCATGCTGACGTTGTCCGGGGTGATCGCGGTCTGCGGCATCGCGACCGACAGCACCGCCACCGTCATCGGGGCGATGATCGTGGCGCCGTTGTCGACTCCGATCCTCGGCCTCGGGCTCGGCATCGTGACCGGGCGGTTGGCGTTGGTGCGGGGCAGTGCGGTGACGATTCTCGGCGGCGTCGCGGTGGTGGTCGTGATGGGCGTGCTGATCGCGCAGATCCTTCCGAATCCGGCCGGGGTGCTGTCCAATTCGCAAGTTCTCGGCCGGACCTCGCCGGCCATCGCGGACCTGCTCGCCGCGTTGGCCACGGGGCTCGTGGGTGCGATCGCCATCACCCGGCGGGATGTCGCCGACGTGCTGCCGGGGGTCGCGATCGCCATCTCCCTGGTGCCGCCGCTCGGGGTGGTGGGGGTCTGCCTCGGCTCCGGCGCCTACTCGCTGGCCGTAGGCGCGCTGGTCCTGTTCGCCTCGAATGTGCTCGCGATGGTGGTCACCGGTGTGCTGGTTTTCAGCCTCGCGGGCTATCGCTCCGCGGGCGAGGGCAGGGCAGGAGTCTGGCGGGGACGCCGCATCCAGCTGGTGTTCGCCTGCGCGCTGCTGGTGATCGCGGTTCCGATGACGATCAACTCCCTGAACACGTTGTGGAGCCGCCAGATCGCGGATGCCGCCGATTCCTGGCTTCAGGCGCACGGAGTGTCCGGTCAGGTCACCGGGGTCACGCTGACCGCGAACTCGGCGACGGTGCGGTTGACGGGGCCGGAGCAGCTGCCGCCGGTCGACGAGCTGCAGCGCAGCGTCGACGCTCTGGTTCCGTGGGAACCCCGGCTGGTGGTGGACTACACCGTCGGAGGTCGCAAAGAAGCGGGCTGACCGACGCGACGGACGACGATGTGCCATGCGATACCACCCGCCGAAGGTGATCCGCCCGCGCCGCGATTCCGTAACGTCGGAGGCCCGATGCCAGACCGGTCAGAGCAACGGAGTGGAAAGGATTCTCGAATCATGTCTCACACACCCAAGCCGGTGAGCCGAGTGATAGCCGAACAGAACGCAGCGCTGCTCAGCCAGTTGCCGTTCGGTGATCGGCAGGACTTCGACGATGCGACGCGCGGACTGGTCGCGCGGCGGGAACCCAACGCCGTGACCGCCGAAGACGGCACCGTGCTGTGGGACAACGACACGTACTCGTTCCTGTCCGGGGACGCGCCGGACTCGGTCAATCCGAGCCTGTGGCGGCAGTCGCAGCTGGCGGCCGTCGACGGACTGTTCGAGGTGGTGCCGGGCATCTATCAGGTCCGCGGCATGGATCTTTCGAACATCTCGATCATCGAGGGTGACGAGGGGATCGTCGTCATCGACACCCTCCTGTCGGAGGAGACGGCCGCGGCCGCGCTTGAGCTGTACCGTGCGCACCGGGGCGACCGACCGGTGAAGGCAGTGGTCATCACGCACTCGCACGCTGACCACTTCGGCGGAATCCGCGCCTTCGTCTCCGAGGAGCAGGTCGACTCGGGCGAGGTGAAGATCTTCGCGCCCGAGGGCTTTCTGGAGCACTCGGTGTCGGAGAACGTCTTCGCGGGCACGGCTATGAACCGTCGTGCCGCCTACATGTACGGGGCCGCCCTCGCCCGCGGGCCGAAGGGACAGGTCGGTGCCGGACTCGGCCAGACGCTCTCGGTGGGAACGGTCACTCTGCTTCCCCCGACCGACATCGTCACCACAACCGGCCACACCGAGACGGTCGACGGCGTGGAGATGGTCTTCCAGATGGCTCCGGACACCGAGGCGCCGTCGGAGATGCTGATCTATCTGCCGCAGTTCAAAGCCCTGTGCGCTGCAGAGGACGCCACGCACACCTTTCACAACCTGCTGACCCTGCGCGGCGCGGTGGTGCGTGATCCGCACGGCTGGGCGAAGTACCTCACCGAGACGATCGACTTGTTCGGTGACGAGGTCGAGGTGGTCTTCGCCTCGCATCACTGGCCGACCTGGGACAACGAGCGCGTCGTCGAGTTCTTGCGGACCCAGCGCGATCTGTACGCCTACGTGCACGACCAGACGCTGCGGCTGATGAACAAGGGGCTCACCGGACCCGAGATCGCGGAGGAGATCGAACTGCCGCCCACCCTGGAGAACGCGTGGTCCGCGCGCGGCTACTACGGCTCGCTCAGCCACAACGTGAAGGCCATCTACCAGCGCTATCTCGGGTGGTTCGACGGCAACCCGGCGAGCTTGTGGGAACACACTCCGGTCGAGCAGTCCAAGCGGTACGTGAAGTTCATGGGTGGCGCCGATGCGGTGCTGACGAAGGCGAAGGCGTCGTTCGACGAAGGAGACTTCCGCTGGGTGGCACAGGTGGTGAACCACGTCGTCTTCGCCGAACCCGACAACGCCGCTGCCCGTGATCTGCTGGCCGACGCCTACGAGCAGCTCGGATACGGTGCGGAGAACGGTACGTGGCGCAACTTCTACCTGTCGGGCGCCACCGAGCTTCGTGACGGGCAGTTCGGTACACCGACCGAGACGACGGCGCCTGACGTCATCGGTCAGCTCACCCCGACCATGCTGTTCGATGCGATCGCCATTCAGGTGAACGGCCCGGCCGCCTGGGACGAGAAGCTGTCGATCGACGTCGTTCTGACCGACCTCGACCAGCGCTACCGGCTCCGCCTGGCGAACGGTGTGCTGACCTACACGGCGGCGGCGCAGGCAGAGGGCCCCGATGCCACTCTCACGACCACGAAGGCGGCGTTGCTCGCCCTGGCGGCGGGGCGACTCACTGCAGGAGCACTGACGGAGTCGGGCGCCGAGTTGGCGGGCGATGTGACCGTACTGGAAAGACTGGGCGCCGTTCTGGACCCCGGCGACAAGAACTTCGCGATCGTCACGCCGTAGGAGCGGGAGCGATGCGAGTCATCTGTCTGGGCGGCGACGGGTTCTGTGGCTGGCCGACCGCGCTGCATCTGTCGGCGTCGGGTCACGAGGTCACCGTGGTCGACAACTTCGCTCGCAGGCGCGCCGACGAAGAACTCGGTGCCGGATCACTGACACCGATCGCATCGCTGGAGACCCGGCTCGCCGCCTGGACGGAGGCGACCGGGCTCCGGATCGGATTCTCGTGTGTCGATGTCGCCGCCGACTACGAGTCCCTCGTCGGGCTGCTGACCGAAGCGAAGCCGCACGCAGTAGTGCATTTCGCCGAACAGCGATCGGCGCCGTACTCGATGAAGTCGCCCGCCCATCGTCGTGCCACGATCGACAACAACGTCGATGCCACGCACAACCTGCTCGCCGCGCTCGCCGAGACCAGGCAGGACGTCCACGTGGTGCACCTTGGAACGATGGGCGTCTACGGGTATGAGTCCGTGCCGATGGACATTCCGGAAGGCTATCTGGAGGTCACCTATCCCGACCGGGACGGGCTGCTTCATCACCGGGAGATCCTCTACCCGACACGTCCGGGAAGCGTCTATCATCTGTCGAAGTCGCTGGACCAAGTGATGTTCCAGTTCTACGCGTAGAACGACGGCATCCGGATCACCGATCTGCACCAGGGCATCGTCTGGGGCACACAGACCGACGAGACGTGCCGGGACCCGCGACTGATCAACCGCTTCGACTACGACGGCGACTACGGCACAGTGCTCAACAGGTTCTTGGTGGAGGCCGCGGTGGGTCACCCGCTCACGGTGCACGGCAGCGGTGGACAGACCAGGGCCTTCATCCACATCCGTGACTCGGTTCGCTGCATCCGAATGGCCGTGGAGTCCGGCGATGCCGTCGACGATCGGGTGCGAGTGATGAACCAGATGACTGAGACGCATCGCGTCGCCGATCTGGCGCGGCTGGTCGCCGACGAATTCGGCGCGCAGATCGGTACGGTGATCAACCCTCGTCTGGAAGCGGACGCGAACGAGCTCTCCGCCCGGAACGACAGTCTGCGTCTGCTCGGACTGGATCCGATACCGCTGAGCTCGGGTCTGCTCGCCGACGAGTACGACCTCGCTCTGCGGTACTCCGATCGCGTGGATCGTGATCGCATCCCGTGCCGGTCGTACTGGAACGAGGGTCGCCGAACCGCGGCGGAGGCCGGCCGCACATGACCGAGGGCGCTGATCCGGGCAACTCGGCGGACGGCGCCGAGGACTACTTTCCGGGCGAACGGCGGCGGGTGGTGCCGAAGGCGGCGTGGCTGGTTCTCGCGATCGCGCTGGCGACGCTGCTCGTGCTCTTGGTCAGCCGCCCGTCTTGGTTCACCCACGACATCGACGATCAGAGTCTGCGCGTCCCCGCCGATCGGCACTTCAGCAAGTCACTGGCGACGGCCGGTGATCCTGACGGGATCTGGCTGTCTGACGAGAACCCGTCACGAACCTTCGCCGTGCGACTACCGGTAGACGTCGACACCGATCAGGCCCGGCTCCGACTCGTCGGATCCAGTCGCGTGCCGGACACGAGTACTGCGTTCTTGAGCGTCTCGGTCAACGGCCAGCTGATCGACCGGGCGAAGATCGCGTCCGGGGACGACACCATCGACCGGTACGTGGAGATCCCCGACGGCGCCACAGGTGACGGCGAACTCCGGATCCGGATCTTTGTCGACGGCGAGCGGCACGAGGAGCGCTGTTCGGCGGACCACAGTGCGGGGATGCTGGTCCATCTGGACCCGGCGAGCCTGGTGGAGGCGGCGCTCAGCGCCCCGGTGGCGAGTGTGCGCGACGCGGTGGCCGGCTGGGGGCGGGCCATGGTGGTCGCCGTCGGCGATCACGATCCGGCGTGGCTGACCGCCGCAGCCCAGGTGGGGATGGCACTGACGCGGCACGGATACGGTGTGGAGTTCACCGACGCCGTGCCGGACGCAGACGCCCGGGACACGCTCCTGGTCGGCCCGGCGAACGTGCTGTCGGACCGCTTCGGGTGGACAGGCGAGGGCGACGGGCGCGGGCCGCTCGAGGTCGGACGGATCGGCGATTCGCCGGTAGTGGCCGTCACGGCGCCGCAGGGCGCCCTCGCGGCGCGCTTTCTCGGCACTCCGACAGTCATCACCGCCGACTCTCCGTCGAGTGCACCGACCGCCGTCGCCCCGGCACAACAGTCGACCGGCGATCGGGTGGGCGTCGAAGTGCTCGGTGCCGATTTGTCGGCGACGACGATCACCGAGACCCGGACCTGGCGGGTTCCGTTCGCGCTGGCCGATCTGCCCGGAGGACGGATACCGTCCTCCTCGGCGGTCTCGGTCGAGCTCCCGGCGTCACCGGACGACATCACGTGGATTCTGACGACCGAGCTCAACGGCGTCCTGGTCGGAAACGTGCCGCTCAATCCGACCCGTGGGGAAGTTCGCGTACCCCTTCCCGCGACGGCGATGCGGGTGAACAACTCCCTGGCGTTCACGGTCAGCCGAGACCGCAACCTGGGTGGTTGCGATGTGCGCGTGACGGAGTACCCGATCCAGCTGAACCAGGCGTCGGCGCTGGAGATCGGCGACGATCGAGGGGTGGGGTTCACGGCGGTGCCTCAGCAGTTGAGCGCCGGAGCCGCGGTGTACGTGCCGGGCCCGGGCAGCGAGGACGTGATCGCTGTGCTGAACCGGTCCGTACCCGTCGTGGCGGAGTTCGTCGCCGCCCAGGTGTACCCGGACTTTCGGTGGAACACCGCTCCCGACGGCCGCGACGCGTTCATCGTTCTGGGCGATGCCGACGCGGTGTCCACGCCGCTGGTCCTCCGGGACGGCCGGCTGATCAGTCTGTCCTTCGGCTCCCTGCTGGACGTGCCGTCGTTCAGCGAGGGGTTGCTGGTCCAGACTGCGCGCGGGGATGCCGGTGGACGAGGCCTGTCGCTCACCGGAGCCGGCGCGATGTCGGCACCGCCGAACACCGTCTTCGGGCGTACGGACGTGGAGGTCATCACGGCGCAAGGGCGCTTCACCGTCGAGCCCGACGGCGCGGTGGTCACCGAATCTCCACCGCGGCAGAGTCCGCCGTGACCGGTGGCCGCGCGGCGGCCGATCACGAGGCGCAGATGCCAGTCCGCGACTTCTTCCGATCGGTCGACAGTGCGCCCAGGGGCTATTCTGTCAGTCGGCCGGCGAGCGGTACCAACGGCTTTCTGGTCACCTTCGTCGGGATCTCGATCCTGATGATGTGCGCGCGCCTGCTCGCGCACTACACCGGGTTCGCTCAGGTGCCGACGGACCTGGTCGTTTTCGCCGACGGCCGCGGCGATGTCGCGTTCCCGCTGCGGTTGTTCCTGGTGATCTTCTTCTTCACCTATGCCGTGTACGCGTATACGAACCTCTGGCGGCGGGCGTTTCTGGCGTTCTCGCTCCTCGGTAAGTTCGCCGCGTTCTGCATCGTCGTCGACACCGCCGGGTGGCTGCTCCACGAAGCTGGAATACTCACGATCTCGGTTTTCGGCGGCCAGATGATCTCCGGTCTGGCCGCGCTAGCGATCTTTCCGCACACGGTGCTCCGTCAGGCGCACCTTCCGGAAACGATCGAGCCACCTACCGGATCCCGGATCTCGCTGGGATCCTTCGCGGTGCTCGCGTGCTGCCTGCTGCTCTCCGCCGTCGGCGCGGTGCTCGCGCTGCGCGTGTTCACGGCGGCAGTCGACCAGCTCAAGGACTGGGCGATTCTCGGGGGCATCGGCGCCGGGGTGTTCCTCATGCAGCAGTTGCTGGCGGCGAGCACCGCGCTCGTCGGGTTCCGCCGGCTGCGCCGCACCCGCGATGTCGAGCTCTCCCCTCCGGTCGGAGTCCTGGTGCCGGCGCACAACGAGGCGCACAGCATCGGCGCCACGATCGCCGCAGTCGATGCCGCCGCGGCGAGCTACCCCGGTGACATCGGCCTCTACGTGGTGGACAACGCGTCCACTGACGGCACGCGCGCGGTCGCGGAGTCGGCGATGGCATCGTGTGCGCACGTCACCGGGCAGGTCTTGGACTGTCCCGAGCCAGGCAAAGCGATCGCGCTGAATCTCGGAATCGAACGCATCACCGAAGAGTTCGTCGTCCGCATCGATGCCGACACGGTGATCGGCGACGACTGTCTTCGTAAGGCGATGCGTCACTTCGCGGCTGCCGACGTCGGCTGCGTGGGTGGAATACCGATGCCTCTCGAAGAACGGACCTGGATCGACAAGTGCCGGCTGATCGAGGTCTATATGCGGCACGGCTTCTATCAGATCTCGCTGGATGCTTACGCCGGTGTGATGGGGATACCGGGCATGTTCGCCGTCTACCGCCGCGACCAGCTGCGTGCCGTGGGCGGGATCGTCGAGGGCATGAACGGCGAGGACACCGACATCTGCATGCGCCTCGCCGCGGCCGGCTACCGGAACGTCGCTGATCCGCATGCCGTCTACTACAGCGAGACGCCGGCAGGGTTCGCGCATCTGCGGGAGCAGCGGACTAGATGGTTCCGGAGCATCTATCACTTGGCGGGGCGGAACCGCGCCATGATCTTCGACGGTCGAACGATGGTCGGCACCTTCGTGTTGCCGTTCAACCTCGTCAACGCCGCGCGCCGGGCGATGCTCGCCCCGCTGCTGCTCTTCACGTTGCTCGCCGTCCTGGTCTTCCAGAGCGCATACCCGACGCTCCGCTGGCAACCGATCGCGGCGACCTTGCTGGGGATGTCGATGTTGCTGACGGTGACCGTCTGCCTGTGCTGGCGCCGCTCCTCTGTGAGATACATTCCGCTGTTCATCGCCTTTCGGGTCCTGCGCAGCTACTTCACGCTCGCCGCAGCGCTCAGCCTCCGCTATCCGCCCATGCGGCCTCGCCGGCCCCGATGGGCGAGGAAGACGATCACAACAAGCCGAGATGCCGGGCTCGGGCGACGGCTTCGCGCCGGCCGGTGGCGCCGAGCTTCTGGTAGATCGACCGCTGATGGGTCTTGACCGTGTTGACCGAGACGTACAACGCCTCGGCGATCTCCGCCGTGGTCATCGAGCCGATCAGGTACTGCAGCACGTTTGTCTCGCGGCTGCTCAGCGGAACGAAGAATCCCTGATCCGGATCTGCCCGGCGCGAGGAGCGGTCAGGTGTCCGAGTCAACAGATCGTGTGCGAACTGTGGGTGGCGCGTTCCCCTCTCGATTCGCTCGGCGAGCAGCCGCCGAATCGGGGCGGCGCGATCGAGGAACGGCCGGCGCAGGTTCTCCGCTGCGGCCAATCCGAGTGCCTCTTCCAGCGACTCCAGGCGCAGATTGTGCTCGACCCGTGGGTCGTCGATCCGCTGCAGGCATGCGAAGAGGCACCGGCGGAGCGAACCTGGTGGGGCAGCGGGCAACTGCTCGAGAGCGTGATTGCGGGCAGGCGCGGGGCTCGGGCCTTCCTCCGCGAGCAGGGATCGGAAGTAGTCTGCCGCCGCATTGATCGGGGCCGGAGCCGTTGCCGCCGACGGGGCGGCGGGCATTGCGTCGCCGATCGCCGTCAGCGCGTCGGCCACCAGGCCGTCAGCAAGGTTCAGGCGAGCCCGCAGCACCGCGATCGCAAGGCTCATGTGCGGTTCGACCGAAGAAGACTCGGCGAGGTCGAGCCAGCGTGCGGCGCTGTCCCGCTCATCGCGGTCGAAGGCGACCCCGGCCAGGGTCAGGTACGCTCCCGCCGCCTGCGCGGCCCGCGCGAGTCCCCCCCTACCGAACCGCTCCACGACACGCTCAGCTGTCTGCCCGGCTACGGTGAGGTCGCCGCAGGCCCAATGCAGGAGCGCGGTGTGCGCCTGCGCGTTGAGGATGGGCAGAACCACGCGGCTCCCGGGATCCTCGGCGGCCGCGTCGTGCAGGGTCGCCGCCGCCGTGTGGTAATCGCCGAGCCAGAGTTCGCACGTCCCCTGATTGCTTAGCAGGAGAGTCCGGAGCGAGGCCCAGTCGCTCAAGCCGAGTTCGGACAGTGCCCCCGGGCTCTTCGGCAGCCGGCGGCAGCCGTCGAGTAGCGCTTCCAGATCGCTCGACCAGCGGCGAGTTCCGATGTGGATCAGCTCGATGAGGAAATCGAGGCGGCGACGGCGGGTGGCGGGGAGTCGCGGCATCCGTGACCGAGATGCGGCGACCAACTCGGTGACCCCGCCGGAGATCCCCGCCATCGTACGGGCGGCGGCCAGTCCTACCGCCAGTTCGGGCTCGACGAGTACCGCTTCCTGTGGAACGGGTTCGAGCAGTGTCAGCAACGCCGTCGGCGATCTGCGAACAGTCCAGGTCACCACGTGCCTGCCGACCAGTTCTCCGGCGGTGCTCCATTCCTCGGCTGCCACCGAATGCCGCAGGGCCGTGAGCGGCTCTCCGTGCCGACGGAACCACGCGGACGCTCGGATGTGCTGGGTGCGTCGGGTGCCGCGAACGCTTATTCGCGAACGCAGGAAATCCAGGAGCAACGGATGAAGGCGGTACCAGCCCGCCGAGCCGATCTCGTCGACGAACGCGTTGACGTGCTGCATCTGAGCGAGCAGGTCCGCGCTGTCGGGTCCGCAGCCCAGCGCCGTCGCCAGATCCGCGCACACTTCGTCCACCACACAGACCCGGTCGAGGAAGTCTCGCCACGACGGCGGCACCTGCTCGTAGACCTCGTGCAGCAGGTACTCGGCGATGTATCCGGCGTGCCCGGAGAGGCTTTCGGCGTAGGCGTGCGGATCTGCCGCTTCGCGCATGCCCAGGGCTGCCAGACGCAGGCCGGCAGCCCAGCCTTCCGTCCGCCTCACCAGTGCTCGGACGTCGGCCTGCGAAACGCAGATCCCGAGCATGCCGAACAGCTCGGCGGCGGCATCGTCGTCGAACCGGATCTGGTCGACGGTCAGCTCGTCCAGGATCCCGTCGAGGCGCATCCGATGCAGGGGCCAGGGCGGATCGTGTCGGGTGATGGCCAGCACATGCAGGTGCGGTCCCGCCGAACCGATCAGTTCGAGGAGCTGCGAATGAAGTTCGTCATTGCTCACCAGATGCAGATCGTCGAGCACGAGAACCACCTCGTCGTTCCTCGATGCGAGCCACGTCGCGATCGCCGAAGGGGCTTCCGCGGGGATGTGGGTGATGAAGTCACGGATGCGCGCGAACTCGGCTGAGCTGCTCGGAAGCGTCCGCGCCAGGTCACGGGCGACCGCTGCCCACAGTTTGACGGGATCGTTGAACCGCGCGTCCAGGCTGACCCAGGCGGCGGTGATCTGCCGGTCACGCAGCCAGGACGCGACGGCGAGGGACTTGCCGTATCCCGCGGGGGCGCAGACCACGGTCACCAACTGGCGGCGGGCCTCGTCGAGCCGCTCGAGGACCGTTGTGCGCAGGACCACGTTGCGGGCCACCGGACCTCCGGTGAGCGACTCTGCCAGAGCCCCGCCAGTCGGGCCGAGATCCATTGCACCCCATCGTGTCGTCCGTCAAGTAGGCGTCAGGGTAGCCGAGGCGCCCGGCGATCGCCCGCAGAGTCCGCTCACGGCAGGCGGCGGCTCCAGGGCGAGACGCTGGTTCGGGGCGCGTACGTCCCGACCGGTACAGTGGCCGGGAAAGCAAGACGTGCAAAGACCGAGTACAGGAAGGCCCCGACGTGGCACTGGTGGTCCAAAAGTACGGTGGCTCGTCGGTGTCGGATGCGGAGCGGATCCGACGCGTCGCCGAGCGCATCGTCGCGACCAAACGAGAGGGCAACGACGTCGTCGTCGTCGCCTCGGCGATGGGTGACACCACCGACGAGCTCCTCGATCTCGCCGAGCAGGTGAACCCGAAGCCGCCGCAGCGCGAGATGGACATGCTGCTCACCTCTGGCGAGCGCATCTCCAACGCGCTGCTCGCGATGGCGATCGAGGCGCTGGGCGAGGACGCGCAGAGCTTCACCGGATCGCAGGCCGGCGTGATCACCACGTCGAGTCACGGCAAGGCCAAGATCATCGACGTGACGCCGGGACGGGTGCGCAGCGCGCTGGACGACGGCAAGATCGTGCTCGTCGCCGGCTTCCAGGGCGTCGCCCAGGACACGAAGGACGTGACGACGCTCGGCCGCGGCGGCTCGGACACCACGGCGGTCGCGCTCGCCGCGGCGCTGGAGGCCGACGTCTGTGAGATCTACACCGATGTCGACGGCATCTACACGGCCGATCCGCGGATCGTGCCCGACGCCCGCCACCTCGAGACGGTCTCCTTCGAGGAGATGCTGGAGATGGCCGCCTGCGGCGCCAAGGTCCTGATGCTCCGGTGCGTGGAATACGCGCGCCGTTACAACGTTCCCGTACATGTGCGCTCGTCGTACTCGACCAAACCCGGCACCATGGTGTCCGGATCGATGGAGGACATCCCCGTGGAAGACGCGATTCTCACCGGTGTGGCACATGACCGCAGCGAAGCTCAGGTGACGATCTTCGGTATCGACGACACCCCGGGCAACGCGGCGCGGATCTTCCGTGCCGTCGCCGACGCCGAGATCAACATCGACATGGTGCTGCAGAACATCTCGAAGGAGGAGACCGGCAAGACCGACATCACCTTCACCCTGCCCCGTGAACTCGGCCAGCTGGCGATCGAGAAGCTCAGCGCACTGCAGGACGAGATCGGCTTCTCCAAGCTCGTTCTCGACGAGAACATCGGCAAGGTCTCGCTGGTCGGCGCCGGCATGAAGAGCCACCCGGGCGTCACCGCGACCTTCTGCGAGGCGCTCAGCGAAGCCGGCGTGAACATCGAACTGATCTCCACCTCGGAGATCCGCATCTCGGTGCTGTGCCAGGAAGAGGAGCTCGACGACGCCGTCCGCGCCCTCCACAAGGCGTTCGATCTCGGCGGCGACGAAGAGGCCGTGGTGCACGGCGGAACGGGTCGATAGACATGGTGAGCCTCGGAGTGGTCGGCGCGACCGGCCAGGTGGGCGGCGTGATGCGCCAGCTCCTGCAGGATCGGAACTTCCCCGCCGACCAGGTGCGGTTCTTCGCCTCGCCGCGTTCGGCGGGCAAGACCCTGCCGTGGAACGGCGGCGAGATCGTCATCGAGGATGCGACGACGGCGGACCCGACGGGTCTGGACATCGCGCTGTTCTCCGCGGGCGGCACCATGTCGAAGGTGCAGGCCCCGCGCTTCGCTGCGGCCGGTGTCACCGTGATCGACAACTCGTCGGCGTGGCGCAAGGACGACGACGTGCCGCTGGTGGTGGCCGAGGTCAACGGCGAGTTGGCGCAGAACCCGCCCAAGGGCATCATCGCCAACCCGAACTGCACCACGATGGCCGCCATGCCGGTCCTCAAGCCGCTGCACGCGGCCAAGGGTCTGCGTCGCCTGGTGATCTCCAGTTACCAGGCGGTGTCCGGCAGCGGGCTGGCCGGTGTCGAGGAACTCGCGACGCAGGTCCGCAAGGGGATCGACGGCGCCGAGCAACTCGTCTACAACGGTTCCGCGGTGGACCTGGGCGAGCCGGTCAAGTACGTGGCGCCGATCGCCTTCAATGTGGTGCCGCTGGCCGGCGACTTCGTCGACGACGGCTCCGGTGAGACCGACGAGGACCAGAAGCTGCGCTTCGAGTCGCGCAAGATCCTGGGCCTGCCCGACCTGCTGGTGAGCGGGACCTGCGTGCGGGTGCCGGTCTTCACCGGGCACTCGCTGTCGATCAACGCCGAGTTCGACGAGGCGGTGACCCCCGACGAGGCGCGCGCCATTCTGGCCGAGGCGGCCGGCGTCACGGTGGTCGACGTCCCGACTCCGCTCGCCGCGGCCGGTAGCGACGTCTCGCTGGTCGGTCGGATCCGCCAGGATCCGGGTGCCCCGGACGGTCACGGTCTCGCGCTGTTCGTCGCGGGCGACAACCTGCGCAAGGGTGCGGCGTTGAACACGATTCAGATCGCCGAACTGCTGGTCTGAGTCGACCCGTCCCCAACTTCACAGCAAGTGGCCGTGCGCCCGTCGAGTGAGACTCGGCGGGCGCACTGCGTGGTGTTGGAGGGCGCTAGCACGGATCAGTATGTGTGTCCTCTAGTATCGTTAAAATGAAACCAGGTCGGGGATTCATCTCAAAGTACATGTCAACGAGCCGTCGTCGGCCACTGCGAGGTCTGGGGGCGCTGGTGCTGAGCACCGCCCTGGTCGGTGCGACGGCCGCGGTGACGGCGGCGCCCGCTGCGGCGGTCGGCGACTTCTATCGCCCGCCGGCCTCCTATTCGGCCACGCCGGGCAGCGTGATCCGCACCGCGGCCACGCCGCTGCTGCTGCAGACTCCGGGCCTGCCCAACCAGTGGCCCGGTAATGCCAAGAAGATGATGTACACGTCGACGCTGCAGAACGGGAAGCCCACCGCGGTCACCGGCTACGTCGTCGAACCGACCGCCCCGTGGCAGGGCAAGGGCCCGCGTCCGACCGTCGTGATCGGTCCGGGCACCGTGGGCCAGGGCGACCAGTGTGCCGGGTCCAAGATGCTGGCACTGCCGATGAGCTTGGATCCGTTCAAGCCCAGCATCGGGGTCAACTACGCCGGACTGGAGATGCACCTGCTGCTGCTGAACGGCGTGCGGGTGGCGGTGACCGACTACGTGGGCATGGCCACCCCCGGCGTTCACACGTATGTGAACCGGGTCGAGTCCGGTCGGGCCATGCTCGACGCCGCGCGCGCCGCGCTCACCATCAGCAAGGCACCCGAGGACGCGCCGGTGGCCTTCTCCGGCTACTCGCAGGGCGGCGGCGCCGCGGCGTCGGCCGCTGAGCTCGCGCAGGACTACGCCCCCGATGTGAACGTGAAGGCCACCTACGCGGGCGCGCCGCCGGCCGACCTGAGCAAGGTGATCGATCAGATCGACGGCACGTTCATCGCTGGCGGCATCGGCTACGCGATCAACGGCCTGCAGGCCCGCTACCCGGCCCTGACGCCGATCCTGCGCAAGGAACTCACCGCGCAGGGTCGCCAGGTGCTGGCGAACGCCGCCACCCAGTGCATCGGCGACACCGGTCTGGCCGCGGGCTTCCAGCGCTCCGCGCAGTGGACGCGCGACGGCAAGCCGCTGTCGGCCGTGATCGCGCGCCGGCCCGAAGTGCAGCAGATGCTCGACGACCAGCGGATCGGTCGGCTCAAGCCAAACGCACCGGTGCTGATCTCCACCGGCGTGCACGACGACGTGATCCCCACCGGGCAGGTCAAGCAGCTGTACCGCGACTGGCGGGCACAGGGCGCCGACGTGCAGCTGACGACCAGCTACATCCCGCCGATCGTCCCGGGCCTCGTGGTGAATCACGCTCTGCCGATGCTCCAGTTCCTGTTGCCCGGCACCAGCTTCATCCTGGGAGAGTTCCACCGCTGACCCCGAGAGGGGCACTACCTCGCACCCCGCGCGGTGCGATGTGATGAACTGCCGTCATGGCAAAACTGAGGTTCCGTCCGGTCGCGGCGGTGGTCACTGCGGTGGCCGCCGCCGCGACTTTCGCGTTCTCCGGCTCCGTCGCGGCACCGGCGTCGGCCGAGCCCAGCGGCATACCGGGCCTCGGCCCCAAGTGGACCTCGCTGATGCACGGCGACCTGGCGTCCACCGACAGCACCGCGTTCCGCGGACCGGGCAAGACCGCGCACCTGGCCGCCTCGAGCGTCCCGGGCGGGCCGTGCGCGGCCACCTTCATCGGCTCCGATCAGATGCCGGTCTCCCTGTGCACCAACGTGATCGCCGGCAGTCCGCCGCAGTTCGCCACCCCCGTGGTGACCCTGTTCGACAAGAACACGGCGGCCGTCCTGGCCAAGCTCCCGTTGACCAAGGGCGGTCTGCTCGGCGGCGTCTACGGCTACCTCGACGACCGCAACCGCGTGGTGGTGGCCGACGGCAGCGGCGCCATCCTGCGGGTGGCGCACCGTCGTACCTCGGGCGGCTGGCAGCTGTACGTCTCCGAACGGATCGACATCTCCAAGCACCTGCGCGGGGACGCGGTGACCGGCCTGGCCCCGGATCACACCGGGCGCATCTGGTGGGTCACCACCCGCGGCCTCGTCGGCACGGTCACCGGCAAGAAGGTGGCCTCCATGCACCTGCCACGCGGCGAAGAGCTCGGCAACGGGCTGTCGGTGCGACCCGGCGGCGTGTCCGTGCTGACCACCCACGCCCTGTACGAGATGTGGGCCGGCGCCGACGGCGTGCCGACCACCACGTGGCGTCGTGCCTACGACCGCGGTGCGGCCCGCAAGCCCGGCCAGCTCACCTGGGGTTCGGGCACCACGCCCACCTACTTCGGGCCGGGCGGCACCGACTGGGTCGCGATCGTCGACAGTGCGGCCGTGCCGCGCCTGCACGTCTTCCGCAGTGATGACGGCACCCCGGTCTGCTCGATGCGGGCCTTCCCGACGGCCAACCAGGGCACCGAGAACTCGCCGATGGCGACCGGCAACACCCTGGTGATCCCGAGCACCTACGGCTTCCAGTACCCGCCGATCGCCGAGAGCGGCGGCCCGGCGGCGCCGCTCTTCGCGCCCTTCGTCGGCGCGATGACCAGGATCGACGTGGCGCCGGGCAAGTGCACCCGGGTGTGGGAGAGCCACGACCGGATGGCCACGCTGCCGCGCCTGTCCACCGCCGACGGCCTGATCCACTCGCTCGGCTACGGCCCGTACCGCGGCGGACCGCAGCAGCTGGGTCCGGTGAACTACGTGGCCGTCGACTTCCGCACCGGCAAGCGCGTCGTGACCCGTGAGATCGGCATCGCGCCGATCGACGAGCCGCTGCAGCTGACCGGCATGATCGCGCCGGACGGCTCCCTCTGGCAGGGCACGCTGGGTCGGATGGTGAAGATCTCCCGATGACCTATCCGAGCTCGTGGGGGCAGCCCGGCGACGGTGAGCCCATCCCGACTCAGGCCGAACTCGACGCGCAGGACCTGGCCGAGCTCGCCGCCAATCGCGAGCGGTCGGATCTGACCTCGCACTATCCGCGGCCCAAGTCCGATCCGGGTCCGCCGCCGTGGACGCTCACCACCGGGGCGGTGTACGCGTGGTACCTGGCGGCGGCGAGCGCTCTGGTGTGCATCGTCTACGGATTCGCGACCCTCGGCAGCGAGATGGACCGCCTCGAGGCGCGTCTGAAGCCGCAGATGGCCGACGTCACCACGATCGACGCGGATGCCACGGCGTCGTCGATGGCGAGTTTCTGGCCGCCCGCGCTCCTGGTCGGCTGGGTGATCGCCCTGGGCATCACCTACCCGCTGCTGATGAGCATCGCCAAACACCACAGCCGCAATCTGCGCAGCATCTACGCCGCGGTGAGCGTGCTGGTGATCCTATTCGTGCCACTGGTGGCCGACCTGCTCTTCGCCTACCCCGAGGTGTCGATCGCCTACCGCGTCTTGAGCTGGGTGTCGGTGGGCGCGCTGATCGCGTCGGTGGTGCTCACCTTCATCGGCGGGGCGGGCCGCTGGCTCCCGGCGTCGACCCGCATCAAGCCTTCTCGGGTCTGGCGCGAGTAAGCGCTCCACGGGGTACGTTCGGATGCGGAACTGATCGACGCCCGCCCGGCGGTGACACCGCCGACGGTGGGATCAACGCATGGAGGCGAATCTGATGACCGTGAATCCCGTGTACCGAGTGTGGTCGATGTCCACCGGTGGTGGCCGCGACGGCGAAGTGGTGTCCGAGACCGGCCGCATCGACATGGAACTGCGTCCGCCGGTGGAGATGGGCGGCAGCGGCGACGGATCCAACCCGGAGGAGCTGTTCTCGGCCGGTTACTCCGCGTGCTTCAACGGCGCCCTGCACCTCAAGGCCAAGGAAGCCGGCGTCACCCTGCCGGAGGGCACCACGGTGAAGATCACCGTGGGCATCGGTGCCGACGACGCCGACGGCGGACTGGGCCTGGCGGCCGACATCCACGTCACCATCCCCGGCATCGATCCCGCTCAGGCCGACGATCTCGCAGCCCAGGCGCACAGCATCTGCCCGTACTCGAAGGCCACCCGCGGCAACATCGCGCACACGGTCACCACGAGCGTCTGATCCGCCCCCGATGCCGCTGCCGCATGGCGCTCGTCACGCGGCAGCGGCGGACCGGTACCGTGGGTGACCGTGAACACTCCGGCAATCATCGCTGCCCTCGGCCTCGTCTCTGCGGTCCTGGCGACCGTCGCCTATGTGCGGTACCGCCAGCGCGAATCCTCGTCGCTGCTGCGCAACGTCGAACTGGCCCGCGGCCTGCGTGAACTGGCCGACGGCGACCCCGTCCGCCTCGCCAGCGTCGACGAGTTCGAAGTGGGCCTGTACCAGCGACTGTTCTACGTCTCCAGCGTCGGGCCCCGCGCCCGCAGCGCCGCCTGGGCGCTGCTCGCGACCCTGCTCTCCGCCACGGCCGTGCTGTTCTTCGACAGCCTCGACGGCTCGGCCGCCGACGTCTTCTGGATCGTCTCGGCGATCCTCACCTTCTGCTTCGGCGTCGCGGTGATCGTCTACACGGCACTGGCACTGTACGGCGCCGCGACCACTCCGCGTGTGTCGTTCGCTGACTCCTACTCCTCGGACGGGGATGAGGTCGACGAGTACTAGCCTCCGCACGCCCGCGGCCCGCAAGGCTGTCCGCGCCTCGTTGGTGGCGGGCGGCCTGGTGGTGATCGCTGCCATCGTGGTGGCATCCGTCGGCGGCAGCGGCGGGGGCGGAGGCGTCCGCACGCCGCCCGCGTCGACTCCGGGGGAGACCCGCGTGCTCGCCGAGCCGGGGGTGCCCGACGAAGTGCTGGTGAGCCGACTGTTGTTGACTTCCTCGCCGTCGGCGCTGGTGGTCTCCGCCGACGCCGCACCTGCCGATCGCGCGCGGGCAGTGGAAGTCAGTAGTAGTCGCCGCGTGCCGCTGTTCGTGGTCGCACCCGAGCAGACCGCGGTGGTCGCCGACGAACTGCGTCGACTCGACGTGCAGACGGTGGTCGCCGTGGGCGCGGAGATTCCCGACTTCGAGCTGCCGCAGACCACCGATGAGGCCCGGCTCGGCGCGGGCGTGACGGCGTCGGACCGGTCGGACGCCGTGGTGCTCACCACCGAACCCGCGGCCGCGGTCGACGCCGAACTCGGCGGTGCCGAGGCCATCGTGGTCCCGGTCGCCGACCCTCGGGCCAGCGGCGCCTCGGTCGCCGCGGTGAAGGAGGCGGGCGATGCGGCCGTGATCGGCGTGGGAGCGGCGTTCGGCACCACCGAGCGGTTCGTTGAGCGCGTGCGGCTGGCCCGGACCGTGCCGGAATTGCCAGGCGGCGGCCAGTTGATGTTCCCGTCGCGCCGCGTGGTCGCGCTCTACGGTTCGCCGGGATCGGCGGAGCTGGGACCGCTCGGCCGACAGGATCTGCCGGCCACCGTGCGCCGCGCACAAGCGCTCGCCGCCCAGTACGACAAGCTTTCGTCCGCGCCCGTGGTGCCCGGCTTCGAGATCATCGTGACCGTGGCCTCCGCCGAGCCCGGGTACCGCGGGGCGTACACCAACGTCCTCGATCCCACGGTGATCGAGCCGTGGGTGGACGCGGCCGCGCAGGCCGGTATCTACGTCACCCTCGATCTGCAGCCCGGGCGGATGGACTTCCTCAGCCAGGCCCAGATGTACCGGAGCCTGCTGGAACGGCCGAACGTCGGACTGGCCCTCGACCCGGAGTGGCGGATCAAGAACGACCAGGTCCACCTGGAGCAGATCGGTTCGGTGACGCCGGCCGAGGTGAACCGCACCGCGGCCTGGTTGGCCGACCTGGTGCGGAGCAAGGGCCTGCCGCAGAAGGCGTTCGTACTGCACCAGTTCGACGCCGACATGCTCGGCGACCGGACCCGCCTGGACACCTCGCACCCGGAGCTCGCGGTGGTCCTGCACGCCGACGGCCACGGCACGCCCGCGGTCAAGATGGGAACCTGGAACCGGATGATCGCCGGATTGCCGCCGAACATCTGGATGGGGTGGAAGAATTTCTACACCGAGGACAAGCCGATGTTCAGCCCGGCCGCGACGATGGACGTGCGACCGACGCCGTACTTCATTTCGTACCAGTAGGCGGTCGGCCCCACAGCCGGTCCCAGGCGAGAGGAACCACCATGACGTTCACCGCAGAGCAACTCGGTGCGGGGCCGGCGCAGGGCAGACGAGATCCGATCGCGATCCTCGTCGACCAGGAGAAGAACCGGCTCACCGACCTGATCCCGGTACGCCATCAGCGCATGGCGACCACCCCTTTCACCTTCTATCGGGGCGCCGCGGCGCTGATGGCCGCGGACCTGGGGTCGGTGCCCGA
Organism: Gordonia alkaliphila; assembly: GCF_039542465.1. Lineage (NCBI taxonomy): Bacteria > Bacillati > Actinomycetota > Actinomycetes > Mycobacteriales > Gordoniaceae > Gordonia > Gordonia alkaliphila. Next base: position 53,192 of record NZ_BAABIE010000003.1, on the reverse strand, counting down.
CAGCGGGATCCGCACGCAGCTCTGCGGGGACGCGCACCTGAGCAACTTCGGACTGTTCCTCTCGCCCGAGCGGCAGATGGTCTTCGATCTCAACGACTTCGACGAAGCGCACCCGGGCCCGTTCGAATGGGATGTCAAGCGGTTGGCCGCGAGCATGGTGGTGGCCGCACAGGCCAACGGTGCCGATGACCGGGCGGCTCGACGGGCGGCCCGGTGGGCCGCACGCGCCTACCGACGCACCATGGTCAAATCCGCGGACAAGAGCGTGCTCGACTGCTGGTACGCGCGGGTCGACGCGGACGAGGTACTGGCCGAGATCGGTGACCGTCTGGACACGGCAGCCACCGCGAAGGCGCGCAAGGTGCTGAAGAAGTCGCGTCATCGCAACAGCGAGCAGGCGCTGACGAAGCTCTGCGAGCTGCGTGACGGCACACTCCGGATCAAGTACGATCCGCCGCTGCTCATTCCCGCAGAGGAAGCCTTCGAAGGCACGCCGGAGGAGCAGATCAGGACGATGTTCCTGGATCGGTTCGAGGTGTACCGCAAGGGCCTCGCGCCGCACCTGGGGGCACTCCTGGACCAGTACACTTTTGTCGAAGCCGCGCGAAAGGTCGTGGGTGTGGGCAGCGTCGGCACCCGCTGCTGGGTTCTGCTGTTCGTCGGCAAGAAGAATCAGGATCCGTTGTTCCTGCAGCTGAAGGAGGCTCAGCAATCGGTCTTGGCGCCCTACGTGGAGCCGGTGGCGTTCGCGAACGAAGGCCATCGCGTGGTGATCGGCCAGCAGTTGCTGCAGGCCTCGAGTGACATCCTGCTCGGCTGGTTGAGCACGCCGGTCTTCCAGAGCGACGAGCGGGGCGTCGCCAGCAGCACCGCGGGCGACTCGGACTTCTACATTCGCCAGCTGCGCGACGGTAAGGGCTCGGTGGTGGTCGAGGACATGCCCGACGACCGGCTGGCGATGTACGGGGAACTGTGCGGGAAGGTCCTGGCGCAGGCACACGCGCGTAGCGGTGCGCGCGGCGAGATCGCGGCCTACGTCGACGGACTCGGTAGGTCCTTCGACCGGGCCATCGCGGACTGGTCGCTGCGCTACTCCGCGATCAACGAGGCCGACCATGACGCGTGGGTCACTGCCATCGCCGACGGCACTCTCTCGGGGGCCACCCTGGGGTCCTGACGTGAGCGCCGAAAGAGGTCTCTGACCAGCCGATTTCTTCCCCGGTCGGCGCATCAGGTACTCTCGTTGAGGTTGAACACGGGGTATGGCGCAGCTTGGTAGCGCGCTTCGTTCGGGACGAAGAGGTCGTGGGTTCGAATCCCGCTACCCCGACGCTTTGGTTGAGAAGCAGATGAGGCTCTGACTGAGAAATCAGTCAGAGCCTCCTCGTTTTCCCGGGCTGCTTCGGCGGCACTCTGCCGTCTGGTGCAGTCGCCTGGTGACTGCACCAGACGGCAGCGCTTCGGGATCACTTACGGGCCGCGGTGTGCCCGCAAGAGCTGGCGCCTCGATGCTTCAGACCACCGAGAAGCCATCGGGGAGTGGGGCGCGGCCGGTCAGCGCGCGTAGGAAGGGCGCTGCCGCACCGAGCTGCACGGCGGTCCGCGCCGCCAATTGGGTGGTCTCGTTCGCGACGTCCATCGGAAGCCGGAGGTCGACGCCGGTGGCCGCGGCGATGTCGAGGCTGTGCACGGCGAGCTCGAAGGTCCGGGTGGGCAGGTAGGCGTGCAGGCGCATGCCCAGTCCGCCCATCACGCGGATCGGGCGGTCGGCGCCGTCGCCCAGCCTCTCCAGCACCGCCGCGACCTGCGCGGCGACGGCGGCCGCGGGGTCTGTCCCGAGTTCCAGGCCGGCCTGTCGGCCGCGTTCGACGATGCCCGTGACCCGGCCGGCGGCGATGGCTGCCCGGGCTCGGGCGTAGTACTCCTCGGGGCTCTCCACGTCGATTACGGTCGCGGGCCGGTCGAGGTACTCGGCGACGGTGCTCATCGCGCGACTCGTGTGCCCCACCAGGGACCGCAGATCCCAGTCACCCAGTCCCGGGCCCTCCCACGCGGGCGCCGGAAGCCTGCCCACCAAGGCCGAGAACTGTTGTGCGGCAGCGGAGAACGTGGTCAAGGCCGTCATGGTCGTACCCCTCCCGCGGGGGCGAAAAGACCCCGGCGGGGTGGGCCCGTCGGGGTCTCTTCACACCCCGCAACTTCCGCAATGAGACTTCCGAGATGAGACTTCCGCAGTGGGGTGATCTGGACACCGGAGTGTGTAGAACCAATTGAACCTGAAAGTATCGTTTCGAGCACCCGGAATGGGGAATATCGTCGCGCGACCGGGGCCTTCGCGATCAGCTGATCGTGGTCGCGAGCTGCGGTAGGGACTGGTCGACGATGTCCTCGTCGCCGCCTCCGCTGCGGGTCGCGGTGAGCGTCAGCAGGGACGCCTCGGGCCGACAGTAGAAGCGGGCGGGTGCATAGGGCGACGTACCCAGGCCTGCGCTGACGTGCAGTTTCATCGTCGAACCCCAGTTGGACACGCCCTTGACGCGCGACCGATCGAGATGGCAGTTGGTCACCAGCGCGCCGTAGCCGGGGACGCAGAGCTGGCCGCCGTGGGTGTGCCCGGCCAGGACCAGGTCGTAGCCGTCGGCGGCGAACTCGTCGAGTACCCGCGGCTCGGGGGAGTGCGTGAGACCGAGCCGCAGTTGTGCGAGTGGGTTCGGGCGTCCGGCGATCGTCGAGTACCGGTCGCGGCCGATGTGCGGATCGTCCACGCCGGCGGCGGCTACGCGCACGCCGGCCACTTCCAGCTCGCGCACCGTGTGGGTGGTGTCGAGCCAGCCGCGCTCGGTGAAGGCGGCGCGCAGGTCCTGCCACGGCAGCGGTTCGCCGTGCTGACGTTTGTGGTCGGTCTTGAAGTACTTCAGGGGATTCTTGGCGGTCGGGCCGAAGTAGTCGTTGGAGCCGAAGACGAACAGCCCCGGCCGGGACAGGAGACCGCCGAGCGCCTGCACCACGGCAGGCACCGCGCCCGGGTGCGCCAGGTTGTCGCCGGTGTTGACCACCAGGTCGGGCTCCAGCCTTTCGAGGCCGCTGATCCACGACTGCTTGAGGACCTGTCGCGGCAGCATGTGAATGTCGCTCAGGTGCAGTACGCGCAACGGCGACGAGCCGGGCTCGAGCACCGGCAGGGTCAGGTGGCGCAGGGTGAACGCGTTGCGCTCGATCACCGTCGAATACAGCAGGCCCGCCGCTGCGGCACCGGCGGCGCCGACGGCGACGCGGCCGGTACCGCTCAACAGTTCGGCGGAGCGGCGAGAGGGAAGACCCGGGACAAGAGGCATGAAGACGAGGATACGCGTCGATTTGCCCGCTGCCCGCCCGTCTCCGCGGCCCGATCAGCCTTCGGGTACCTCGATGACCACCGGACCCACTCCGGGCACGGTGACGGTCTTGGACGTCGGTGTGCCGCCGCCGCTGCTCTCGTTCTTGCCGTTGCTCACGTAGATCGCGATCTCGGTGCCCGGCATCGCGCTGTCCGACGGCGCGGTGAAGACCACGGTGCCCTTCGGCTTACCGCTGTCGACCTCGAGTTCCTTCACCTTGAACCCGGCCTCCTGGAGTCGGGAGACCGCCTGGCTGGCGGGCAGGCCCGCCACATTCGGGATCCGGCCGCGACTGCTGCCGCGGACGAACTGCGGATCGTTGGGCGCCATGCGGACCGGACCGAACTTCTGCGCCACCGGGCCGATGGCGCCGAACCAGGTGCGGGCCGGTTCCATGCCGCCGTAGACGTTGCCGTCGTAGCACTGCCGCAGCGGCGAGGTGCAGATCCCGGACGGGTTCGAGCCGTCGTTGTAGATGTAGGCCGCGGCGGCGAGCTGATTGGTGAAACCGAGGAAGGCGGCCGAGCGGTGCGCCTCGGTGGTTCCGGTCTTACCCGACATCGGCAGGGTCCAGCCGGCCGACGACGCGGCCGCTGCCGACGTGCCCGCGCCCCGGTCGTCCTCGCTCATCGCGTTCGCGAGCGCGTTGGCCAGACCGCGTTCGACGACCTGTTCGCACTGGGGCGGGTTGAACGGCACGTTGGTCATCACCGGCTTGCCGTCCTCGCCCATCACGACGTTGCTGTAGGAGTCGCGCTTGACCTGTTGGATGGAGACCACCGGGCTCGGCGGGCACCACACGCCGCCGGAAGCGAGCGTGGCCGCGACATTTGACAGCTCGAGGGCGTTGACCGGGAAGGGCCCGAGGGTGAACGACCCGAAGTTGCCGTTCTTGATGTAGTCGGCGAGGCTCGTCTCGCCGTGACCGGACGATCCCGGTGCGGTGTACGAGCGGAGGCCGAGACGCACCGCCATGTCGACGGCCGGCTTCACGCCGACCTGCTGCAGCATCTCCACGAACGTGGTGTTCGGCGACTGCGCAAGCGCCTGGGTGAGACTCAGCGCAGGCGGGTAGGGGCCGGCGTTCTTCACACAGTAGGCGTTGGCGGGGCAGCCGAAGGCGCCGTTGCTGTTGCCCATGCCGTAGACCGCGATGCTCGGCGGCACGTTCAGCACCGCGCTGGTGCCGAGGCCCTTCTCCATCGCCGCGGCGGTGGTGAAGATCTTGAAGACCGAACCCGCGCCGTCGCCGACGAGCGAAAAGGGCTGCGGCTGAACGGTTTGCCCGAGGTTCTGCTTCAGGCCGTAGTCACGGCTGGAGACCATGGCCACGACGTCGTGCGATTGGGTGCCCGGCCGGACGATGCTCATCACGTTCGCGAGGCCCTCGACGGTGGGCGAAGCCTGCGCCTGTGCGGAGCGCAGCGCGTTGGCCTGCACCTCGGGATCGAGGGTGGTGCGAATGGTGTAACCGCCGCGCGATACCGCCGAGCGGCTGATCCCGTTCTCGGCGAGGTACTGGAGCACGTAGTCGCAGAAGAAGCCGTTGTTGTCTGCGGAGATGCAGCCCTGCGGCACGGTGCGCGGCTGGGGCAGCACGCCGAGTGGCTGCTTCTTGGCCTCGGCCAGCTGCGGCGCCATCTGCGGGAAGTTCTCGATCATGGTGTCGAGCACTGTGTTTCGCCGCGCCGTGGTGGCCTGCGGGTCGGTGTACGGATTGAGCGCCGAGGTCGACTGCACCATGCCCGCGAGCATCGCGGACTCGGCGATGTTCAAGTCGCGGGCGGGCTTTCCGAAGTAGGTCTGGGCGCCGGCTTCGATGCCGTAGGCGTTGTTGCCGAACGGGACCATATTGAGGTAGCGCGTGACGATCTGCTTCTTCGCGTCCTGTTTGGCGGCGGGCTCGTCGAGGCCCTTCTCGCGCATCGCCTGTTCGACGAGCGACTTCTCGAGCGTCATCGCCATGCGCGCCTCGCGCAGCTTGCGCGCGGGCGTGGACTCGACCGCGGCTTCGCGATCGGCGTCGGTGCGCGCGAGGACGAGGAGTTGATAGTTCTTGATGTACTGCTGGTCGAGCGTCGACGCGCCCTGCTGGACTTCGCCTGCCGACGAGTTCTTCAGCGCCGCGCGGATGGTGCCGCGCCAGTCCACGCCGTCGTGCTCCAGGAAGCGGCGGTCCTCCACGGAGATGATCGCGCGGATCATGTCCTGGGAGATGTCGTTGTAGCCCACCGTGATTCGGTACTGGTCGTAGAGCAGTGCCATCGGCTTGCCGTTGACGTCGGTCACCGTCGTCACCTCGGGCACCGTGCCGTTGAGTAGCTCCGACGAGGTGTTCTCCATGGTCGCGGCGGCGCGGTTGGACAGCATGGCCGTGCCTGCGACGAACGGGAACATGAGACCGGCGACGAGAACGCCCGCCAGCACTAGGGCCAGCGCAAGGCCGGGGAGCTTCGTGGAGTTGCGCACTCGGCCAGGATACGTGCCGCCGCCTCCCGCGCACCGAACCCGTCCGTCACCGCGAGGCGTCTGCGTGTCGCTTGCAATCGCATGTACCACTTTTCGAAACCGTGACTTGCTTTTGTCGCGAAGGCCTCAATAGATTGGGAAACGTGACTTGTCTAACACTTCAGGGGGAGTGGGAGACAAAGCACGAGCAAGATCTTATGCACGCCCCGACCGGCGGGGAGTGTCGATGGGTTTGTGAAAGGCGGAGTACCGCAATGACTTTGGCCCCTCTTTCCAGCGGAGATTCAGAAGCTCGTCTTGCGTGGGTCGCTCAGGCCCGCTGTCGCGGAGGTGATCCGGACGACCTGTTCGTTCGGGGTGCGGCGCAGCGAAAGGCCGCGACCATCTGTCGGCACTGCCCGGTTCAGCTCGAGTGCGGTGCGGATGCGCTCGACAATCGCGTCGAGTTCGGCGTGTGGGGCGGCATGACCGAGCGTCAGCGTCGCGCACTGCTGCGTCAGCATCCCGATGTCACGTCGTGGTCGGCGTTCTTCGAGGCTCAGCGTCGCCGCCAGCGACTGGCCGCGGTACCCGCGACCGCGGTGCACTGAACCCCGTACTCGTCTTCCCCGGCGGCGTCGCATTGCACCGACGCCGCCACCTCCCATAGCGTCGGCAGCATGACTGACCAGCCGTCGCGACCTTCGTCCGAGCAGCCCGACGACGATCCGGTGCCCGAGACGGCGAATCCGTACGGGCCGAGCACACCCGCGCCCGGTTCGCCGACACCAGGTTCCGTGCAGGCGCTGCCGCAGCCGCTGCTGACCGCGGTGCGCCTGATGTATGCGGGTGCCGTGGTGCAGGTGGTGGTCGGCGTGGTGATGTTCATCTTCATCAGCCGGCTCCGCGACAGCGAAGCGGTGCAGCGCGCCTACTCCGAGTACGCGGACCAAGTGGGCGGCGACGCCCAGGCGCTGATCGACGGTGCCGTCACCAGTTGGCGGATCGGCGTCGCCGTGGTCACGGTGGCGCTCACGGCGTTGTGGCTGCTGATGGCCTGGGCCACGCGGACCGCCAAGCGCTGGGCGCGGCCCACCGCCACCGGACTCGGCGTGCTGGCGCTGATCGGGTCGATCTACACCGTGCTCGGCCAGTTCAACGTGGTCGCCATCGTCACCGGCCTGCTGGCCGCCGCCATCCTGTACCTGCTCTACCGGCCGGACAGCACCGCCTACTTCGCGACGGCCGCGGACGCGCGACGGCCCTGACCGGCGGAGCCGGGGAGACTATCCCCGGTTGGTGATCTGCTCGGACACGGCGCGCAGCGCCTCGGAGTCGGCCACCTCGAACGGCAATGCCGGCACGCCCACCCAGGGCACGCTCGGGTTGGCCGAGGTGAAGCGCTGCAGCATGTGCAGCTCGCGCTGGGCCGTTGCCGCACGATCGACGTGAATCGCCAGCACGCCGCGTGCGAGGTCGTCGGTGGCCCGCTCCTGTGCGGCCTGGGCGGCAGGCGTGGAGATCGACGTCAGGTTGGGATGCGTCCGATTGACGATCAGCCCGCACAGCGGCATGGAGTCCTGCGCCAGGCGGTTCACGAAGAAGGCGGCCTCGCGCAGCGCATCCGCCTCCGGCGTGGCCACCACGACGAAGTTGGTGCCCGGCTGCTTCAAGAGTTCGTACGTGCGGGCGGCGCGCTCCTGGAAGCCGCCGAACATCGAGTCCAGCGACTGCACGAAGTCGGCGACGTCGCGCAGGATGTCGGCGCCGATGATGGTGGCGATGCCGCGCATGGCCAGGCTCATCGCGCCGGTCACCACGCGACCCACGCCGCGTCCGCCGCCGATCAGCATCTTCATCAGACGCCCGGACAGGAACGAGCCCAGGCGCTGCGGGGCGTCGAGGAAGTCGAGGGCGTTCCGCGAGGGCGGGGTGTCCACGACGATCAGATCCCAGCGGTTCTGCTCCAGCAGACGACCGAGCTTCTCCATCGCCATGTACTCCTGCGTGCCGGAGAACGACGACGCGACGGTCTGGTAGAACGCGTTGTTCATGATGATCTCGGCGCGCTCGGGGGTGGAGTGCTCCACCACCATGTCGTCGAAGGTGCGGCGCATGTCGAGCATCATCGCGTCGAGCGTGCCGGTGCCCTCGGTGGGCACGGGCTGCGGTTCGTTGGTCAGTTCGGTCATCCCGAGCGACTGGGCGAGGCGGCGTGCCGGGTCGATCGTCAGCACCGCGACGGTGCGACCGCGCTCGGCGGCGTAGAGGGCCATGGCGGCCGCGGTGGTCGTCTTACCGACACCGCCTGAGCCGCAACAGATCACCACACGGGTCGTCGGATCGAGCAGGACCCCGCCCATCTCCAGATCGGACATCAGACGCCGGCCTCCTTCATGGTGCGGGCGAGTTGGTAGAGCGCTCCGAGGTCGACGTGCTCATCGAGCTCGGGCAGTTCGATCTGCGGCGCCGGTACTTCGTCGAGATCGGCGCGGGCCACCTGCTGGGCCTGGAGCCGGATGGCGTAATCGATGGTCTCGGTCAGCAGCCCGGCGAAGTCCTCGTCGGTGGTGGCCAGACCGGCGTCCTCCAATGCGGTGCGGAGTGCGGGTGCGTCGACGCGACCCTCGGCGATGTCGTCGAGCTGATCGTCGGGAAGGTGGTGCGGGCGAACACGATTGACGAAGACCGCGCCGATGTTCAGGTCCTTGGCGACGAGCTCGTCGACGGCCTCGACGGTCTCCTGGATCGGCATGGCCTCGAGCAGGGTGCACAGGTGGACCGCGGTCTGCGCCGAATGCAGCAGCGTCACAACGCCTTCGCTCTGGTTGCGAATGGGGCCGGTCTTGGCCAGGTCGCGCATCGCAGCGGTGACGTCGAGGAAGTTGCCGATGCGGCCGGTCGGCGGCGAGTCGACGACGACGACGTCGTAGAGCAGCGCGCCCTTCTTGTCGGTGGCGATCACGCGTTCCTTGATCTTGCCGGTGATCACCACGTCGCGCAGTCCGGGAGCGACGGTGGTGACGAAGTCGATGGCGCCGACCTTCTTGATGGCGCGCCCGGCGAAGCCGAGGTTGTAGAACATGTCGAGGTACTCGAGCAGCGCGTGCTCGATGTCGATGGCGAGTGCCCATACGCCGCCGCCGTCCTCCGCGGTGGCCACCTGATGGTCGGTCGGCGGCAGCGGGGGTACGTCGAACCGCTGCGCGATCCCTTGGCGCCCTTCGACTTCCACGAGCAGCACCTTCTTGCCCTCGCTGGCCAGCGCGATAGCCAAGGCGGCGGCCACGGTGGTCTTACCGGTGCCGCCCTTGCCCGACACGAAATGCAGTCGGGCGTTGCGGGCATGCTCCGGCCACGTGCCTCCAGGCACGGTCAACGCATCAGTCGTCACGTGCCTCACCTTATCGACCGCACTGTCGAGAGCGAGAACCAACCGATAAGGTTGGGCTTATGAGCGATCTGACCACCTGGGAATATGCGACCATTCCGCTGCTGACGCACGCGACCAAGGACATCCTCGACACATGGGGTTCGGACGGGTGGGAGCTGGTCAGCGTGCTGCCCGGCCCGACCGGCGAGCAGCACGTCGCGTACCTGAAGCGACCCACCAACTAGTCATGGCGCAGACCTGGAACGCGCGACTGGCCGAACTCGGCATCTCGCTGCCCCCGGTCGTCGCGCCGGTCGGCAGCTACACCCCGGCGCTGCGGGTGGGCGACCTGGTCTACACCTCCGGCCAGCTGCCGGTGGTCGACGGCGAACTCGCGCTGCGCGGAAAGGTGTCCGACGGTGCCGAGGGCATCGTGACCCCGGAGCAGGCGCAGGCCGCCGCACAGCAGTGCGCGCTGAACGCGCTGGCTGCGGTCGATGCCGTCGTCGGCGTCGACGCGATCGTCCGCATCGTCAAGGTGGTGGGTTTCGTGGCCTCCGCGCCCGGCTTCACCGGGCAGCCCGGCGTGCTCAACGGGGCGTCGAACTTCCTCGGCGAGATCTTCGGTGACGCCGGGGTTCATGCGCGATCGGCCGTCGGCGTGGCGGAATTGCCGCTCGGCGCTCCGGTCGAGGTGGAATTGATCGTGCAGGTCCGGTGACATGACCGCGTCTGTGCAGCACCCCGCCTACGGTCAGGTCCGGCCGGTCACCGACTTCGCGTCGGTGCTGCTGCGGGACAACCCCGGCCTGATGGAGCTCGACGGCACCAACACCTGGATCCTGCGCGCCCCCGACAGCCCCACGGCGGTGGTCGTCGATCCGGGACCGCCGCGGTCGGGCAAGCATGTGCGGGCCGTCGCCGACGTGGCCGGCGAGGTGGAGCTGACGCTCATCACGCACCGGCACTTCGATCACACCGGCGCGATCAAGCGGATGCGCAAGGAGACCGGCTCGGTGCACCGTGCGCACTCGGACGAGTTCAGTCACGGCGCGCCGCGGCTGACCGACCGGGAGGTGATCGAGGCCGCGGGCCTGAAGATCACCGCGATGCACACACCCGGCCACACCGCCGACTCGATGAGTTTCCTGGTGGAGTGGGAGGGGCAGCGCGCAGTGATCACCGGCGACACCATCCTCGGGCACGGCACCACGGTGCTCGACCCGCAGGACGGCGGCCTCGGCGACTACTTCCATTCGCTCAACCGGCTGATCGTCGACGCTTCGGACGCGGTCCTGCTGCCCGGGCACGGCCCCGACCACGCGGAACTCGGTCCGGTGGCGCGGTTCTACAAGTCGCACCGCGAGGAGCGACTGAACCAGATCCGACAGGCGCTCGACGACCTGCGGATGACTCCGCAGGAAGCCAAGCCGATGAAGGTGGTCCGCAAGGTCTACTCCGACGTCGACCGCAAGCTGTGGCCGGCGGCCAAGATGAGCGTCAAGACGCAGCTCGAGTACCTGCGCGCGCTGTAGCCAGACAACGCGGCAGCACCGACGAACGACGAAGGGAGTACATCCGCCGAGGCGGATGTACTCCCTTCGTGGTCTGCGGGGTCAGCGAGCTCGTCGCGCCAAACGCTCGGAGTCGGCGATCAGCACGCTCTTGCCTTCCAGGCGGAGCCAGCCGCGCTGCGCGAAGTCGGCCAGGGCCTTGTTCACGGTCTCGCGGGAAGCGCCCACCAGCTGAGCGATCTCTTCCTGCGTGAGGTCGTGCGTCACGCGGAGCGCACCGCCCTCCTGGGTGCCGAAGCGCTGTGCCAACTGCAGCAGCTGCTTCGCGACACGGCCGGGGACGTCGGTGAAGATCAGGTCGGCGAGGTTGTTGTTGGTGCGACGCAGGCGTCGGGCCAACACGCGCAGCAGCTGCTCAGCGATCTCCGGGCGGTCCTTGATCCACTTGCGGAGCGCATCGCGGTCCATGGTGGCGGCGCGGACCTCGGTGACGGTGGTCGCCGACGACGTGCGCGGGCCGGGGTCGAAGATGGACAGCTCGCCGAACATGTCCGACGGTCCCATGATGGTCAGCAGGTTCTCGCGACCGTCCGGGGAACGACGACCGAGCTTCACCTTGCCGGTCAGGATGATGTACAGGCGGTCACCGGGTTCGCCCTCGTGGAAGATCACGTGTCCGCGGGGGAACTCGACCTCCGTCAGTTCGGTGGCTAGCGCTGCGACCGCGGCAGGCTCGACCCCCTGGAAAATACCCGCCCGGGCCAGAATCTCGTCCACCTACGAACCTTCCTCGTTCTCATTCTCGTCGCGACTGACATGGATGCCAGTGATCCACGCTACTCGATGGATGAGTGTAATTGTTGCAGCTGTCACTTGCGCAAGGGATTGCGGTGAACGTCCGGTGTCAGTTCTCATCCTCGCGCGCGCCGCTGCGGCGACTGCGGAGTTCGTCGAGTGCGGCGGGCAGCCCGGTCTTGGCCAGGTTGCTCACGTCGGTCTCGTCGGCGCTCTCCAGGAACTCGTCCACCTGGGCGCGGCCGACGGACAGCCGATCGAGACCGGCTTGGACCTTCTCCATGACGAGCGCGAAGAGCAGCAGGAGAAACGGGAAGACGATCACGGCCAGACCTTGCATACCTTCCAACTAACCACCACCCTCCGTCTGGAGGAAACCAGGACGGCCGTCGTCATTCAGTTGTGACCTGGGAAGGTGCGCCAGGCGGGCGGCCGCCCACCACCGGTAGCCTGGGACGTTGTGAGCAGAAGGAAGCCGGAGACCCGACTTGGGCTGGTTCGTCGTGCGCGGCGGATGAACCGCACGATGCAGGTGGAGTTCCCGGAGGTGTACTGCGAGCTCGACTTCACCACGCCGCTGGATCTGTCGGTGGCCACCATCCTGTCGGCGCAGTGCACCGACGTGCGGGTCAACATGGTGACCCCCGCGCTCTTCGCGCGCTATCCGGACGCCTGGGCCTACGCCGGGGCGGATCGGACCGAGCTGGAAGAGATGATCCGGTCGACCGGCTTCTACCGGAACAAGGCGAACTCGATCATCGGCCTCGGCCAGGCCCTCGTGGAACGGTTCGACGGCGAGGTCCCGAGCACGCTCAAGGAACTGGTGACATTGCCCGGCTTCGGCCGGAAGACGGCGAATGTGGTGTTGGGCAACGCTTTCGGTGTGCCCGGCCTGACGGTGGACACCCACTTCGGGCGGCTGGTGAACCGCTGGGAGTGGACCGCCGAGACCGACCCGGTGAAGGTGGAGCGCGCCGTCGGCGAGTTGTTCCCGCGCAAGGAGTACACCGACCTCTCGCACCGCATCATTTTTCACGGTCGCCGTATCTGCCATGCGCGTAAGCCCGCGTGCGGGGTCTGCCAGCTGGCATCGGACTGCCCGTCGTACGGACAGGGGCCCACCGAGAAGGCCGCGGCGGCGGCGTTGGTGAAGGGCCCGGAGACCGAGCACCTGTTGGCATTGGCCGGAGTCGAGGCATGAACGTTCTGAAGACCCCCGCGGGTAAAGCGATGCTCGCGTTCGTCGTGGTGATGGCGGCACTCATCTTCGCGCTGTGGCCGCGCAGCACGGAGACGCCGACGCGTTCGTCCGGCACCCCCGGGGCGCCCAGTCAGGGCGTCACCGACCAGGACGTGCCCGAGGCGATGCTGGCGCAGGCCCGGACCGACGCCGGTCTGGCGCCCTGCCCGCAGAGCACCGCCCCGGTGCCCGACGGCGCGGCGTTGAAGAATGTCACCGCCGTGTGTCTGGCCGACGGCCGACCGGTCAACCTGGGTCAGGCCACGGCCGGGCGTCCGACGGTGATCAACATGTGGGCGGTGTGGTGCCTGCCGTGCCGCAAGGAACTGCCGTACTTCGACGAACTGTCCCAGCGCGCCGGCGACCGCTTGGACGTGCTGGCCGTGCACGCGATCGACGGCGCGACGAAGCCGTACGCGATCCTGCAGTTCATGAAGGAAGTGGGCCTCACCCTGCCGGCCGTCGCCGATACCGACGGCTCGGTCGCCAAAGCGCTGAAGGCCCCGCGCGTGTATCCGTCGACGATCCTGGTCCGGGCCGACGGCACCGTCGCCGTGACGCTGCCCAAGGTCTTCACGTCCTACGACGAGCTGGCGACCCTGGTGCGCGACGAACTGGGCGTGGACGCGACCGGAGGCCAGTCGTGAGCAAGCCGTCGGGCGACTACGGGGCGCTGGTGGATCGGGACCTGATCCCGTCGTGGCTGCACGCCGTGACCGACGATCCGGCGGTGGTCAACGAGTCGGTGCTGCGCCGCGGCGGGGACCGCGCGCGCTGGGCCTCGGCGTTCCGCGCGCAACGGGCCGCAGCGGTGCTGGTTCTCTTCGGGGGCGCGTTCGAGGCGGCCGCCGACCATCCGGGCGGTCTGCCGGCCGATGCCGACGTCCTGCTCACCGAGCGGGCCGCCACCATGCGCACCCACAGCGGTCAGATCGCCTTTCCCGGCGGCAGTCGCGATCCCGGTGACGACTATCCGGTCGGCACCGCGATGCGGGAGGCCCGCGAGGAGACCGGGCTGCGCGCCGACGGTGTCCGCGTGGTGGCCAGCCTGCCGACCTTCCCGGTGCCCTCGGGCTTCGAGGTGACCCCGGTGATCGGGCATTGGACGCAGCCGAGCTGGGTGGGTGTGGTCGACGAGGCCGAGACCGCGCGCGTGGCGCGGGTGAATCTGCGCGAACTGCTGCACCCGAGCAACCGATTCCAGGTGAGCCGCTCCATCATGGGTGCGACCGCCTACAAGGGGCCCGCCTTCCTGTACGACGGCATGCTCGTGTGGGGTTTCACCGGCGGGCTGCTCGCAGCGATCAGCCAGTCGGCCGGCTGGGATGTGCCCTGGGACACCGACGACGTTCGACCCCTCGAGCAGATGATTGCCGAGACCGGCGGCCGTCAGGCCTCCGGCTTCCCACTCAACCCCGACGGCCACGCGGCTCCCGAGGACCGGGGCCGCGTGTGAGCGGTGCCGTCTGGGTGGATGTGATCATCCTGGTCGTCGCGCTACTGGCGGCGGCCAGCGGCTATCGCCAGGGCGCAGCGGCGTCGGCGATGGCCTTCTTCGGCGTGGTCATCGGTGTGCTGGCCGGTGTGCTGCTTGTGCCGCACCTGGTGGCCCCCATCGCCGACCCGCGGGGCCGGATGCTGACCGCCATCGTGCTGCTGCTGGGTCTGGTGATCCTCGGCGAGATCGCCGGCATGGTGGTGGGGCGCGCCGCCCGCAGCGGCCTGCAGTCGATCCGGTTGCGCCGCGTGGACAGCCTGGTCGGCGCGGGCCTGCAGTTCGTGGCCATCCTGGTGGCGGCCTGGCTGCTGGCGACCCCGATCCGGAACGCCGCCTCCGACAGTTCTTTCGCCCAGTCGGTGTCCGGCTCCAAGGTGATCGACGTCGTCGACGGAGTGGCGCCGGATTGGATGCGTGAACTCCCCGCCGACTTCACCGCACTGCTCGACAATTCGGGCCTCAAGCAGGTGATCAGCCCGTTCGGTGAAGCCGAAGTGGCCACCGTCGATCCGCCGGATCAGCAGCTCGACGGCACCGCCGCGGTCGCGAAGGTCCGCCCCAGCGTCTTGAAGATCCTCGGCGTGGCGCGCAGTTGCAGCCAGGCGATGGAGGGTTCGGGCTTCGTGATCAGCCCGGAACGCGTGATGACCAATGCGCACGTGGTGGCCGGTGCTGACGAGGTGTCGATTCAAACCGCCGGCGGCCGAGACCTGGCCGCCACCGTCGTCTGGTTCAACGACCGCAACGACGTGGCCGTGCTCGACGTCCCCGGCCTCAAGGCGCCCGCGCTCGATTTCGCGGAGCAGCCCGCCTCCTCCGGTGACGACGCCATCGTCCTGGGCTACCCGGAGAACGGCCCGTTCACGGTGACCCCGGTGCGCGTGCGCAACACCATCAACCTGGTGGGGCCGGACATCTTCCAGCGGCCGGACAAGGTGAAGCGGCAGGTGTACACCGTCCGCGGGAGCATTCGGTCGGGCAACTCGGGCGGTCCGATGATCGCGCCCGACGGCTCGGTGCTCGGCGTGGTCTTCGGCGCTTCGGAGAACGTCGCCGACGACACCGGGTTCGTCCTCACCGCCGAGCAGGTGGCCGCCGATCTGAGCGGCTCGGAGAAGCGGACCACCGAGGCGAGCACCGCGACCTGCCTACCGCGCTGATCAGCGGTCGAGCAGGTCGAGCAGCGCCGCGTTGACGTGCTCGGGGTTCTCCTCGTGGACGAAGTGCCCGGCGTCGGGCACCTCGCGGTACTCGAAGTCCGACGACCAGTGGCTGCTCGCGGCCATCACCGAGTCGACGATGTAGCGGTCCTCGCGGCCGCGCAGCGCGAGCACCGGGATGTGCAGCCGCTTGTTCATCAGGTCCATGAAGCGGTAGCCGTCGGTGCGGAACTGCGAGCGGAACGCCCAGCGGCGGTATTCGAGGCTGGAGTGAGCCACGCCGGGAATGGTGATGGCGAGGCGATTGCGAGTCACGGCCTCGTCGAAGTCCGGGGTGTCGCGCCACTGCGTGCCGGACCGTGAGCGGAAGTAGTCCTCCAGGTAGGCGCCGCCGTCGCGGGTGAGTCGTCGTTCCCCGAGGCGGGGCAGCTGGTCGTGCAGGAACGGCCCGAGGAAGGCGTCGCGCTCACGGCGGTTGGTCCACACCGACTGGCGCAGCGCGCGCGGATGCGGGGACGCCAGCACCGCGATGTGGGCCACCGATCGGGGATGCAGCGTGGCCGTCGCCCAGCACACCAGGCCGCCGTCGGCGTGGCCGACCAGGGTGGCCTGGCTGTGGCCGAGGGCGCGGATCAGGCCGTGCGTGTCGCCGGCGAGCGTCCAACCGTCATAGCCGCGCGGCGGCTTGTCGGAGTCGCCGTAGCCGCGGAGGTCGACGGCCACCACGCGGTAGCCGGCCGCGCTGAGGGCGCTGAACTGGTGCCGCCAGCTCCACCAGAACTCGCCGAAGCCGTGCAGGAGTAGGGCCAGGGGCCGGTCGGCGATGGATCCGGCCACCGCTTCGACGGCATGGAACCGCAGGCCGTTCGCGCGGACGTCGAAGTGATGCCACGGCCCGTCGAACCGGACCTCGGTGGCATCGGGCAGGACGGTCTGCGCGGCCAGGGTCAGCTCCGGGAGGGGTCGTGCGCCGCCGGGATCTGCGGGTGCGCGTGGGCGGTGCCATGCGGGTCGGCGGGTGCGCCGCGGCCCGGGAGGATCGCCACCGTCTCCTTGACCGATTCGATGGTCTTCTCCGGCTTGCGGAGTCGACGGAACAGGATGTAGCCGACGATGATGGCGCCGATCGAGACGGCCATCAGGATGGCGAAGACGATCAGGAACGCGGCCCAGGTGGGCAGCCAGACGTCGAGCAGGAACCCGAGGAAGACGAAGAAGAACAGGCTCGCGTACAGCAGCAGGACGGCGGCGCCGACCAGCAGGCCGGTGCCGGCGCCCGCCTTCTTGGCCTCGCCGATGAGTTCGCGCTTGGCCAGGGCCACCTCGGCGCGGAAGAGCGTGGAGGCGCTCGCGGTGGCATCCTTGACCAGATTGCCGATGGTCGGCTGGCCGTCGGCGCCGAGGTTCGCATCCGACATCGGGATCGACGGCACCTGCGGAGCGTTCTTTGGCTCGCTGGGCCAGGTGTCCTGATTGCCGCTCACGAATTCTCCTTGGGTCGACGTATTCCGCTTCATGTTGCCATGCCCGTGGTCGGTGCGGGGATGCAGATCGGCCGAGAGCCCGTCCCGGGTGGTCTCGGCCGATCCGTCCCTACGACGGTGCGGGCGGGTGAATCAGCCGCGCTGGGAGCGGATGGCCTCGAAGACCGACGGATCCACCAGGGTCGAGGTGTCGCCGAGTTCGCGGCCCTCGGCGACGTCCTTGAGCAGGCGGCGCATGATCTTGCCCGACCGCGTCTTGGGCAGCTCCGGCACGATGTTGATCTCCCGCGGCTTGGCGATCGGGGAGATGTCGACGGCCACCTGATTGCGCATCTCGGCGATCAGCTCGTCGCCCGGCGTGGCGTGCTCCATCAGGATGACGAAGGCGACGATGCCCTGGCCGGTGGTCTCGTCGGCCGCACCGATCACGGCGGCCTCGGCCACCGCGGGGTGTGCGACGAGGGCGGACTCCACCTCGGCGGTGGAGATGCGGTGGCCGGAGACGTTCATGACGTCGTCGACGCGGCCCAGCACCCAGAGGGCGCCGTTCTCGTCGTACCGGGCGCCGTCACCGGCGAAGTACCAGCCCTGCTCGGCGAAGCGCGACCAGTAGGTGTCCTTGAAACGCTGTGGGTCGCCCCAGATACCGCGGAGCATGCCCGGCCACGGCTGGTCGAGGACCAGGTAGCCCTGCTCGCCGGTAGGCAGCTCGTTGCCGTTGTCGTCGACGATCTTGGCGCTGATGCCGGGCAGCGGGCCCATCGCCGAGCCCGGGGTGCAGGTGGTGACGCCGGGGAGCGGCGCCAGCATGTGGCCGCCGGTCTCGGTCTGCCACCAGGTGTCGACGATCGGGCAGCGGTTGCCGCCGATGACGTCGTAGTACCAGCGCCACGCCTCCGGGTTGATCGGTTCGCCGACCGTGCCGAGGAGGCGGAGCGACGTCAGGTCGTGGGCGCCGGGGATCTCGCGGCCCCACTTCATGAACGTGCGGATCAGCGTCGGCGCGGTGTAGTAAGTGGTGACGCCGTACTTCTCGATGATGTTGAAGTGGCGGTGCTCGTCCGGCGAGTTCGGGGTGCCCTCGTAGACGATCTCGGTGGCGCCGGCCGACAGCGGTCCGTAGACGATGTAGGTGTGGCCGGTGACCCAACCGATGTCGGCGGTGCACCAGAAGACGTCGCGGCCCTCCTTGTGGTCGAACACGTTGTGGAAGGTGTAGTTGGCCTGGGTCAGGTAGCCGCCGGAGCTGTGGACGATGCCCTTCGGGCTGCCGGTGGTGCCGGAGGTGTACAGCAGGAACAACGGATGCTCGGCGTCGAACGCCTCCGGCTCGTGGACCGGCGAGGACTCCTCGACCGTGTCCTCCCACCAGACGTCGCGGCCGTCGACCCACGGCAGATCCGGGTCGTGATTGGTGCGACGCACCACGATGACCTTCTCGATCGACGGTGCGGCGTCGTCGCCGGTGCCGAGCGCCTCGTCGACGGCGGCCTTCAGCGGGGCCGGCTCGCCGCGACGGTACTGGCCGTCGGTGGTGACGACCACCTTGGCGGCGGCGTCGTCGACGCGAGCGCGGAGCGCGGCCGACGAGAAGCCGGCGAAGACCACCGAGTGGGTCAGGCCCAGCCGGGCGCAGGCCAGCATGGTGATGATGGCCTCGGGGACCATCGGCATGTAGATGGCCACGCGGTCGCCGGTCTGCAGGCCGATGGCGGTGAAGTAGTTGGCGGCCTTGGAGACCTCGTCCTTGAGCTGGCTGTAGGTGATGTCGCGGGTATCGCCGGGCTCGCCGATCCAGTGGATCGCGACGCGATCGCCCTTGCCTGCGTCGACGTGGCGGTCCACGCAGTTCACGGCCACGTTCAGCTTGCCGTCGGCGAACCACTTGGCGAACGGTGCGTCCGACCAGTCCAGGACGGTCGAGAACGGGGTATCCCAGGAGAGCTGTCGTGCCTGCTCCGCCCAGAACTCGTTCGGGTCGTCCTTGGCCCGCTGGTACATCTCGGCGGTGGCGTTGGCCTGCGCCGCGAACTCCGCGGACGGGGGATAGACCTGATCGGTATTCGACATCGTGGCTGCCTTTCGGTTGCGCGAATAGGGCTGGCGGGGCGTGCTCGCCGGGTCGTCGTGCGCTGACCCCGTGTGTCGCGTGTCTATGCGACCGCTGGTTGTGAGGGTAATCACCCGACGGATCGAGCGTAACCGCGCGTAGGTTGCGGGTGCGATGCGCGCGATGAACGGTAGTTCTCAGTCGATCGGTGGCCGACGGCGGGCTGCGGTTCGGGGGACCGGCGGCCGCGGTGTGCGGCGGCACTAGGCTGGGGGTGTGAGTTCTGATCCGTTGGTGCCGCTGCTCGACCTGCCCGGCGTCGCCGCCGCGGCCGAGGAGGCCGCCGAAGCGTTGGCGGCCGTGCATCGGCATCCGGTGAATCTGCGCGGTTGGGACAAGACCTCGCGCGAGTCGTCGTGGCGGGGCGGGCGCAGTTCGGCCGCGATGGAGGGGGCCACCACCGAGCTCAACCGCGAGCACGACTTCGACGATCCGGTGATGTCCGGGGCGATCCGGGTGGCACAGGCCCTCGACCCCGACGACCTCGACCGGGAAGTGGCCGTGTTCCGGCGCGCGCCGATGCAGTCGTTGGCGCGGTTGCATTCGTTGGCCGCCGCCGAGTTGGTGGAGCCGGAACTGCTGGGCCGACCGCGCGACGAACCGCACATCGCGCAGCGACTGGATCTGCTGGGGCAGCTCATCACCGGCGCCACCGCGGTGCCCGCTGCCGTCCTGGCCGCCGTGGTCCACGGCGAGATTCTCGCGCTGCAGCCGTTCGAAGCCGGCAACGGCGTGGTGGCCCGCGCAGCGTCGCGCCTCGTGTCGGCGACCACCGGGCTGGATCCGCATCTGCTGGGCGTGCCCGAGGTGACGTGGCTGGCGCGCCTCGGTGACTACCGGGAGACTTCTGCGCTCTTCGCCACCGGCGACCCGCAGGCGCTCGCCGACTGGATCGTCCTCAGCTGCCAGGCGATGGTCGCCGGCGCCGCCGAGGCGAAGTCGATCGCCGACGCTGCGCGCTGAGCCCTGCACGATCCCTGAGCTTGTCGAAGGGTCCGCACAGTATTGCGGGCGACACCCAAATGGAGTGCCGCCCGCGAGCACGGACGCAAGTTACCAAGCGTGCAAGGTGGGTTGTGGGTATCGCCTCGGCGAGGGAAAGAGGTCTTCGGCTGAGCCGGGACGTCCTCAATGTCGCAGGCGCACAACGCTTCTGCCAATGCGGCGCGCTCCGCGTGGGTGCTTGCCGCCCGTGCTGGGAGCTGCCTTTCGGGGGTTCGGACCTTCTCTTCCGGTCCGAGCTTTGCCTGGGGCGGCTCCGTACCTATTTTCTACACGGTGACGCGCGTCACAGCAAGCGTTTGGGAAAAGTCAGGCCGCCGCGTGTCGTCGATGGGCGTATCGATAGGCCGCTGCGGCCGCGACGGCGCCGATGCCGGCGATCGCGAGGGTCCAGCCGCTGGGGCAGGGGTGGTGCCACTCGATCTTGGGGGCGGGGTTGGCGAATTCGAGGATCTCCCAGTCGTGTTTCAGCGCGTGTGCCCGCAGGGCGCGGTCGGGGTTGACCACCGCGGGGTGGCCGGCGGCCTCGAGCATGGGGAGGTCGGTGGCCGAGTCGGAGTAGGCGTAGCAGTCGGCCAGGTCGTAGCCGCGCTCGAGTGCCAGTTCGCGCATGGCGTTGGCCTTCTCCTGGCCGTAGCAGTAGAACTCGATCGCGCCGGAGTAGTGGCCGTCGACGATCTCCAATGTCGTCGCGCGCACCAGGTCCACGCCGAGCAGCTCGCCGATCGGCTCCACCATCTCGATGCCCGACGCCGAGACCAGCACTACGTCGTGTCCGGCGGCCTTGTGCTCGGCGATGAGGTCGGCGGCCTCGGTGAAGATCACCGGCCGGACCACGTCGTCGAGCGTCTCGGCGACGATCGAACGCACCGTCGCGGCCTCCCAGCCTGCGCACATCTGGGTGAGGTACTGGCGGAGGCGGTCCACGTGCTCGGCGGGTTCGGAGATGAGGAGCAGTTGGACCTGCGCGATCGCGGAGTGGAGCAGCGCGCGACGAGTCAGCAGCCCGCCGTCGTAGAACGGGCGCGTGAAGGCGAGGGCGCTCGACCGGGCGATGACTGTCTTGTCTAGGTCGAAAAATGCTGCCGTGCGCGTGGGCGTCGTCGAGTCCACGGCACTGAGAGTACGTTCAAATCGATGCGTTGCGTTGGGAACGCCGGTATTTCTGAAACATCGATAGTTCAGGTTGCAAGGACACAGGGGCGGGTGTATGTTCGCTGTTATCCGGCTACGGTCGGTGTCTTCAGCCCGACCCCCCGGGGCTGAAGATAGATGGCCCCGACCTCCTCCCCCCTGGTCGGGGTCATCTGCTGTGCGGGGGTCTTGTCGTCGGTGTGTGCGGGCGGCTGTCGTCGTCGGTGCGCTCCTATCGGTTCTCCGCAATTCGGTATCGCGGGTTTTGCGACGTTTCCGTTCCTGATGCGATCTCGCCCACGTCGCGACATGGGGCGTGAGCCGGCCGCCTCTCCCGGTGGGGTGTTACTCAGCGCACGTTCTTGTTACGCTCTCGCAAACCAAGCAAACGCTCGGTACATGGTCAGGGGTTGGGAATTTGGTGCGGAAACTGCTCGGTGCGATCTGTGCGGCGGTACTCGTCGTCTTGGGTTTGGTCGCGACGGGGCCGGCTGCGGCCGCGCCGCCGGACAAGCTGCCGGAGAACTACAACTTCTTCGGCGGGATTCCCTACGAACTGCAGCATCCCGGCGGTGACCTGCCCGGATCCAACGACTTCACGTGCAAGCCGTCGCCGGAACATCCGCGACCGGTGATCCTGGTGCACGGAACGGGTGGCGCGAAGACCACTAACTGGGGCTCGTACGTGCCGATGCTGCGCAACCGCGGCTACTGCGTCTTCGCCCTGACCTACGGCGCTCTGCCCGGCCTGCCGTGGCCGGCCACCGCCGTCGGCGGCATGGACCGCCAGGAAGTCAGTGCGGGGCAGTTGTCGCGGTTCGTCGACAAGGTTCTGGCCGCGACGGGTGCGGAGACGGTTGACCTGGTCGGTCACTCGCAGGGCACCTACATGCCCACCTACTACGTGAAGTACCTGGGCGGCGCGGACAAGGTGACCAACTACGTCTCGCTGGCGCCGCTGTGGCGCGGTACCGGCGACATCGGTCCGATGGCGAAGGCCTTCGGCGAGCAGAACATCCCGATGCCGGTGTGCGTCGGCTGCGGCGGCATGCTTCCGGGTTCGGCCATGAACAAGAAGATCTGGGCCGGCGGCAGTCCGTACGTGAAGGGCATCAACTACACCAACATCGCGACGAGGTACGACGAAGCGGTCATGCCCTACACGGCGGGTCTGGTGCCCGGTCGGGCCGGTGAGAACGTCACCAACATCGTGGTGCAGGACAGCTGCGAGCAGGACTACAGCGATCACATGGCGATCGCCGGTTCGCGCCGCGCGGCCTACATGGTGCTCAACGCACTCGACCCGGAGCGCCCGGTGAAGGTGCCGTGCACGTTCGTGCCGCCATTCACCGGCTAAGCGGACTGTCACGACCTGTGTTAACGCTGAAAGCGCAGACGGCGCCCTCCTCGGCCGGTAGTTGTGTTGGCACCAACCAACCACTTCCCGTAGGAGAACCATGTCCGGCATGCGCCCCGATCTGTCCGGTGTCGACCCGCTGACCTGCAGTTGCAGAACAGCTGGCAGGTCGTGGTCGGCTTCTTCGCGCTGGCCAAGCTCGGGGTGGTGGCGCTGCCGCTGAACCTGCTGCTGTCGCCGAGCGACGTCGCCTATCAGCTGGACGACAGCGGGGTGCAGGCGGTGATCACCGAGACGCCGTTCCTGCCGGTTATCGGTGCCGCGCTGGCCGAGGTCGACGGCGCGTCGGTGCGCGAGGTGATCGTCGTCGGCGAGGCGCCGTCCGAGGTCGCCGGGCTGCCCGCGCTGTCGTGGGATGCGGTGCTCTCCGCCGATACCTCGACGGTCGAGACGATCGTCGAAGACCGCGACATTCTGCACTGCCTGTACACGTCAGGCACCACCTCGCGACCCAAGGGTGTCGTGACAAGCCATGTGGCCGTGCACGTTTCGAACCTGTCGTCGGCGCTGGGTCTGGGTCTGCGCCCGGACACCGACTACCCCGTGCAGCCGATCGTGCTGCCGCTGTTTCACGTGACCGCGCTGGACGCGCTGCTGCTGCCGACGCTCATGGTCGGCGGCACCGCGGTGCTGTTGCGCGGCTTCGATCCGGCGGCCGTCGTGCAGACCTTCGTCGATCATCGGGTCACGCACCTGACGATGCTGCCGATGATGTGGGGCGCGGTGATCGGGCAGCCCGCGCTGACCGACGAGAACACCGCGCACCTGATCACCGGCCTGTACGCGATGGCGCCCATGCCGGCGCCGCTGCTCGTGGCGATCATGGACGCCGACGGAAACCTGCTGCCGCCCAACGAGATCGGCGAGATCGTCTACCGCAGCCCGCAGTTGATGACCGGCTACTGGAACAACGCCGCCGCGAACACCGAGGCCTTCGCACACGGCTGGTTCCACGGCGGCGACATCGGCTACCTCGACGACGAGGGCGTCGTCTGGTTCACCGACCGGGCCAAGGACATCATCAAGACCAGCGGTGAGAACGTCAGCTCGGTGGAGGTGGAGCGGGCACTGCTCGGGCACCCGGAGATCGCCGAGGCCGCGGTGGTGGGCCGGGCCCATGACCACTGGGGTGAGGCGGTGACCGCCGTGGTGGTGCTGGTGCCGGACGCCACCGTCACCGGTGAGCAGCTGCGCGACTGGGCCAAGGAGCAGCTGGCCGGGTTCAAGGCGCCCAAGCAGGTGCTGGTGGTCTACGCCCTGCCGAAGACGTCGACCGGCAAGATCCAAAAGAATCTCGTCCGGACGATGTAGCGCGCGGAGCCCGGCCGGTGGATAAGTCCGGTCGGGCGCCGGGGCGCTGTGGACACCGTGTTGGCGGCGTCTCGGCGCCGCGCCCACGCTGGGCGTATGAGCGAGACGCTGCTGGTGTTGGCCGAGTCGGCCGTGCACGACGACGCCGCCCGGTGCGGTGCGGCGGCGGGCTACCGGATCGTGCGCGGGAATCCGGCGCAGTGCCGGAGCGACTGGCTGCGGGCGACGGCCGTGGTGGTCGACGGTGCCGCCTTGGAGGTCTTGGCGCAGGTGCGGCCACCGGCCCGGCCGGGAGTCGTGGTGGCGGCCGGTGTCGGCGCCGATCCGGCGCTGTGGCGCGCGGGGCTGTCGGTGGGCGCACAGGGCGGGTACGTGCTGCCCGACGACGAGGCGGCACTGGTGGCGGCGCTGTCCGGACTGCGTCGGCCACGCCGCTCGGCCGCCGCCGTGGTCGCGTTGGTCGGTGGGCACGGCGGTGTCGGGGTGAGTACATTCGCCGCGGTGCTCGCGCGTACCGCGAGCCCGTCCGAGACGGGGGTCCTGCTCCTCGACGTCGCCCCCGGCGGCGCGGGCCTGGACCTCCTGTTGGGTGCCGAGGACCTGCCCGGCCTGCGCTGGTCGGACATCACCGGTGAGACGGGAAGCATTCAGGGACAAGCGCTGTCGGCGGCGCTGCCGCGTGTCGGCGACCGCCTGCGGATCCTCACGCAGCGGCGGGACGACGGCGGTCCGCTGTCGGCGGAGACGGTGCTCGCGGTGGTCGACGCGGCGCGCTCGGACGGCGGTCTGGTGATCGCCGACCTGGGCCGCGCGAGCGATCCGGCGGCGGCCGGGGTGCTCGACTCCGCGGATCTCATCGCGGTGCTCACGGGCGCGTCGGTCCCCGGGGTGTCGGCGACGCGAAAGCTGTTGGCGCGGATCGGTATTCGGTCCGAGATGCGGTTGGTGGTCCGCCTGCCCGCGCCGGGCGGGCTGGCCGCGGAACAGGTCGCGCAGGCGGTGGGCGTACCACTGGTGGCAGCGCTGCGCAGCCGCTCGGCGCTGGCGCGCACAAGCGAGGAGGGCGGGATCCGCGCGGTGCCGCGCAGTCCGGAGGTGCGTGCCGCGACCGCCGTGCTGGTGGCGCTGGACGCGCTGCGCGGGGGTCGACGATGACCACCGATCCCGCGCTGCGGAATGCTCAGCTGTTGGATCGGGTGCGCGAGCAGTTGGCGGCGCGCTCGGTGGAACCGGACGCCGAGACCATCGCCGAGGCGGTGCGCAGCGAGTCCGGCGGACTGCTGTCGGACACGGATCTCCTTGCGGCACTGCGGTATCTGCAGACCGAACTGGTCGGGGCGGGACCGCTGGAGCGGCTGCTCGCCGATCCGGCGGTGACCGACATTCTGGTGACCGGACCGGATCGGGTGTGGATCGAGCGGGGCGCAGGCCTCGAGCGGGTACCGGTGGCCTTCGAGGACGAGGCGAGTGTCCGTCGACTGGCGGTGCGCTTGGCCTCGGGAGCGGGTCGTCGTCTCGACGACGCGCAGCCGTGGGTGGACGGCCGCCTCTCGGGTATCGGCAGGCACGGCTATGCGGTGCGGCTGCACGCGATGATTCCGCCGCTCGCACTCGACGGCACCTGTATCTCGCTGCGCGTGCTGCGGTCGGCGACCATGGACTTCGCGGCCCTCGTCGCCGGCGGCGGGATCCCGGAGCAGGTGCGCGGACTGGTCACCGAGGTGATCGCGCACCGCAGGGCCTTCCTGGTGGTGGGCGGTACCGGCGCGGGTAAGAGCACCCTTCTCAATTGCCTTCTGGGGCAAGTGGATCCGGCCGAGCGTCTGGTGATCGTCGAGGATGCGCCGGAGCTGGACCCGCAGCACCCGCACGTGGTGCGGCTGGTGGCGCGCGCCCCGAACGTGGAGGGGATCGGTGAGGTCTCGGTCCGCACCCTGGTCCGGCAGGCGCTGCGGATGCGGCCGGACCGGATCGTCGTCGGCGAGGTGCGCGGGCCCGAGGTGATCGATCTGCTCACCGCCCTCAACACCGGCCACGAAGGCTGCGCCGGGACGCTGCACGCGAACTCGGTGGCCGAGGTGCCCGCCCGGATGGAGGCGTTGGCCGCGCTCGGCGGCATGGCGCGCACCGCCTTGCACAGCCAGCTGGCCGCGGCCCTGGATGTGGTCTTCGGCGTGGCGCGACGGCCGGACGGGCGGCGCGGGCTCATCGAAATCGGCGCGGTGGAACCGGCCGCCGATGGCACCGTGGCGATCCGTCCGGTGTGGTCGCGTACGGACGAACCCGGCTGGCTGTCGTGACGGCGGCCCTCGTCGTGTGCTGCGTCGCCGTCGCGCTGCTGGTGTGGCCGTCGACGGCCGCGGCCCGACGGGTCGAGCGGTTGATCGGAGCGTCGTCGGATCGTCGGCAGCGACCGCGTGCCGAGTTGCTGGCGGTGGTCGCCGTCCCGGTGGTCGGCGCGCTGGTCGGTCTCGGTGCCGGGATCGCTGCGGTCATCGTCGTGGCCGTGGGTCTCGTCCGTCGACGCCGGGCCCGTCGAGACCGTCAGCGTGCAGAGCGCGATGCCGCGCTGTGCCGCGCGCTGACGGTGATGGCGGCGGAGATGTCGGTCGGCGCGCCGATGGTGCGCGCCTGCCGGGCCGCGGCCGAGGAACTGTCGGGCCCCGGGACGCCCGCGGCCGACGCGGTGGTGGCCGGTGAACTGGTGCGGATCGCGGCGCGCGTGGAGTTGGGCGGCGGGGTGGACCCGGCGGCGGTGCCCGCCGATCCACCCGGGCTCCGGCGCGTCGGCGAGGCCTGGGCGATCTCCGTGCAGCACGGCCTGCCGATGGTGGCGCTGCTGGAGGCGTTGCGGGCGGATCTGGTGCAGCGCAAAGACTTCACTGCGCGCACCGACGCCGGTCTGGCTGGGCCGCGCGCCACGGCGATGGTGCTGGCGGGATTGCCGCTGCTCGGGCTGGGCCTGGGGCAGCTCATGGGGGCGGCACCACTGGCGGTGCTGCTGGGTACGCCGCTGGGCTCGATCCTGCTGGTGCTCGGGGTGGGCTTGGCCGCGGCCGGGGTGCTCTGGGCCGACGCGATCGTGGCGAAGGCGAAACGATGAGCGCCGCGATCGGGCTGGTGGCACTGGCCCTGCTGCTGTGGCCGGGGCCCGGTGCAGCGCTGCGACGCGTGGTTCCGTGCGCTCCGGACGGCGATCAGCGCTCGATGTTCCACGGTGAGCCGCGATGGCTGGGGCGTCGTCGATCGGCGCCCGACCCGTTCGCGGTGGCGGCCGGCTACGACCTCTTCGCGGTGTGCCTGAAGGCCGGTCTGCCGGTCGCGACCGCGGCGACGGTGGCTGCCGAGCACAGCCCCGAACCGCTCGGCGGAGCGCTGGCGCATGCGGCGGAACTGCTGGCGTTGGGCGCCGATCCGGGGCAGGCCTGGGCGCGGGACGAGCTCACAGGCGGGGCCGATCCGGGCGAGCACTTCCGCGAACTCGCGACCCTGGCGCGACGTGCCTCGCGGGCGGGGTCGTCGTTGGCCGACGGGGTGGCAGCACTCGCCGAGGCGACTCGCGAGCAGGCGCAGACGCAGGCATTGGCGCGGGCCGAGCGGGCGGGCGTCACCATCAGCGGACCGCTGGGTCTGTGCTTCCTCCCGGCGTTCGTCTGCCTGGGCATCGTGCCGGTGGTGATCGGCTTGGCGAGCGGCATGCTCGGGCAGTGGTGACCGCCTCGCGCGGCGTGTCATGGAACCCGCGAGGGGGTCGCGAGCGTCTAAAGGTCGAAACGAGTATCAACCATTTCATCGAGGGGGAATCTCATGAAGAATCAGCACTTCGGCGGCCGATTGTTGGATCGGGCGGGGGCCGAGTTCGGGCGGCTGATCAGCGACGATGCCGGAATGTCGACGGCCGAATACTCCAGTCATTAGTATTCATACCCCGGTAGGCTCGGGCGGCATGGGAACGCCGAGAGCATTGATCGTCACCCGTCTGTCCCGCGTCACCGACGCGACGACGTCACCGGAGCGGCAGCTCGCCGCGTGCCGGGAGCTGTGCGAGCAGCGCGGCTACGACATCGTCGGAGTCGCCGACGACCTCGACGTATCTGCCGGTGCGACAACACCGTTCACGCGCCCGAAGCTCGGCCCTTGGCTGAACAGCCGGTGCAACGAGTTCGACGTGCTGGTCTTCTACCGTGTCGACCGGATTGCCCGCCGACTGTTCGACCTCTCGGAGCTAATCCAGTGGGCGCAGCGCCACGACGTGACATTGGTGTCGGCCACGGAAAGCCATTTTGACCTGTCGAATGACTTCGGCGACATCATTGCATTGCTCATCGCCAAGGTCGCTGAAATGGAACTTGAGGCCATCAGCGCCCGCAACGCCTCGGCGTCGCACCACAACATCAGGTCGGGCAAGTGGCGCGGCGGGATCGCTCCGTGGGGGTACATCCCCGGGAAGGGCGAGGACAAGGTATGGCGCCTAGTCCAGGACCCTGTGCAGGTGGCGATCATCCATGAGGTCGTCGAGAGAGTGCTCGCGGGAGAACCTCTGAGGCCTATTGCTGCTGATCTGACGGCTCGCGGCGTGCTGACACCGAAGGATCGCATGAACGAGATCAAGGGTCGGGAGGTCAAGGGCTACGCGTGGGCGTCGCAGAGGATGAAGGAGTCCCTGACCTCTCGCACCATGCTCGGTCAGGTCGTGACCCGCGACCCTGTGCTCGACGCCAAGGGCCAGGTCCAGCGCGACGCGAAAGGCCACCGGGTGCTCGGCCCCGAGTTCGTCGTCACCGGCGACGACGGTCGGCCGGTGGTGCGAGCCGAGCCGATCCTGACGAGGGAGATCTTCGACCGGGTCGGCGCGGCGCTGGCGGCGCGCTCGGTCGATCGCACCGCGACGGCGGCGTCGGGCTTGCTGCTGCGGGTGCTCTTCTGCGGCGAGTGCGGCCGGCCGGCCTATCGGCTCAAAGGTGGACCGGGGAGGCAGCCGCGCTACCGGTGCGCCTACGCGCAAGACAGGCGGGGTGCGGCAGGCATCGACGGCCCGTGCGACAACAGGAGCGTGCCGCTGCAGTGGGCAGACGACGAGGTCGAGAAGCACGTGCTAGATCGACTCGGAGACATGGAGCGGATGACGAGGGTGTGGTTCTCCGGCAGCGACAGTCAAAGTGAGCTGGCCGAGGTTGACGAGCTGTTGGCCGACCTTGTCGACCAGATCGGCGCAGGCGTGTTCAAGCGCGGCACCCCGCAGCGGAAGCGTCTGGACGCGCGCATAGCCGCCCTCACCGCGCGGCAGGCCGAGTTAGCGAGCAAGCCGATCGAGGAACCGGGTTGGACGTACGAGGGCACCGGGGAATCTGTGAGGGAGTGGTGGGAGCGCAGTGATCAGCCGACGCGAACGGCCTGGCTGCGGGAACACGGTGTTCGGGCGTCCTGGCGGTCGCACACGTTGAACGGCCGCACGACGATCGATGATTTTGACATTGCGATGGGAGCGCCTGATCTGGATGCTGGCGCTCTGCCGGGCGCTATCGCCGGCCTCGCGGAGGCGCGGGGGCGTGGAGCGTGGGGTGATCCGGGGCTCGTCGAAACTATGGCGCAGGTGTACTGGCGGCAAGGGGTGCCGGTGGTCTACGAGGAGCAGTAGCACAGGGGTTGGACACGTTGGACATGTTGGACGTCCCCAACCCCCGAAATCAGGGATTCCCGTGAGGATCCCGAGAATCGGCCGCCGACTCGCTTGCGCCCCTCGGTCTCAAAAATGCACCATGAACTGCAAGTTAATCTAAATTTAACCTTAGATATTCATTCGTATCATGCGCGAGGCTGCCAGGGGTTGGACACTTTTCGCGGTGGATGTCCAACGCGTCCAACATGTCCAACCCTTCATGGGCGAGACCTCAGCTTTCCGGCCTTGACTCCGCCGCGCGGACGGCCCCGGGCGGAACCTTTCCCACCCTCTCCGTATGTGTGATGTAAATCACATTCGCTTGGGTGGTGTCACCTCGGCTTTCCGCTGGAGCCAGAGCGCAGGTGTGTTATCACCCGCGGTTTCGACTTCTTCTCTAAACGCGCATTGTTGATTGCGGCAACCTGATGACGTCACCATTTACCCCTTTGACCTGCCGTTTTGCGTGGGACACGGATGGACACCGATGGTCACCCGGGGCATTGTGGGGACAGGCGATGAGCGCCGGACGATAAGGGAGGTAGGCAATGACAACGCAGAGCACAGCGCGCGTGGAGTGGGTTGGGCCGGCGGAATACGCCCGGTTGCACAAGCTGCACGTCAAAACGGTCTACCGCCGACTCCGGGCAGGGCACATCCCTGGCGCGGAGCAGCCTGAGGCTGGCCACGCATACCGCATCCCGGTCCGTATCGGATAGCGGAACCACACACACAGCAGGACGAGGCGACGCCTCGTCATCCCGTCCTGCCCACAGCAAGGAGATAGATCATGTCGTACGCGAACACCGACAGCGTCAACCTGGACCTGCTCGACGATCTGGACGCCGCCTTCGAGGGCGGTGGAACCGTGTCAGCGTTTAATGCCGACACCGAGCCCGGGACCGTCGTCAGCGGAATCGTCCTCAGCGTGATCATGCGGCAGGCACGCGACTTCCACACCGGCGATCCCGCCACGTGGCCGGACGGCAAACCGAAGCGCGAGGTCGTCGTGACCATCGAGACCGAGCACGGAGAGCGGAATGTCTACATCCAGACCTGGGGGCGCGCGAAGCAGCGCTTGAGCGCGGGGATCGGAGCTGCCGGACTGACGAAGATCTCGCAGGGCCTGCGCCCGGGGAACACGTTGAGCGTGCGGTTCAACGGCAAGAAGGAGGCGGTCAGCAAACGGGGTGACACCTACAGCTACCGCGACTACGAGTACGGGTTCGTACCTGCCACGCCGGCGCCTTCCGTCGATCCCGCCTTCGCGCCGCCGCACTGAAGCGAGTAAGAGGCGGCATCCATGCCGGGATGCCGCCTCTTTCCGTTCACTCCACACACAAGGAGCCTTGCCATGCTCGATCTCGACGCGGCGTTTGAGGACGGCGCCGACATCGACGAACTACCCGATAATAGCAGTTCAGAGGACGCTGGCGCGGGTCCCGCAGATACCTCGACTGGGTACGGCGCTGCCGCACCGACCTATTGGGCACGCGGGTGGCGTTCTATCTTGCCGCTGCCTCGTGGCCAGAAATTCCCGCCGCCGACAGGCTATACCGGCGACGGTGCATCCGCGCCGAGCTACGCCGACATCTTCGCGTGGTGTGAGGACCATGCGACCGGAAACCTGGCGCTGGCCATGCCCGACGGCGTCGTAGGCATAGACGTCGATGCCTACGACGCCAAGCAAGGGTCCGCCACCCTGGCCGCGGCCGAAGCCGCCTGGGGCGAATTGCCGCCGACGGTGCTCTCGACGTCACGGGCCGACGGTGTGAGCGGCATCCGGCTGTACCGCGTTCCCCCTGGCACGCGGCTGCAAGGCCAGCTCACTATGGACGGCACTTCCGACGTCGAAATCGTCCAAAGACACCACCGGTATGTGCTGGCGCATCCCAGTGTTCACCCGACGACTGGCGGCCTGTACCGGTGGCTGGACGTTGACGGGAGTGAGATCAGCATCCCGGCGGTCGATGACTTGGCGATGTTGCCAGACCGGTGGGTCACCGAACTGAGGGCGGCGACAGTCCCGCTCACCAATGGCCAGAGCGTCGATGTGCCGGCGATCCTGAGCACGCTGCCCGATGGGGCGCCCGACGCTGCGGTGTCCAAGCGCCTGAACGAGGCCTTGACCGATTTGCAGGTGGGCGGTAGTCGTCACGACAGCACGGTGAAGCACGTCCTGGCCCTGTTGCGGCTTGCTGAACAGGATCACCAAGGTGTCCGCGACGCCCTTGATGTGCTCTACAAGGCGTTCGTCGACGCGGTTGCCGGTGACGGCCGCACGTTCGGCGCTGCACGGGCCGAGTTCAAGCGGATGCTGACCAATCCGCGCGGGCATGACCTGATCGCCGCAACCCCGACCATCGATTTCGCCGAGCTGGACGAGCTGGGCGACCTGGTAGAGGCCGGGCCCGCTTCGCCGCCTCCCCCGCCTCCGGCGGGCGGCGGTTCCGGGGCCGAGCCCGAGTCCGACGATGAGTTCTGGGAATCGCGGGATTCCCTCAGGGCTGTCCGGGACGCGGCACGGAACCGGATGGCCGCTCCGTGGGGCGTCCTGGGAGCCACGGTTACCCGGGTGATCTGCACCGTTCCGCACACGGTCACCCTGCCGGCGCTGATCGGCGGGCGCGGTTCACTGAACTTCTTCGCCGCCCTCGTGGGCCCTTCGGGCGCCGGCAAGGGTGCCGCCGAGGCCGTGGCGCGCGAGCTCGTGCCCCACGGCCCGGAGATCGGCAGCGTCGAAGTCGGTTCGGGTGAAGGTCTCGCGCATCAGTTCGTCCGGCGCGCCACGCCTGTGGAAAGAGCCACAAAGCAGGCCGAGATCGACGGAAACGGGATGATCTGGTTGCGCCGGTCGGTGGCGCTGGGAGTCGCGGAAGTGGACACGCTCGGCGCGCTCGGGCAGCGATCGAGCGCGACGCTGATGAGCAAGCTGCGAAATGCCTGGTCGGGCGAGGAGCTTGGATTCGGATACGCAACAGCCGACAAGGCTTTGACCACCGGCGCGCATGGCTACCGGCTGGCGATGACTGTGGGCGTCCAGGCCGAGCGTGCCGGGGCACTGCTGGCTGATTCAGCCGGAGGCACACCGCAGCGCTTCATCTGGATGCCGGTGACGGACCCCGCCATTGCACGTCGGACTGGTGGCCCGGTGGCGATTGCTCCGCTGGCGCTGCCGTCCGCATGGCCCACCGACCCGTGGACCATGCCGGTCCCGGCGGTAGCTGCCGACACCGTCCTGGACGCGCATGTGGCGCGCATGCGGGGCGAAGGAGATGCGCTGGACGGGCACGCCCTATTCACCCGCCTCAAGGTCATGGCGGCGCTCTGCGCGATCGACGGACGGATCGAGCCCAACGAGGAGGACTGGCAATTGGCTGGCGCTGTGATGGTCCGCAGCGACGTGACGCGGCAGGCGGTGGCGGACGACCTGGCGGCTGCCGAGCGGACCTCCGCCGCTGAACGAGGCTCGGTCCTGGGCGTCGAACGCGATGCGGCCGAGGGCTCAGCGTACGAGGCCAAGTTGAACCGCGTTTGCGCGGTGATCTTGCGCGGAGTGGCGCGGCTGGAGGCTGCCGGTAAACCCGCGACGGAGTCCAGGATTTCTCGCCTGATCGCTGGCCGGGATCGGTCGATGAAAGGCGATGCGATGGAGGCCTTGATTCTGCGCGGCGCGCTGACGCGGGATTCGGCGACGGGGAGCTTCAGTGTTTCTGCCGGGGGTGACGCCGCTGCCCGATAAGCGAGGTGAGAGAGAAATCGAAGGACGACTTTTCAGAGGAGCAAGAGATGAACACCCACGACTACGACCAGATCATCACCGACGCCGCGACGGGGGCGCGGCTCCGCCTGACGCTTGTGCGCGCAGTGGAGGCCGCGAGCGGTCTGCCCTGGGATGCGGCACGCCTGGGCTGGCGGGTCATCGGCGTGTGCGTAGACGAGGAAGCCGCAGGTATCTGTGTGTGCGGTCAGACCGGCCTGCGTTACCTGTACACCATCACCGACAATCGGTCCGGTGCCGAGTTGTACCCGATCGGCAGCGGCTGCATCGCACACTTCGGTGACCTGACGATGGCGTCGGCGGCATCGGACTTCGCGGACATAGCCCTGATGAGGGCGGCGATCACGATACGCGGCACGCTCGACCTCACGCGCGATCTCACCCGCCGTAAGCTGGCCCTGCTGCACTGGTCCGGTCTCCTCAATGCGCGTGAGGTCGAGTTCCTGACATCGATGTTCAACCGTCGCCGCCCAATGACGCCGAGTCAGGCCCGGTGGGTCGAGTCGCTCCTGGGCCGCGTCTCCCGTCAGCTGCGGAGCCCTGACCGGATCACTTCACCCGAGGGAGTGGCGGTCGCATGATCGCGGACACAATGAAACCCGTCGAGACCTACGGCCGGCGGCTCTACGCGAGCGTGTTGGTGTTCGTCTCTTTGCTGTCGGTCGCCGGCAACGCGGTCTATGCGTACGCCGCGCCTCCAGTGACCTCGACGTCACTGTCGCCGGGGTGGGCGGCGGCGGCACACATGATCCCGCCGGTGACATTGCTATTGGTCACGGAGGTGCTCGCGATGGCCAGCACGAAGTTCACCGGAAGGGGTCGTGCGTGGGCCTTGGCCGGCGTGGTGGTCATCGCCGCAGCGGCGTTCGCGCTGTCGTTCGACGCGTTGTTCGTAGTCGCCCAGATGGCGAAGGTTCGCGTCGAGCTGGCGTGGTTGGTGCCGGTGATGCTCGACGTTGCGATCGTCGTGTGCACCGTCCTGGTGCTCATGGCGAGCCGTCAGATACAGCGTGACCGGGTCGCGGGCCTGGGCTCGGTCGACGCTCCGACCGAGCCGGTCGCCCTGACGCCGAACGAGCTGGTCGCTCTGACTCCGGTCGTCCGGTCGGCCGAGCGGCCGACCGATCCCGGGGGCGGCCCGACCGAGCCGGTCGTTCACGGTGCGGCCGAGCCGGTCGCCCGACCGGACGAG
The DNA here is from genome assembly GCF_039542465.1 of Gordonia alkaliphila. Lineage (NCBI taxonomy): Bacteria > Bacillati > Actinomycetota > Actinomycetes > Mycobacteriales > Gordoniaceae > Gordonia > Gordonia alkaliphila. The sequence goes on along the minus strand of NZ_BAABIE010000003.1, from coordinate 18,697 downwards.
TTCCTGACCGACCGCCCGCACGAGCCGGTCGAGCTGGACTCGACCGACGACCTCGACCGGTCGTCCGAGACCAGCTCGACCGAGTGGATCGACCTGGCCGAGCGTGTCCGGTCGACCACGTCGATCACCGCCGACACGGCCGACTTGGCGCGGGTGCTGGAGATGGACGCGGCCGGAGCTTCCCGCGGCGAGATCGCAGGGGAGGTCGGTCGGGCGAAGAGCACCATCGGCGGATGGATCAAGACGGCCGCCGAGGTAGCTCCTGAGCGCCCTCAGCTCACGGCTGTCGGCGACTGACCGCACCGACCACAAAGACCCCGCCTGCCACTGGCCGGCGGGGTCTTGTGCTCTACCCGTGCGAGACCCGTCGATGCCCCTCGACGGCTGGTGCCGATGTCATCGAGCAGGCCCCGGGTCCCGACGTCACCCCCGCGGCGTCGGTGTCGGGGCTGCGCCAGCCAAGCGCGTCGATCTGGGCCTCGACGTGGCCAGCCCGCGGAGCGCCATTGTGGTTAGCGGAAACGACCATCCCGAAGAGGCGATTCCCGGCTCAAACCGGCGCTACCGCGCTAGCTAGAGGGGGTTTCGACCGCCGCGTCACACGCGTCGCGGGGTTGCGCACCCCTGCGATGGCGTCTGACCTGCGGTAACGGATTTTCGGCCGAGGGGGTTGCGCGCCCCCTCGCGGCCCCGCTATAGCCAATTTGCTAGCGCTATAGCGTAAGCAGAGGGGGGTTGCGCACCCCCGCTGACCTGCGGCGATTCGGAAACAGTCGTCGCGACGGGCCCTGGAGCCCCGAAATGACTGAAACCGTGAAAATGGAATAAGAGCGGGTGACGCCACCCGCCGTTACCCCGCAAAAACGCACCAGCTCCTCGGCCACCACGCCGACCACACGCGACGGGCCGCCCCGGGCCCGTTCTATCGGCGTTGTGGGGTAAGCCGAATCGCTGTGACCAGCGGTTTCGACACAGCGGGTTGGGCCGCGCAGCGGCCACCCGGCCCGCAGGGCCGCTTTGCCCCGCAGGGCGCCAGGGGGAAGGGCGAGCGCAGCGAGAGTTTGGCGAGCGCAGCGAGTCCAAACGTCCCTTCCTACGGCGCATAGGAAGGGCTGCGTAACACCTTGTGGTCTATACCCCATAGGGGTATTGTGAACAGCACGGATACCCCCGTTTCGGGCCGATCCCTCGCCGCAGGCGAGGTCCAGGATCGAAGGCCCGACCGAGGGCGCACAGCGCCTGATTCCCACCTGGTGAACGAAGGGAGACCCCCATGGCTGACGTCAAGGCCACGCGCGCCTCGCGCGCGTCGATGAGCTGGGCGACGGTGCAGAGCCAGGGAGCCAGCGGTGATCAATCGGCGCGGCGCAACATCACCTTTGAGGCTCAGCGCAAGACTGCGGGACCGGCCGCCATTGCGCTCTACGCCCGCAAGAACCCTGCGATCAACCCCGCTCGGACGCGCTTGAACGTCGACATGGTGAACGATGGCGCCGGCGGCTTCCGCGAGACTGGTGACATCGAAGAGGTTGTTCGGTACGGCGACGAGCGGGTTGCCCGGGTGGCGGCGAAGCTCAGTGTCGGCAACCGGGTGGCCACGACGACCGTCTACCACGCCCCCTGGGCGTACCTGGAGCCCGACGGGACCACCTACCAGGCGGTGGACAAGAACGGCGATCCCAAGTTCTTCGCGTCGGGCCCCCGCGAGGGCGAACCGGTCATGCTGCCCCGCTACCGGGTGAAGCCCGAGCACCGAGACGAGATGGACCGCTACTTCGCGGCGTGCCTTGAGGCCCATGCGGACATCGCCCCGGGAGGTCACGACGCGATCCACGGGTACAGCATCAACCTGGACGAGAGTCGGCCTCACCTGCAGGTGCTCGGTGACCCGTTCACGGCGGCGCCCAGCAAGAAGAATCCAGACGCGCTGAAGAACGGCTACAGCAAGGCTTTCGGCCGTCACCCCAGCGACGGGCTTGTCCCGTCGCTCGACGGCGAGGGCCAGCCTGTGCTGCTCGCCGACGGTTCCGCCAAGCTGGTCAAGGACACCGCGAGCACGAAGATGCGGCGCTACCACGCCGAGTTCAAGCAGCGGATGATCGACCAGGGCTTCGCGGTCTGCCGCGAACGTGATGAAGCCCGCCATGATCGTCATTTGGAGCTGGGCGACTTCAAGGACCTCCAGCACGACCGGGCGGCGGTTGAGGAGACCGCTGAGTGGCTGGCCGACGAACGGGTCGCTGCCAGCCTCGACGTCGCGGCCGAGTTCGAGGCGCTCGCGGAGCGGGCGCAGGAGCTGAGCGGCGACGAGTTCGAGGTGCGGGTTGAGGAAGCCCGCCTCAACGATCGCCAGCTCCGTCTCACGGCGCGGGAGACACACATCGACACGGAGGTCGCCCGCCGCACCGTGGTCAAGGCCGAGCAGCTCGATCGTCAGCTCGCCGAGGTCCCCGAGGTGAAGCGCAAGGCCAGGGATGAAGGTCTCGCCGAAGGCAGGACCGAGGCCCAGGCCGAGCGTGACGCCGCAGCCGCCGAGCGCGAGGCGGCCGAGCGGGCGCGCCTGACCGCCGCTGAGCACGAGCGGGTTACCAGACAGGCTCGCGAGAAGGCCCTAGCCACCGAGCGGGAGATCGCCGAGCGGCTGGAGGCGACGCCGCGCTACGACCCGCAGGCCGCGGAGGCCCGCGCCCCCGCCGAGCTGATTCGCAATCTTAAGGGCTTGCGCGACCAGACAGGCGAGCCAGTCCTCGCGGTGGCGCACCGAATGGGGCTGGAGAACGCCGAGCGCCAGGGGGGCCGCCCCGGCGGCGTGTCCAAGGAGATGTTCATGACCGAGACAGCGCATCAGCGCGCGGCCCGCAGTCGACGGGCCGCGGACGGTTACGCCGAGCGACTCGGGCAGCAAGCCCAGCAAGACCGCAAGCGCGGACAGCGACAGTAGTAGTTAGTCAAAGGAGCACGGAGATGACTGAGCTGAGCCACGAGAGCGAGGCCCGGCTGGCTGACCGGCAGGCCGACCGCCTGGAAGCCCAGGCCGCCGACCGGGAGGACCGCTCGGCCCGGTGGTACGGCGGCGGGAGCCACGCCTACGTGCTGTCGATGGATACCGCGGCGCGCTACCGCGCTGAGGCCCGGGCGCTGCGAAGCCGGGCGGCATATCACCGCGAGCAGGCCGCTCGCGGCACGAAAGGATGAGTGAGATGGCAGAGGTAGAGGTTGACGTCGAGCGCGTGCGAGCGATCCGCGGGCTGATCGAGAAGGGCGGCACCGCGGCGGTAGAGCATCGTTTCGGGGCCGAGGCTCTCGGCACCGAGGAGTTTCGGGTCGCGCAGAAGCAGACGCGTCAGACCCGCGCACGGCAGCGCGCCGCGGCCGAGCGCCGGATCGCCGAGGTTGAGGAGCAGCGCAATGCCGCCGACGCCCGGCGCGACCGGGCCGAAGCCCGGCGGCGCGAGCAGTTGGAGTCGCAGCGGCGACTCCACGCCGAGGCGGTGACCGACGGTCAGCGGCCCGCCCAGCGATCCGGCCAGGTGCCGGCCGACCGCGACAACGGCGCCCCTGGGCAGGATCGAGCCGACCTCGCCCGTGCGCGCATGGCGGCGTCCCGTGAGCGGGTCCATGCGATGAACGTGATGGCGGCCGAGCGCCGCACCGCTACTCAGCGCGGCCAGCGCATGTAGACCCGACCGCGCAGACAACAAGACCCCGGTGGCATCAGCCACCGGGGTCTTGTGTTGGCCGGCTACCGGGGCCGGTCGACCCTCAGCGTCGTTGAGTCGATGTCCGGCAGCTTCACCAAATGCCCGGGCGTGCCGGCGATGAGCAAGCGACCGTGGCCGCGCGGCGGCAGCAGCGCGGCCGCACTGATGGCGTCCACCTTGTCGCGGCCACCCGAGGCGTGCCCGGCCACATCGGTGGACGCGGTGCCGCGCTCCAGCTGGCCGGCCGCCCAGCTGGCCTGTTCCAGGAACTCCTTCTCCGCAGTACCGGGCGGGAGGATGAGCACTTCCGGGAAGAGGTCTCGCAGCTCGCGCAGGCCGGCGGCACCCCAGCGGCGCTCGAACTGCGATGAGGCCTGCACCGCGGCCATGATGCGGACACCGAGGCCACGGGCTTCACCGATCCAGTTCGACAAGCGGGGCAACGGGCTCGTGTTCGGCAGCTCGTCGACAATCATCAGCAGTGCGGGCAGCTTGCCGACCCGCTTGCGCCAGTGGTTGACGAGCGAGGTCAGCGTGGCCGAGGCGGCCGGTGCCGCGGCACCGGTCAGCGGCGAGACGATGAAGAGGGACGCCCCCTTCTCCTCCAGCATCTCGGGCGTGAACCGAGGAAGACTGCCGTCGCCGGCGACCGCGTCCATGAGCCAGCTCGTGAGCGCGACCTGCATGTTGATACCGATAGAACTGCGCTGCTCGTCCGGGCGGCCCTTCGACGCGATGAGGCCGAGTTCGTGGCGGGAACCGATGCTCTGCAGCCGGTGGATGGCGGTGTCCCACGAGGGTGTCTCCAGGTCCAGCGGCGCGCCCGGATCCGGGTCCAGGCCGCCGGGCGGGGTCTCGATCATGCAGGCCTGCAGCGCCCACCGAATCCCGCCGCCGTCGAGGTCGGCGTTCTGCTCCGCGTCGTAGTAGGTCGTCGCGGCCCGCAGGATGGCGGCCAGCGCCGGCAGTGCGAGCGATTTCCAGAAGTCGCCGTCGCCTCCTCCGCCGCCCTGTCCTGAGCCCGAGGCGAGCGGTCCGACCTCCTGGAGCAACGACGCAAGTTCCATGGCGCTGTCGTCGTTGTGGACCAGGGCCACCGGATCACTAGCCACGCGGGTCACGCGAGCACCGGCCAGCTCGGCATCGTCGACTTCGCCACTCAGGTCCATCAAGTAGCAGGGCCCGTACGTCGCGCGGGTCGGCGCGCAGAGTCCCGCGAGGTCGGCCTTGCTGCTCACGATGACCGCGGGGCGACGGCCCCACTCCAACGCGGCCACTGACAGGACGGTCCGGCTCTTGCCGGACCCGGTGACCCCGGTGACCAGCGCGTGCGGCATGCCAGTGCGGCGGTGCCGGCCGGTCTGAGGATCGAGGCCTACGTACGGCTCGTCCGGCGGCGGTGCCGTCGAGGCGGGTGCCCCGGCGGCCGTCTTCTTGAACACGCCGGCCATCACTTCGCCCACCGCTGCGCGATCGCCCGCCGCGCCCCTGCGGAGACGCGCGCAGCGGCCTCCTCACTCTCACGCTCCATCGCCGCGTCCAGCCGGTCAGCGTGCTCCAGAGCGAAGCGCATCAACCCCCGGCCGAACAGTCCGGCGCTAATCCCACGCGCGCCGGCCGCCTGCCGCAACTGGTCCAGTTCCGCGCTGGTCAGCGGAACGACTTGTCGTGAATCCAAAACGCTCATTCCTCAGATCCTCTCTATCGGTGCAGGTCAAACCTGCTTTTGTGTTGACGACGATACCCCACGGGGGTATGGTTTGACGAACACGATTCGATACCCCCACTGGGTAACAGGAGGACGCGATGGGACATCAGGGAGGCCGCAGAATCAGCGGCCGGATGATCGGGGCGGGGGTAATCGCCGCCGCGGTCTTCGCGGCTGGGGCGGCGTGCGGCGGCGCGCTGTCGGGCGATCACGACCAGGCGCGGATCGAGGCGTGCCTGCCGATCCAGACCGCGACGCAGCTCGCCGAGTGCCTGCGATGAGCGAGCGGGTGGCAGCGGTCCAGCGGTACGTCCGGGCCAAGGCGGACGCGTTTGCCGCGGCACGGGGCGAGTCGCGCTGGGAGTCCGAGCGCGCTGAGCATCTGCGCGATGGTGCGAGAGCAGATACTTCGCGCATGCGTCGGGCAGATCTGCTGACCCGCGCCGCCTGGCGCGCCCAGCGCGGCGGGGCCGGTCTGGCCGGCGCCCCGGTGCACCAGCAGATTCCTGCCCGCGCCTGGCGCCGGTGGACGACCGCGCCGGGTGGCGAGCGGCGTCGCCGCGGGCTTCTCGGGTTCGCGGCACTGGCGACCGCCGGACTGATCGGAATTGGGCTGGGGATCGGCTACGGGGCCTACAGAGCCCTGGAGTGGTCCTCACCCCGGATCGGGCGTCTGTGGTGGTGGCCGTGGGCCGCTGCGGCCGCGCTCCTGGTGATCGCACGATGGCTCTTCACGGACTGGCCGGTGCTCGGTTTCTGGGTGGGGGTCGGGCGCTACTTCCCCAGCTCGTTCATCGGATTCGGCGGCTGGGCTGGCTGGATCTCACTGCAGGTGATCGCGGCGCTCGGCATGGTCGCGTTCCAGATCTGGGCGTGGGGCTGGGCGGGCGTGCCGAAGAAGGCGGTGGCCCCGGCCAGCAAGAACAAGGACGGCTCGTGGCGGGTCACGCCTGATAGCGAGCGACTGGACTTCGCCGTCTACGGCGCAGACGACGCGTACGTGCCGCCGGCCGAGCCGGAGGTACCGACAGCGACAGAACCAGAGGCCCCGTCGTACTGGGGCGCTCTGAGCAATGACGAAGACAGCAACGACAGCAACGACAACAAGGAGAACTGACATGACGATTGATTTCCGACTGCGCCAGGCGCGCAAGGTGATCGGCGGTACCGGTCGCGTAGCGGCGGCCGTTGAGATCGGCCGCGAGGATCGCGAGCGCGCACTGCTCGGGCTGAGCCGCACCGCCTTCACGGTGGCGCTGATCGAGGCCACCGCGGGTGTCGACCAGCAGCCCGAGCTGTGGGCGGCGATGCTGGCCGACGCGCGCCGCGAGCTGGCCGCGTCCCCGATCCCGGCGTCTGATCGTCACGGCCACATCGAGTGGCTGATGAACGAGTACCTGCGCGAATTCCCCAACAGCTCCGAGATCCACGCCCTGGACTGGGTCCTCGGTGATCTCGACGCCGGTATCGCCGCTCCGATGCCCGTCAAGACCGAACTCGACCTGTACGCGGAGGAACTCCTCGCTGACGCAGACGACAACGAGGAGAACTGAGATGGAAGCTGAGGACTTCGAGGCTTCACGCCGGGAGCAGACGCTCGCGGCCGCGACCGGCATCGCAGCGATGGAGGCGTTCTACGCCGTCGACACGACGGCCTCGGCCTGGCCGGACCAGCTCGCGGCTGCGCGCAGCGCGTTCTACGCGAAGAACCGCACGACCGACGATGTCGTGGAGCCTCTGCGTCGGATCGCCGAAGAGATCAATCTGCTGACCGAGGGGCATGGCTCGATCGTCGTGCACCTCGCGATCGAGAACAAGGAGAAGAAGGCATGAGCACGAACCAACCTGTCCAGGTCCACATCCAGACCGGCACTGGCGAGATCTTGCGGATCGTCGCCACGCTGCTGCTGTTCGGCGGCGCGGGGGCGATCGCTTGGACCGTGGCGCAAGGGCCGAACGCCGAGATGGCCGCCAGCGGCCTCTCGATGATGATCGTCATGATGGTGAAGCTCTCTTACGCTCGCGGGCGGATCTCAATCCCCAAGGGCGACAACGGGACTGATGAGTTCGCCGTCACCAAGGGCGTCGTCTCGCAGGTCGCTGGTGAGTACGCGGCGTGGATGGCGAAGGCGAGCATGCCGGTCATGGCGCTCATCGCGGCCGGCTACGCGATCGGGTTCCTCATCCTGCGCGCCGGCGTCGCCGCTGCGCTCGGAGTGTTCTCGAACCTCTATGTGGCCGGGGGTGCCGCCGCGATGGCCGGCGCGCTCGTGGTCTTCCCGAGCTTGGTGCCGAACATGATCCGCGGCTTGAAGAGCAGGGGCGTCGTCACCGATCCTGTCGCAACTCCGGCACCCGCGCCTGCACCTGTGGCCCAGGCACCGGCACCGGCACCGGCTCCCGCGCCGGTCAAGAAGGTCGTCAAGAAGGTCGTGAAGGTTCAGGGGGTCGACAATGTCTGACGGTTACGAGGAGGTCGAAGTCGAGATTTACGAGCAGGCGGACGGCACCTTCGTCGACATCGACGGCAATCCTGTCGACGAGAACGGTGACCCGCTCCATACGGTCGATGACCCCGCTCCGGCGCCTGCGGCGCAGCCGCCGGCAGACGGTGGCGGTGCTGAGCAGAAGGTCGGCAAGGCCCCGAAGTTGTTGATCGCGGGGGCCGCCGTAGCCGCACTCCTGGTGGGCGGCGGCCTTGCGTACGGCTTGTCCGCCGTCGGTGACCAGAACACCGTCTCCGACGTGAAGGATGCGGCCTCAGCCAAGTCGTCACAGGCTCGCGCTGCGGTGAGCAGCAAGAAGAGCGAGGTGGTTAGCGATGTCGACGCGTGCACAGCCTCTGGCCTTGGTTCCGCGATGGTCAGTGGCTCGGGTACCCCGGCCATGCAGTTGGACGTGCTGTCGTCCGCGCCGCTGCCCGCCGCGTTCGTCGAGGCACAGACCAACGCCGATGGGGTCACCGGGCAGCTTGGTCTGCTGCAGTTGAGCAAGAACACCTGGGGCGCCTATGCCGAGGTCTTGCTGACCCGAGCCGAGAAGAAGGCCCGGGTCGACAAAGCTGGCTGGTGGAAGGCCGATGTGACCGTCGATGGTGACAAGGTCGCCGTCACCGGTGACCAGGCGTGGCCCGGTGGCGACGACGCGGGTGCGGGTTCGTGTCAGCCGGGCGCTGCCGGCGTCTACGCCGTGACGGGGAAGGTGCCGACCGACGCGGCGGGCCTGGTCGACGGACAGGCACAGGTCGACGCAATCCAGGGCGTCGCCGGGAGCGAAACACGTGCGCTCGCCGTGATGGGCGACTCGGTAGTCCTCGTCGAGCTGGCCGAGGTCCCGGACGCGGACGACCACGAGTAGACCGAGCAGACGTAGAGGAAGGGAAGACCCCCGCAGCCGATGGCTGCGGGGGTCTTCTGCTGGCGGGGCCACGAACCCCGCCCGGGAGGGGGTCAGGTTCGGCGCGCGACGATGACGCGCAGCTCGAGCATGTCGGCGATGACCGTTGTATGGAGAAGCTCTTCGTCACGCCAACGCAGGACGACGGCGATTTCCGCAAGCGCGTTATCGCCGGGCTCGCTGAGGTCAGTGCTGCGCAGCCCCGTGACGAGCCCGGTCAACTCCGCGCCGAGATCTAACAGAACGTCACCCCGCCGGAGTTCGTGAGCAGCAAGGATCTCGAAGCCAACCAGCTCGGGCTCGAAGCTCAACAGTCAGCCCTCCGCAACGTGTTCGTAGCCGACCAGTCGTCCGAATTGCATTGGTGCAGTCAGAACTTCGATGTAGTAGGTGGCGCGGGTGTTCGCATATTCCGGCCCCTCCCCCGTGAACGGCAACAGTTGACCTGCCGCCCAATCATCGAGCAGTTCTGCGTCGGCGAGCACGTCGGCGGCCGGGGCATCGACGGTGACAGCCATGTCGTGGACATGCTGTGCCGAGGGATAGACGTTGGTGACTCGGATCATGAGCGCGATTCGATCGATCGCCTCGGCACCGGCGCGCTGTTCCATGACTTCGGCGTACGGCATACCGCGAGCACCGGGAGCCAGATCACCGTTGGTGATGAGCGCTTCTATGCGGCGCGCTTGCGCTGGCGTGGTCATGCCGACTCCTTCCACGGCAGGAACGAGACAAGCCGCTCGCTGTCGATGCTCTCGCCGGCGACGTCGATGCCGACGGTGCGCAGGGCCTCGCGCGCGAGCTCCTGCGTTGTGCGGGCTGTGGGTGGTGCAGACATATGAAAAGGGCCTCCTCGGTTGGTTCCGAGGAGGCCCTTGGTGGCGGCTGCGCCGCCGCGAGTCGATCAGTCGTTGGCGTACGTGTACACGGTCTGGCGGGAGACGTTGAACTCCCGCGCGAGGTCGGCGACGCGCTCGCCAGCGGCCTTCCGGCGGACCAGCTCGGCAGCCTGGTCGGCGTCGAGCTTGGGCTTGCCACCCCGGTACTTGCCCTGGGCCTTGGCAATCGCGATCCCCTCTCGCTGGCGTTCGAGGATCAGCGACCGCTCGAACTCAGCGACCGCGCCCAGTAAACTCAACATCAAGTTGCTCATCGGCGAATCCTCGCCGGTGAACGTCTGCCCTTCCTTGACGAACCGAACCCGGACACCACCCTTATGCTCGATCTTGCGGCCGTCGATAGTCATGGTCCCGCCGGTGGTGAGGGCCCGGACGATTGCGCGCAGGTCGTCGAGGTTCCGAGCGAGCCTGTCCATCGAGTGCACGACCAGCTCGTCCCCCTTGCGGGAGTGAAGGATCGCCTCGTACAACTGTGGGCGGGCCGTGTCCTTGCCCGACGCCTTGTCCTCGAAGACCTCGTCGAGGGTCTCGCCGTCAAGCTGTCGGTCAGTCTTCTGGTCGACGGAGCTGACTCGTTTGTATCCGATCCGCTCGCTCATGCGACCGCCTTCGGTGCCCACGCGGCCGGGGCCGCCGCCAGGCCGTCGCGCCCGACGGCGTTCAGCACCGCGGCGAAGGAACGGGCGCGCAGTTCCTCGGGATCGAGGCCGGCGGTCATCACGAGCGCGGTCGGATCGGACTGGAAAGCCTCCAGCGCGTCCAGCGCCCGCCACACCGCGGCACTGTCCACCTTCGGCAAACTCTTGCCGCCGAGGCCCTTGAGCCGGCGGGCGACGATGGTGCGCTGGCCTTCGGTCAGTGCTTCAAGCTGGTCGCGGCGCTGGATCACGTCGCGGCCGGCGCGGTGGATGCGGATGCTGTAGCCGGCGTCGGCGGTGCCCTGGCCGGTGATGTGGGTGACTTCGTTCATGATGGCCTCCTGTCGTCCGCGTCTGTCGCGGCACTTCGTGTTTGTACAAACCAAGTCTATAACGTCGCCTTGATTGTGTCAAGTGATTGCCAAACCCACTTCGTTTTGACGGATAATCCGACATTCGGTGGCGTCAGGCAGGGGTACACCCTGGTGGAACCGGATGTATGGGTGCTGGGCTCCCTATGGGCGCGAGCCGACTCACGGCGCGGACGCTGGTCTAGGCGTTGGCCGGGACCGGAGTTGCCGTCTCGGTGCCGAAACTCCTAGGATTGACGTCCAGACGTCAAAAGCGGAGGTTCACAGTGGCAGAGCGTCAGCGGCCCGGCGAGGTGCGGGATGCGATCGTCGCCTACTTCGAGGAGATCAACGCGGACGCATCGGCGGCGGAGGTCTGCGCGGGGGTTTCGGCAAAGCTCGGCAGGGCGGTCCCGGCGTCGTCGGTGCGATCGTACCTTGGACTGAACACGCCAGACATGTTCGAGCGCGTCGGTCGGGGCCGCTACGCGCTGGCCAACCAGTCAGCGCGCGCACCCAAGACCGACACGGCAGAGTCGGCGCCGGTGGCGTTCGAGTTCGGGCAGGCCTCGCTGTACCAGGCCGACGCGCTCGACTGGCTGCGGGCACGCGAGCCGCGATCGATCCACGGGGTGGTGACTGATCCGCCGTACGGCCTGGTCGAATACACCAATGCCCAGCAGGCGAAGCTCCGCGCTGGCAAGGGTGGAGTTTGGCGCGTGCCGCCTTCGTTCGACGGGCACAAGCGGGCGCCGTTGCCTCGTTTCACCACGCTGTCCTCGGCGGAACTCGATTCACTCGAACGGTTCTTCCGCGAGTTCGGCGAGGCGCTGCTGCCAGCGCTCGTGCCGGGTGCGCATGTCGTGGTGGCAGCGAACCCGCTGGTCTCACATCTCGTGTCTTACGCCCTCGGGCGCGCCGGCCTGGAGCGCCGCGGCGAGATCGTGAGGTTGGTGCAAACAATGCGTGGCGGCGACCGACCGAAGAATGCCCACGAGCTGTACCCCGACGTGTCGGTGATGCCCCGGAGTATGTGGGAGCCCTGGCTGCTGTTCCGCAAGCCGGTCGAGGGGACCGTAGCGCAGAACCTGGCCGAGTGGGGCACCGGTGGCCTGCGCCGGGTGTCAGATGACCTGCCGTTCGGCGACGTCATCCGCTCGGCCCCTACCAACCGCAGGGAGCGGACCATCGCGGCCCACCCGTCGCTTAAGCCGCAGGCATTTCTGCGCCAGGTTGTGCGCGGGGTCCTGCCAATGGAAAAGGGCGTAGTCCTGGACCCCTTCGCCGGGTCGGGATCGACACTGGCGGCAGCCGAGGCTGTGGGCTACCAGAGTATCGGCGTGGAGCGAGACCCCGCCTACATCGAGGTGGCGAAGTCGAGCATCAAGGCGCTGTCGGAGTTGAAGGTCCAGTACCCGACGGTCTGATCAGTCCTTGTCCAGGTAGACCCAGCTCTCGCGGAGCTTGGCAATGCCGTCTCGATCGAGGGTCGAGGTCCGGGTACCCAGCTCACCGCGCTCGTTGCGGCGAAAGTCGTCGGGGACCACTTCGCCGAGATATACCTCGGTGAAGGTCAACGGATGCCGGTCGGTGGCGGGCTCGGTCGTGTTGTCCACGGTGTAGACGAAGACACACATCCACTGCTTGCGAGCGCCGTGGGTGTCCACGGCACCGCCTTTGTTGCGCGTGGACTTGATCTCCACACCTTCACTACCAGACTTGACCTTGTCGTTTGGGTAGACGCCGCGCACGAGCAGGTCAGGGTGACCGTTGTGATACGTGTTCACAGTCAGCGAGCGCGAGTGTTTGGCCAACGATTCGGTGAGCATGTCGGAGATCACGCCCGAGCAGATCGCGGGACGGAGCATGTCGTCCAGTCGGGGCAGGCTCCTGTCCTGGAAGTGGACGTTCACGTCGTAGAAGAAATCGTAGACATCCTGCATTGCGCCCTGGAAGTCAAGGACACGCAGGTTGTAGGGCAAGGACGGTGCGGGGTTGAACTTGTCGGTGTCGACCAGCTGCCTCGTAATCATGACGTCAGACTTTAGCTGACGGTGTGTCACAAGCCCGGGCGAACAGCAGGTCAGGCGTGGTGCGGACCGAACTCGTCGAGCGCTGCGGCAATGGCCCGATCCAACCGCTCCTGCACGTCGGCCGGCAGCTCGTCGACGGCGGCCACGGCCAGCTCGGCCTGCGCCAGCGCGTTAATCCGGTTGCCTATCCCCCGCGTCGCATGAAACTCCGCGTCAATCGCGGCCTGAGTCATCGACTCGTCGTCATTCACCGACCCAGTACACCGCACCCCGCAACCCACCGCAGCAGATCCGTGGCCGGCGGCGACGAAGGAGCCGCCTGCCACGGGTGCCCCCGGCAGGGGCGTCAGGTCTACGAGAAAAGGAAGAACCCGCACCCGACATGGGTGCGGGTTCAGGGTCAGCAGGAAGTAGTCAGGACGTACACCGGTGCGATCCCCAGCTCGTCGAGCAGGTCGAACGCGCCGATGCCGCGGTGGTTCGGGAACAGGGCGTCGAGCCGCTGGCCCTCCGACAGGGCCTCCCGTTCGGGGTCACCGGCACGCGCGGCGCAGACGGCATGGATGCGGTCGATCACATCGGTGCGGAGGCCCCCGGCTGCAGCGGTGAAACCGACTGTGGCACCTTGCGCTGCAGCGTCGGCGGTGACGCCGAGCAGCCAGGCTTCGGGGACGAGCTCGAGTGCGGCTGTCAGGTAATCCGTGCTGGCCATCAGTAGTTCCGGAACACGAAAACAGTGCCGCAGCCAGCAGTTTCGACGCTGTAGTCGGTCTCCAGATCACGAATCCACGCGTCCCAATGGAAGTAGCGTTCGACCTCTTCGGGTACGCCCTGCAGCAAGCCGGTGTCCTCGGCAAACTGAAACCCATAGTCGCGGAATGAGTTCCACTCGCCGCAGTACCGCTCGTGAAAGTCGCTGACCACCGGGAAGTCGGTGTCTCCCTCGGCGGAGTACGCGCCGGACCGGACCCAGGCACACAGCGCCGGCCACTGTGTCGCGCCGACTTCCTCGTAGATCTCGCCCCAGCGGCTCGCCTCGCTCAGCGAAGGCTCGCCCGTGGTCGGCAAGCCATCGACATCCATGCACGTAAATTCCTCGCAGCCCTCGGCCGCGGGGTCGATGTCGGACTCGGCGTGGATCTGCTCGGCGGTGATGCTGGCCGCGTCGACGGCGTCGACCCAGATGCCGACAAGGCGCCCTGCGGAGTAACAGCTTTCGCACCCGACCCAGACGCGGGGCGGGGACGTTTCGGTGGTTGTGGACATGACAAAGCCCTCCTCGAATCGGTCTCGAGGAGGGCTTTGTCGGCGGCTATGCCGCGGGGGCGGCGGGAGTCATGCAGGTTGGTCGCACTGCTCTGCGTACGGCGCCAGGTCGGTGGTCGATGTGATCCAAAAATACCCGGCCTTGTAGAGCTTGGCCGAACCGCGCATGAGCACCCAATACACGTTTTCATCGAACGCGTCAGGCAGGATCTGCAAGGCGAAATTCTGAGTTGGCTTGGTGCCTGCCGCGACAGACGGAATCGTGACGCCGTCCTTTGCCTCGATCCGGTAGTAACCCGACGTAAGTGTCCGCTGTTGCAGATCGAACGGCTTGGGGATCTGGCTGGCCTGATCGGGCGCATACGCGTTCGACGAGACGAGCTGCCCGCCTCGGGAGAGCACCGCGACGTTCATGCGCACCGTCTCGCGCGTCCAACCCTTCAACGGAGTCGCCAGATTCACGCCCACGTTCTTGTCCTGGTACTGGGCGAGGCCGACCGTGGTCGAAACGAAGTAGTAGGGGGTGTTGGCGGTGCTGAGGGTCTCGAGACCGGTGAGAGCGTCGAAGGCTGGCGGCAGGTCGATCGCCTGCTCCAGAAGGAAGGCTCGGGCTGGCCGAGCATCCGGATCCTTGAACCGCTCCACGGGCCAGTCGGCGCTCTTCCCGCTGTACAGACCCTTTCGGTCCATGCGCCCGCACATGAACTCGTTGCCGGCGGCGTCGGTGTACAAATCCCCGTCCTTTGTGGTGCCGCTGCTTCGGTCAGCAGCGGTGGAAGAACTGCCATCCCCGCCGCTACCGCTGGACGTGACTGCAACGATGACCAGAACAAGAACAAGAGTGAGGGCTGCAGCAACGGCGCTGAGAGTGATAATCCGCTGTCGCCCGGCACCCGTGAATCGGGCGAATCCGGACGGCTGTGGGGTTGCCATCGCGAGGTTGTGCAGCTCGGGCGGCGTCCACGGACGTGCGGCCGGATCGTTGAGGCGGGCGTCGTACGCTGCCTTCTTGCCCGGATCGCCGAGGACGGCACGGGCCTGCTCCAACGGGATACGCGCGGGCCCGGGCGGGGTCCGGTCAATGCGGTGCGACAGCTCAGCGGCAAGGTCGCGAGGTGACGCCGCGCGATCGAGGCCAAGAGCGGCGTAGAAGTCGACAGATGGTGGCATTTCGGGCATGGAGTACCCCTTCGAGGTGTGAGTGAGATCGACCGGCGTGCTCGTGTCGGTCGTTGAGAAGAGCCCCGGAAGCGCCGGAATCTAGGCGTCGCCGAGGGTTTCGGCCGCGTCGACGTCGGCCTCGGCCAGCTGGAAGAAGGCACTCGGGCGCAGGCCGAGTGCCACGCAGATGTCCCACAAGCGATCGCTGGCGATGCCGGCGTCACCGGCTTCGAGGCGGGCGACGGCGCTCCGGCTCATTGATGCGGCCTCGGCGAGTTCAGTCTGTGTCAGTCCTGCCGACTGGCGCGCGGCCACGAGCGCCGCGGCGAGCGCCTGCCTACGCACAGCCCGGACCCGCCGCTGAGCGGCGGTCAGTTGGGCGTCGGGTGCGGGCACGGCCCGATTGTTTCACGGCCCCCGTGGCACAGCCATGCATGATCGCCCCCCCCTGAGTCACTATGTAGCCGTACGGCTACATAGTGAATATGTCGGATGATCCGTCAAAACACAAGAACCAGAGTCGTTCGGCTGAACGACTCCGGTTGAGCCAGCTGCTACGGGCCTTCCCCGGGCCGCTCCGCGGCCACGGGGTGGTTGATCGCGCCGGGGTCGGCGACGAGCTGTGCCATGCGCAGCGAGACAATCCGGCGCTCGGCGACGTGGAGTTCGGCGGCGTCGGTTAGTCCGAGCAGATTGCCCTTGATGGCCTCACCAGTCCGGATCGGCCCGCCACGCGCGGCGGCGAGTTCGGCGAGGACAGCCTCCTTCTCCTGCTCGACGGTCGTCGCACCGCGAAGGACGCGACGCAGGGCGGCGAGGTCACCGCCGGTTATGCGGAAGCCGGCATGCGCCTGGATGGCAGCGACCCGCTCGATGATTCGGTCCTCGTTCACTTTCACAGCGAAGCTCCTTGATTCGACGTTGATGCGGCCAGCGGCCTGCCGCGTGCGGCCGGCCGCCGTATCCGTGGGCGCTCAGTCGTTTTCCCGAGTCAGCTCGCGCGCGATGATGGCCTCGACGGATGTGTCGTCGAGGATGTCGTCGACCATCTGGGCGATGGTGGCCTCGTCGGGGACGAAGTCCTCGTGGATGGCCGAGCCGACCGAGCCGATGAAGCTGGCGCGAGCCGGCGCGTCGAGGCGGGCCAGGGAGTCCGCGCAGGCGTCCTTCCAGTCGCGGCCGTCGGGCAGGGTGTAACTCATGATGGGGTCCTTACTGTTGCGGGTGGCGGCGGTATGCGGGGTTAGCGCCAAATCTAGGAAATAGCCCTGACCAGGGAGTATGTCGGGTGTAAAAACACACAGTCGAGTATGCCATAGGCACGGTCGCGGCCGCCGCGTTCGGCGCGATTCTGTACACCGTCATCAGCGGCGACAACGTGGTGAGTGCGTTGACCGGCATCATCAGCCGGGCACTGTCCACGTCGATTGGATGAGGACGTCGTGGTGTCGACGGCTTGCCGCGGACGAGACGGGGATGGTGACGGTCGAGGCCGCCTATGCGCTCGCGGCACTCGCGGTGTTCGTCGTGCTCGGCGTGGCGGCGATCGGCACCGTCGCAGCGCAACTGCGGTGCACCGATGCGGCTCGTGAGGTGGCTCGACTCTCCGCGGCCGGCGACAGTGAGGCCCAGGCGGTGGGTGCGCGGGTTGCGCCGAAGGGGTCGCGGATCGAGGTGCACCGTCAGGGTGAGCAGGTGGTGGCGATCGTCAGCGCGAAGGTTCCGCTGTTGCCGTTGTTCGACGTCTCGGCGCACAGCGTGGCGGCGATGGAACCGGACGGGGTCGAGGCGGCGACTGTGGGCGAATGACGACGGCTCGGTGACGGTGGCGGCGGCCCTGACGATGGCCGGGCTGGCGGCGTTGTTGATCGCGATCGTCTACCTGGGTGCGGGTGTGCTGGCCCGCCACCGGGCGCAGAACGCTGCCGACCTGGGGGCGCTGGCCGCGGCGTCGGCGCACGTGCGTGGGGACGAGCGGCCGTGTGCGCGGGCGCGGGAGATCGCCGACGCGCAGGAGGGGCCGCCGCGGGTAGTGCGGTGCGAGGTGGACGGCCAGGACCTGCTGATCGAGGTGGTGGTGCCGGTCCGCCTGGGGCAGTGGGGCCTGCGGTCGGCCACCGCCCGCGCCCGTGCGGGGCCGACGGAGTGACGCGGGGGTGGATCTCGCAGGTTCACTGGCACAGAGGACGCCTCCGTGGTCATAGTGACCAAGGAGGCCCCGTATATGCCAGTGAAGTCGGGGGAGCCGCGTCGTCGGCGCACCAGGAGACAAGGCGGCAGTCGGGCACAAAGGCTGACGCGGGTGTTGGTCGGTGCCGCGAACGGCGGCCGAGTGGAGTCAGGCGGGGTTGGGGACGTTTCGGAAGGGGGCGTCGGGTTCGTCGACCTCGCCCTGGGCGGCGAGGCCGGCTCGGGTGGAGAGGGCCTTGTTGCGCAGGAACAGCGAGAGGATGAAGCCGACGGCGGCGCCGATCTCGCGCAGGAAGTTGTTGGTCACCGACGTTCCACGATGATCTGCAGGTGTTCCGCGAGGCCGAGGTTCGAGGGAGTCGCCGCCTCCGCTCGATGGTTCCGGTGCGCAGGCCGTCTGCTTCAGCGAGGTAGCCGACTGTGCAGTCCGGGCCAGCCGCGTCGTCAGCCGATGTCGCCGGTCCATGACTCGGGCAGCAGGTTGAGCACGTCGTAGAGCGAAAAATTCCGGACCGGAATTTGATTTCTTCCCTCTACCTGCTTGTTTGAGGATCTACCGCCCCGATGGTTGACATCGCGCCCCTACCGTAGGCGCGGGGGCTTACCCGTAGAACACTAGGAAGTTCGGAGTGATGATGAGACGACCATTCACCCTTCTGCTCGCCCTGCTCGGCGCGCTGTCGATGACCGCGCTGTTGGCCGGTGGGCCAGCCGGGGCGAAGACCCACCAGACTCGCGAGGGGTTGGCGATCGCGTTGTCTGCGGTGCAGCAGTCGGCGAGTGCGGTTTCGCCGCTGGACTCCTCGCCCCTGTCCGGGCAGGCGCTGTTGTCCTCGAACGTGCATGCGGCGATCGGGAACATCGACGGCAAGAACGTGCGCGCCACACTCGAGGTCGGCTATAGGATCGGCTACCCGGTATCGGTCGCCCCCAACGGAGTGAAAGTCACCGCGCACACCCCCGAGCTCAAGCTCACCGGCGGGGTCAACGCCAAAGTCGCCCCGGAAGTCACCATCTCGGGCTCAGGAGGCGGCGCCAAGTTCGGCGACCTCGGAGCCCAAGCGGGCGTTGAAGCGAACGTGATTCCATCCGCAGACCTGGAGTTCGAGATCCAGGCCGGGAAGATCGCCACCGTCACCCTGGCTGAGGTCGCGTTGACACAGCCTGTGGCCGACATCGTCCTGTCCGGTGTGGAGCTCAATGTCACCAACGCGCTCGGCCCGATTAGCCTCGAAATTTCATCGGGGTGACGTCCTGGCCTGTGCGGTTTCGGATGGGGGCTGCGCGGCAGAGTATGCCTGGCGGGTACGACAAGGTGGCCGAGCGTCGGTGCGTCCGGGTTCCACATCACCGGA